>NZ_JBFTOQ010000012.1:0-201331 GCF_056398045.1 Cupriavidus sp. 05L411 | reverse complement strand
AACTTGTAAGCTAAAAGACCGAAGTCTTCCGCATCCGCTATCAAGCGCCCACACTTATCGGTTGTTTGTTTGTTAAAGAACTCACCGCGGTTCGCTTTGCTTACCGCGTCGCTGCGTTTGCTGCAGCAGAGAAACGAGACTATAAAGAATTATCTGCGTTTCATCAATACTTTTTTAATCTTTTCTTGCTCAGGCTGGATTCGCTACGCGCTCTTCTCACCTTTCCTGCCATCCCCCGCAGCCTTCGCCCGTCTGCCTTGCAGCTGAGTGTTGTACTGCGGAAGGGGGCGAATACTAAGCTGTCGGCACGGTGCTGGCAAGTCTTTTCTGGAAAATTTAGCTGACACGGAAAAAGCGCCTCACGACGCACAATTGAGCATCAAACCTCGGGGCCGACCGGCTTCCGCTAAAATTCGCGTTCACTCCTCACCTCTTCACAACAGAACACTATGGGATTCGAACAACTTGCTGCGCTGAAAGCGCAGCTGGCGCAACAGGCCAAACCCAAGCCGGCGGCCAAGCCCACACGCGCCCGCCCATCCGCGCAAGCGGCCCAGTCGAAACCGGTGGATCCTGTTGTACGGAACATCGGGCGGCTTCAAAAGCGCTTCCCCCTCGCCTTCCCTAAGAACCCCGCGCCGAAGAGAGCGTTGAAGGTCGGCATCTTTGACGATCTGCTTGGCTACGCTAGCGAGCTGGGCTTGCAAGAGGCGGAGTTGCGCGAAGCCATCAAGACCTGGTGCCGTGGGACCCGTTACAAGGCATGTCTTACGGAAGGCGCTGCGCGAGTAGACCTCAACGGCGCCGATGCGGGCTCTGTCACGCAAGCGGAAGCAACGCGCTTCAAGAAATAAGCGGCGGCGGTGGCGCGGCAGATACGGACAGGCATAAGGCTATAACGCTATAAGGCTTACCGCACGATTGACTCTGGCGCCGCTCTACCCCTTCGCCTCGCGGCAGCGCTCGATCAGCCTCAGCACCGTGGGCGAGCGCTCGTTCTTGCGATGGACCACGGCCAGTTGCGACGCCACGTCGTTGCGGGCCAGCGGCTTGAATACCACGTCGGGCGGAGCGAACGCGCGCATCGAGGCGGGGATCAGCGCCACGCCAAACCCGGCCGCCACCATGCTGATGATGGTGGCCATCTGGGTCGACAGAGCCTCCACGCGCGGCTGGAAGCCAGCATTGCCACAGATGGCGAGCGTGATGGCGTAGAAGCCGGTGCCGTGCTCGGTATGCGTGCAGATAAAGGTCTCGTCGCGCAGCATGGCTACGTCGACGCGAGCGCGGCCAGCCAGCGCATGGGTGGCGTGCAAGGCCGCCACGACGGCTTCGGACGCGATGTCGAGCAAGGCCAGCCCTTCCGGCAAGGACCGCAACGGTGGCCGGATAAAACCGATATCGAGTTCGCGGCGTGCCACCGCTTCGAGCTGGGCCGGCATGTCCATCTCCCGCATGGCAAGCCGCACGGCCGGATGATCCTGGCGAAAACGATAGACGAGCCTTGGCAATAATCCTGACAACGCGGCTGACGCCACATACCCGATGGCAGCGCCGCCGACATCACCCCGGCTGGCGCTGGCCGTGACCAGCCCGGCATGCTGGACCTGGCGCAGCACACCCATCGCTTCCTCGTAAAAAACCGCACCCACATCGGTCAGCGCAATCCGGCGCTTGCTGCGCGAGAGCAGCGGCGCGCCCGCTTCTTGCTCGATCCACCGGAACTGCTGGCTCAGCGCCGGCTGCGATATGCCCAGGCGCTCCGCCGCGCGGCCAAAGTGCAGCTCCTCGGCCAGCGCGGCAAAGTATCGGTAGTGTCGGAGTTCGAGGTTCATCGCGATGGCCCGCTTTCAATATAAGTACAGCTTATCAATAATTAAGCTCTGCGCACTTGAACCTATCGAAGCCTGCGCCGCATGATGCTCGACTTGGCGGCGACGACGCCGCGGCACGCATCGGGAGCAAGTCGGGCATGGGATTGGTCAACAAACGGGTAGCAAGCTGTGCAGAGGCCATCGCCGACCTGCGCGACGGCGCCACCGTGATGGTGGGCGGCTTCGGCAGCGCGGGCCTGCCCGACGGCCTGATCGCAGCGGTGCTGGCGCATGGCGCGCGGGATCTCACGGTGATCTCCAACAACGCCGGCTACGACGGCGAAGGCGTGGCGAGCCTGATCGAAGCCGGGCGCATGCGCAAGCTGGTCTGCTCCTATCCGCTGACAGCGGGCGCCACGGCGTTCCGCGACGCTTACCGGCGCGGCGAGGTCGAGCTGGAACTGGTGGCGCAGGGCACGCTGGTAGAGCGCATTCGTTGCGCCGGAGCCGGGCTGGGCGGGTTCTACTGCCCCATCACTGCCGGGACGATCCTTGCCCAAGGCAAGGACACGCGGGAGATCAACGGTGTGCTGCACGTGCTGGAGCTGCCGCTGCATGCGGACTTTGCGCTGATTCGCGGACGTCATGCGGATCGCCTTGGCAACCTGGACTATCACCTGGCGGGCCGCAACTTCAACCCCATCATGGCCACGGCCGCGCGCGTGGTGGTGGCGGAGGTGGAAGCGATGGTCGAGGCCGGCGCGATGAACCCCGAACATATCGTGACGCCCGGCATCTTTGTCCACCGCGTCGTCACCGCTAACGCCAACAAACAGCAAGCCAGGAGCCAGCCATGAAGCGATGGAACAGGGAACAGATCGCCCGGCGCGCGGCGCAGGACATCCGGCCGGGTGCCTACGTCAACCTGGGCATCGGCCTGCCGACGCTGGTCGGCGACATGATCCCGCGGGAGCGCGAGGTCTTCCTGCATAGCGAGAACGGCATCCTGCATCTCGGGCCACGCCCGCTACTGGGCCAGGAGAACCCGGACCTGATCAATGCCAGCAAGCAGCCGGTGACGCTGCAGCCTGGCGCGGCCATCTTCGATTCCGCGCTGAGCTTCGCGATGATGCGCGGCGGCCACCTGGACCTCGCCATCCTTGGCGCCTACGAAGTGGCGGAGAACGGCGACCTGGCCAACTGGAGCCGCGGCGACCCGAACACGCCGCCCGCTGTGGGCGGCGCCATGGAGCTGGCCTTCGGCGCGCGCGAGGTCTGGGTGCTGATGGAACACACCACGCGCGACGCGCGCCCGCGCCTGTTGCACCGCTGCACGCTGCCGTTGACGGCAAGCGGTGTGGTCAGCCGCATCTATACCGACCTGGCGGTGATGCGCGTGACGCCCGACGGCTTGCTGGTGGAGGCCATGGCCGAGGGCATGACCCTCGGCGAGTTGCAGGCGCTGACCGAGGCGCGGCTGCTAGCCTAGCGCCATCGGCGAATCAGCGAATCGGCATTTCAGCGGCTGGATACCACCCGCTCGATCCACGCGACGAACACCGCGACCACTTCCTCGCGATTGGTCTCGTTCAACGTCTCATGCCGCGCCCCGCCGAACACGTGGGACGACACATCGGCCTGCCCTGCCGCGCGGTAGCGGCTAACCAGCGGCTCGAACCATGCCAGGTGATTGTTGACCGGATCGGAATCACCGGTGAACAGGTACATCGGCAACGCCGGACGGATGCGGCGCAGCGTATCCGGCTCGGCCAGGCGCGCGCACTCGGTGAACATCGAGGCGCGCGAAGCCGGCGTCACGGTGAACCCGCACAACGGATCGGCGATATACGCATCCACCTGGGCGGGGTCACGGCTGAGCCAGTCGAATGGCGTGCGGCTATCCGGCACCCCGGCATTCATGTCTTCCAGCTTGAATCCCGCCTGTGCTGCTGC
The DNA here is from genome assembly GCF_056398045.1 of Cupriavidus sp. 05L411. Taxonomy (NCBI): domain Bacteria; kingdom Pseudomonadati; phylum Pseudomonadota; class Betaproteobacteria; order Burkholderiales; family Burkholderiaceae; genus Cupriavidus; species Cupriavidus sp. 05L411. The sequence continues at coordinate 197,564 of NZ_JBFTOQ010000012.1, read as the reverse complement.
CAGCATCAGGTCCACTGCGGTGGTGCCTGACAGCGATACGCCGTCGAGCAGCGCGCTGTGCTCAACCAGGTAGCACTGCGCTGCGAACGAGCCCATGCTGTGGCCAAACAGGATCAGCGGCACCCCGGGATGCTGCGTGCGCGCGTGCCGGCTGAGCACGGCCATATCGTCCGCCAGCGCGGCGAAGCCACGCGGGCCGAAGTCGCCAAGCTTGTCCTGCGCGGCTGCATCGGCGCCGTGTCCGCGATGCTCGCTGGCGTAGACCACATAGCCCGCGCGCACCAGCGCGTCGGCCAGGGGCCGGTAACGCCGCGCATGCTCGCCCATGCCATGCGCGATCTGGACCACGGCACGCGGCGCGGCGCCGCCCTGCCAGCGGTGGACCTCGATCTTGTGATCGTCATTCGAATCGAGACGAAAGTGGACGTAGGGTTCCGATGTCTGCATGCCAAGCCCTCGGTTAACGCCGGCCGTGCCGGGAGTGACGGTTGCGGCGCAGATATGGTACGCAAGTGGGCGCGTTCAGGCTATCGGGGTTGCTCCGCCCTGCCGCTGCGGGGGATGGCAGGGGTCGCAGTACGCCGCCCGGCACAGGCCGGGAAGCCCGCCGCGCGGCTACCCCAGCCGCTTGATCACCGCCTCGGCAAACTGCAAGGTCGAGGCCGAGCCCTTGAGGTCGCCGGTTTTCACCTGATCCTGGTTGAGCGCCAGGTCGATCGCCTGGCGCAGCCGCACCGCCAGGTCCTGGCGGCCCACATGCTCGAGCATCAGGCCGGCGGCCAGCATCAGTGAGATCGGGTTGGCGATGCCCTTGCCGGCGATGTCCGGCGCGGAGCCGTGCACGGCTTCGAAGATGGCTGCCGTCTCGCCGATATTGGCGCCCGGCGCCATGCCCAGCCCGCCGACAAGGCCAGCGATCTGATCGGACAGGATGTCGCCGAACAGGTTGGTACAGAGCAGCATGTCGAACTGCCAGGGATTGAGCACGAGCTGCATGGCGCAGGCATCGACGATGCGATCATCCATCTCCACGCGGCCCACATAGTCCTGCGCCACCTCGCGCGCGGCTTCCAGGAAAATGCCGGTCAGCGCCTTCAGGATATTGGCCTTGTGCACCACGGTGATCTTCTTGCGCTGGTTCTTGACCGCATACTCGAACGCAAAACGGGCGATGCGCCGGCAGGCGTCGCGCGTATTGGTGCCGGTGGACACGGCCACCGCGTGCGGGTCATCGCCCACGGCGATGTAGTAATCATGCGCGACATAGAAGCCGCCCACGTTCTCGCGCACCAGCACCAGGTCGATATCCTCGAAGCGGCCCGGCACCAGCGTGCGCGCGGGCCGAACGTTGGCAAAGAGGTTGAAGGCTTCGCGCAGCCGCACATTGACAGAGCGGAAGCCCCCGCCCACCGGCGTGGTCAGCGGGCCCTTGAGCGCCAGGCCTGTGCGGCGGATGCTATCGAGGGTGGCCTCCGGCAGCGGATCACCGCCCTGGTCGATGCCCGCCATGCCAGCCTGCTGCACATCCCAGGAAAACGGCGCGCCCAGCGCGTCCAGCACCTTGACGGTGGCTTGCACCACTTCCGGGCCGATGCCGTCGCCCGGGATCAGGGTGGCGGGGATCTGATTGCGTGCTGGCTGTTCCATATGCGATTCCTCTCGACAGGTTGAATGTCCGCGTTCGCAGAGCATGCAACGCAGGCGCATTTCTGTCTAGCGCGGATCATGTCAGCCCAGCGGGATCGCGCTGCCGGAAGGGAATCCTGTGGAACGAGCTATAGCTATAGCCTAGGGCCGCTTGTCGTCACGCCGCACGCTGCAGCGGTAGCCGGCTCGCGCCGAACAGCGGCGCCGCGCGGTCCGCCGCCAACCGGATGCGCTCCGCCAGCGCAGCGCTGCTGACCTGGTAGTTCTGGAAGTCSCCSGGGCTGCCGTACACGCCGATCGGCAGCGTCAGCGCCTGCAGGAAGCCGAACAGCGGCCGTAGCTGATGCTCCAGCACCAGCGCATGCCGGTCGCTGCCGCCGGTGGCCGCCAGCAGCACCGGCTTGTCGATCAGCGCGTCCTGCCCGACCAGGTCGAAGAGATGCTTGAAATGGCCGGGATAAGAGCCGCGGTAGACCGGCGCGGCCACCACCAGCAGATCGGCGGACTCGATCGCGGCGATCTCGTTTTCAATCTCCGCAGGCAGTTCAGCGCGCGACAGCGCCGCGCCTAGCGGGCGGGCGATATCGCCGAGGTTGACGATCCGGGTCTGCAACAGCAGCCTGCCCGCCAGTTCATCAAGCAACGCCTGCACCAGCGCCAGCGTGCGCGAAGGCTGCTGCGCGCTGCCGTTGACGGCAACCACGTTCAGCGGTCTAGCCATGGGGGAACCTCCTTTGGATGGAAGGCCGCCCTCGCCATGTTCCACGGCGGCCGCTTGCAAGTTCCTCACCATAGCGCAGCCGCGCTGTCCGCTGAACGACGAATTTCAACTATGCATAAACGGTCGGCCGCCATGGCACGCGTGGCGAAATTGCCAGTCGCTCGATCACGCCGGGCTGCGCGCCGCCTTGGCTTCCTGATACGCGGCGTACAGCTTCTTGAACACCGGACCGGGCACGCCGTCGCCGATGGTCTTGCCGTCGATGGTGACCACCGGCAGGATCTCCTTGCTGGCCGAGGTCAGCAACACCTCATCCGCGCCCATCACCTCGTCCTGCGAAATGCGGCGCGCGTCCAGCGAGATATCCAGCGCCGCGCACAGCTCCTCCATCCAGCCGTAGCGGATCCCTTCCAGGATCAGGTTGTCCTTCGGCGGCGCCGAGACCCGGCCCTTGCTGACCACCCAGACGTTGGACGCGGAGGCCTCGGTCAGCATCCCATCGCGGAACTGGATGGTCTCGGTGGCGTCGTTCTCCACCGCGTTCTGCGCCGCCAGCACATTGCCCAGCAGCGAGGTGGATTTCACCTGACAGTGCAGCCAGCGCTTGTCCTGCGCTGTCACGCAGGCCACGCCCTTCTCGCGCATGGCCGCCGAGGGCAGCGACATCGGGTTGGTCATGATGAGCACCGTCGGCGTCACCGTCTTGGGGAAGGCATGGGTGCGCCGCGCCACGCCGCGCGTGACCTGGATGTACACCATCTGGTCGGCGAGGCCGTTGGCCTGCACCACACGGTCGATCAGCGCCATCCACTGCGCGTCGGTGTGCGGGTTGGGGATGCCGATGGTGTCCAGGCTGCGCGCCAGCCGCGCCAGGTGCTGCGGCAGGCGGAACGGCTTGCCGGCATAGATGGGGACCACTTCATACACGCCATCGCCAAAGATAAAGCCGCGATCCAGCACGGGGACGCGGGCTTCGGACAAAGGCGTGAGCTCGCCGTTGAGATAGACGATTTCTTCGTTCATGGTGGGTAGGGTAAGGCTGGCGGGCGCCGGGGCCTGGGTTGCAGTACGGGTGCGCACTGGAAGAATGCATGCATTCTTCCACAAGGCGCGGGGGCAGCCTATGCAAAATCGGCATGACCTTGGCCTGCTCCGCCACCCGGTCCCGCCGCCATGGCGTTCAGCTTGCGCCCCCGGCCCTCATGCCGAGGCCGGCAGCCATCCGTGCGCCCGATACCACGCAATGACATCGCGAACCGTGTGATCCACGGGCCGGAAGCCCAAGCCTAGCTCGCCCTCGCTTTTGGCATGGCTAAAGCGGGTCCGGTCCGCTTCCTTCACCATCAGCCGCACGGTTGCAAGGCTGAGCAGGATCGGCTTGCCGGTGATCCGGGCGTAGATTTCCTGCACGCACGCCAGCGCAAACAACAACGGCACGGGCAGCGCGCGCTTGGGCGTTGCCACCCCCGCGGTGCGTCCGATCAGCGGGATCAGCTCGCGCATGGTCATATGCCGGCCCGCCGCGAGATAGCGCTCGCCACGCCGCCCGCGCAGCGCCGCGGCGATATGCGCCTGTGCGACATCGCGGGCGTCGACCACGGAAAAGCTCCCTGGAACCAGGCCCGGCAATCGGCGCATCGCCGTATCGAGCGCGACTTGTCCGGCTGACGTCGGCCCGATATCGCCCGGCCCCCACATCCAGCCGGGCAGCACGAACGTGGCATGCATCTCGGGGGCATTCTCGAGGAAAGCCAGGACGGCGCGATCGCCCAGGATCTTGCTGCGATAGTAGTCATCGGCGTCGGCAGGTTCGCGCACATGCGTTTCATCGATCACCGAACCCGGCGCGCCGTTGAGCACGGCGATGGACGAGGTCTGCACGAAGCGGCGCACGCCTGCCGCGTGGGCTTGCGCGATCAGGGCGGCCGTGCCGTCGACATTGATGCGCCTGAGCGTTTCCCAGTGACTGCCACCCTTGTAGTTGTCGCGGAAGAACGCGGCGGTATGGAAAACCACATCGCAACCGTGCATGGCCGGGGCGAACGCCTTGACATCGGCCATGTCGCCAACCACGAACTCCACACCCGCGAGATCGCCGAATTGCTGCCTGGCCTTCTCCGCAGAGCGCACCAGCGCCTTGACCGCGACGCCGCGGCCCTGCAGTTCGCGGACAAGATTGTTGCCGAGCAGACCGGTGGCACCGGTCACGAAAGCGGTTTGCAAGTTCATGGACAGGCCTTTATCTCGAAGGTCATATGAAATTCAGATATCAATTAATATCCGTTATGATAGCAGCTGAAATCCCAAATGCAATCGATACGGCAACCCCTCTCGCCGCGCCCAATGCCATGCCCAATGCCACGCCAACGAAGCAACCCGCCCCGCGCAAGCGCCTGAGCCGCGAGCAAAGCCAGGCGCAAACCCGCGAGCGCCTGCTTGAGGCCGCGCGCAGTTTGTTTATGCAGCGCGGCTTTGGCGGCACGTCGATCCGGGATATCGCGGAGGAAGCGGGCTATTCGCAGGGGGCGTTCTATTCGAACTTCCCGGACAAGGAGGCGCTGCTGCTAGATCTGCTGCGCGGCCATATGGAGGCCGAGGCAAAGCAGCTGGCAGCGGTGTTCGACACGGCGGAGCATACCGGCGCAGAGGTGCTCGCGGGCCTGGATGCCTGGGCTGCGGCGCTCCATGCGGATGCCGACTGGGCCATGCTATCGATTGAGCTGCAGATGCACGCCAATCGCAGCCCGTCGTTTGCCAGCGTTTACCGTGCGGTTTGCGAGACGCATCGCGGCGAACTTGGCGGCCTGATCGAGCGCCTGTTCCGCCATCTGGGCCGCGTGCCGCCAGCCCAGCCGGAAGAGCTGGCCGCGGGTTTCATGGCGCTCGCCCATGGCCTCGCGCTGCAACGGGGCACGACGAGCGCCGACCCGACCGGCCGGATGCTGATGCTGTTCCTGCGCGGCCTGCTGGCGAGCGCACAGGTGGCTGGCGAAGCCGATGCCGCGCATCCGGTCAAACGGGCCGGCCGCCCAAGCCGGTAGCCCGCTGCCCGGGCGCACCGCACCCGGGCAGCCACTGGCTCAATCGTCGAAGTCCCACATCCGGTGCAGGTCCAGCCGCAGGCGGCTGTCGGCCTCCAGCGCATCGACCAGAGCCACGCGTTCGGCCAGCGTGGTATCGGCCAAGGCACGCCGGACCATCAGCAGTTCGCTCAGGCCGGTTTCCCCCGCCTTGTAGGCCCGGCCGGTGCGTGCCGCCGCACTGCGCTGTAGCGCGAGCGCTTCGGCCTGCGCCACGGCTGCGGCGCGCTTGCCTTCCAGGCCGCGGTACAGCACCTCGAACTCGGCGCCGATCCTGCGCTCCACCGCCACCCGGCTGCGGGCGGCAGCCTCCGCGTCGGCCGCTGCGGCCACCGCCGCCGAACGCCGGTGCGCGGAGCCAAGCGGCATGCTGATGCTCACGCCAGCAATGCGCTCCGCGCCGCCGCGCTCCACCGTGAAGAACACGCCCACGGTCGGGTCCGGTTTGCGCTCCAGGTCGGTGCGCCGGGCCTGCCGCTGGGCTTGCGTTTCCTGCGACTGGGCGAGGCGAAACTCGTGGCTGTCCTCCACATAGCGGCTGCGCAGCGCATCGGCGGGGTCGTCCGGCAACGCCTGCAGGCGCACATCCGCCGGCAGGCCGCCGGGCACGCCCAGGCCCGGGAAGCGCACCCGCAGTTCGGCCGCCGCCGCCGCTTCCGCCGCGCGCGCGCTGGCCAGCGCGGCAGCGGTGCGGGCGCGCTCGGCCAGCAGGAGCTCATGGTCCATGGGCGCTGCATCGCCAGCCTGCACCCGGCGAGCGGTCACGGCCGCCAGCTCGCCCGCCAGGCTGTCGTTGCCCTGCGCCGCCAGCCGCGCCTGTTGTGCGCGCAACGCTCCGAACCACAGCGACAGGATTTGCCGCGAGACTTCATGGCGTGCATCCATCACGGCGAGCTGGCCTGACTGCGCCGTGGCATCAGCCAGTTCGCCATCGGCGTCGGCCTTGCCCCAAAGCCGCAGCGGGCGCTCCAGTGCCAGTTGCCCTTCGGCAAACCGGTCTGACGGCTCGCGCACCTGGCGGCGCTGCCCGATGGCCCGCACCACGGCCTCGGCGGTGCCGGCACGGATGCCGTCCGCCCGGGCCAGCACCGCATCGCGGCGAGCCTCGGCCATCTGCACGTCCGGCGACTGGCCAACGGCGTCGCGCACGGCGGACTCAAGGGGCAGCACGCCGGCCTGCGCCGGCATGGCTGCTTGCGCCCACACGGCACCCGGCATCCCGGTGGCCGCGATCATGACAGCCGCGGCTGCCATCTTGCTCATTGCGCCTCTCATTGCGCCTCTCATTGCGCTTCTCCTTGTGCCATGCGGCCTGGCTTGTCCTCGCGCGACCGCGCCACGCCAAAGCGCTCGAACAACAGCGGCAACAGCAGCAAGGTCAGTGCGGTGGAGCTGACCAGGCCACCCGAGACAACGATGGCCAGCGGGCGCTGGATCTCAGAGCCGGGTCCGGTGGCGAGCAGCAGAGGAATCATCCCCAGCGCCGTGATGCAGGCGGTCATCAGGACCGGCCGCAAGCGGTCGCGCACGCCGGTGCACACCGCCTCGGCCATTGGCCGCCCTTCCTCCAGCAAGGTATTGAAATGCGAAACCAGCACCACGCCATTCAGCACGGCAATGCCCAGCAGCGCGATAAAGCCCACCGAGGCCGGCACCGACAGGTACTCGCCCGCCACCCGCAGCGCGGCGATGCCGCCCACCAGCGCGAACGGAATATTGGCGATGACGAGCGCCGCCTGACGGATCGAGCGGAAGGTCAGCATCAGCAGCAGGAAGATGGCACCCAGCGCCAGCGGCACCACCAGCGCAAGGCGCGCGGCGGCGCGCTGCTGGTTTTCGAACTGGCCGCCCCAGGCCACGCGCAATCCCTTGGGCAGTCCTGACAGGCCCGCCACGGCCGTTTGTGCCTCCTGCACGAAGCCGGTCAGGTCGCGTCCTTCCACGCTGACCTGGATCACCGCAAAGCGCCCACCGTCTTCGTGGTTGATGCGCACCGGCCCTTCCACGCGCCGCACCTGTGCCAGGGAGGTGAGCGGCCAGGACGTGCCGTCCGGCGCTGTCACCTGCAGGCTGGTGAAGGTCTCCGGCGTCTGCCGCAGGCTATCGCTGCCACGCAGGATCAGCGGCGTGCGCACGGTGCCCTCTGGCACGATGCCGATCCGCTCGCCCTCCACCTGGGCGCGCAGCAACGCTTGCAGCGCATCGCCGGAAAGCCCCGCGCGGCCGACGGCGGCGCGGTCCAGCGCAAGCGTGAGGTACTGCACGCCCTCGTTGCTGGGCGCGATCACTTCGGCCGCACCGGGGATCTTGCGCACGCGCGCGGCAATGGCCTGCGCCGCCGTGTCGATGGCGCCGAGATCAGAGCCGAACACTTTGATGGCCACGTCGCCGCGCGTGCCGGTCAGCATCTCCGAGACGCGCATCTCGATGGGCTGTGTGAAGCCATACACCACGCCCGGGAAACGCTCCATGACGCGGCGGATGGCGATGGCGATGTCTTCCTTGCTGCCGCGCCACTGGTCCTTTGGCTGCAGCACGAGGAAGGTGTCGGTCTCGTTCAGCCCCATCGGATCGAGGCCGAGATCGTCCGAGCCGGAGCGCGCCACGATCGAGCGGATCTCCGGCACCTCGGCCAGCAGCGCCTGCTGCACCCGCAGGTCCAGGCCCACCGAGGTCGCCAGCGAGACCGACGGCGCCTTCTGCAACTGCACGATCATGTCGCCCTCGTCCATGGTGGGCATGAAGGTCTTGCCCACCGACAGGTAGAGCGCCACCGCCACGGCCAGCGCCACGCCCGCCGAGGCAAAGACCGCGCGCGGATGCCGCCCGCTCCAGTCCTGCAGCCGGGCAAAGCCGCGTGCCACCTTGCGCATCAGGTACGGGGTCTCGTCCGCATGCGTGCGCAGCAGCAGCGACGCCAGCGCCGGCACCACGGTGAATGCGATCGCCACCGACGACGCCAGCGCCAGCACGATGGTCAGCGCCACCGGGCCAAACAGCTTGCCCTCCAGGCCTTGCAGCGACAGCAGCGGCAGGAACACGATCGCGATGATCGACACCCCGGCCAGCATCGGCACCGCCACGCTGGCGACGGCATGGCGGATCACCGCGCCGCGCAGCGATGGGTCGGACTTGCGTTCGTGCGCCTTCGCCAAGGCGGATTCGATGTTCTCCACCACCACCACCGCCGCGTCCACCAGCATGCCCAGCGCAATCGCCAGGCCGCCCAGGCTCATCAGGTTGGCGGTCAGCCCCACGTAGCGCATCAGCAGGAAGGTCGCCAGCATCGACAGCGGCAGGGTTGCCGCCACCACCAGCGCCGCGCGCAGGCCGCCAAGAAACAGGTACAGCGTCACCACCACCAGCAGGCTGGCCTCGATCAGGGCCCGCACCACGGTATTGGCGGCACGCGTGACCAGTTCACCCCGGTTGTAGAACACGTGCGTGGACATGCCCTTGGGCAGTTGCGGCGCCAGTGCATCCAGCCTGGCCTGCACGTCGGCGACCAGCTGGCGGGCATCGGCGCCGCGCAGGGCCAGCACCAGCCCCTGCACCGCTTCGCCACGCCCGTCCTTGCTGACCGCGCCGTTGCGCGTGGCCACGCCGAGCCTGACGGTGGCCACGTCGCCCACCGTCACCAGCGGCATGCCGTTGCGCCCGCCCGGCGCGGCAACGGCTACCTGGCGCAAGTCTTCCACGCCGCGCACGCCGCCCTCCACGCGCACCACCCAGTTCTCGTCGCCCTGCTCCACCCGGCCCGCGCCGTCGTTGCGGTTGTTGGCGTCGAGCGCCTGGCGCAATTGCTCCACCGTAACGGCGCGGGCGCGCAGCCGCGCCGGGTCGGGGATGACCTCGTAGCTGCGCACCTCGCCGCCCAGCGCGTTGACATCCGCCACGCCGGGCACCGTGCGCAAGGCCGGGCGCAGCACCCAGTCCAGCACGCGGCGCCGTTCGGCCAGCGAGAAGGCATCGCCCTCCACCGTGAACATGAACATCTCGCCCAGCGGCGTGGTGATCGGCGCCAGCCCGCCGATGGCGTTGGGCGGCAGGTCGCGCAGCAGGCCGGCGAGCCGCTCGGACACCTGCTGGCGGGCCCAGTAACTGTCCACGCCCTCCTCGAAATCGACCGTCACGTCGCTGATGCCGTACTTGGACACCGAGCGGACGATGGTCTTGTGCGGGATGCCCAGCAGTTCCTGCTCGATCGGCGTGGAGACGCGCTGCTCGACTTCCTCCGGCGTCATGCCGGGGATCTTCAGGATGACCTTGACCTGGGTGGGCGAGATGTCCGGAAAGGCATCGATGGGCAACTTCAAGTAAGCCCACGCTCCGGCCACAGCCAGCACGCAGGCAGCAATCAGCACCAGCGCCCGCTGGCGCAGGGAGAATTCAATCAGGCCGGCAAGCATCACTGGCCTCCCGCGAGCATGCCCTTGAGCGCGCCCACGCCGGCCACCGCCACGCGCGTGCCGGCGGGCAGCGGGCCGCGCACGGTCGCGGCGGCATCGTCCACGGCTTCGACCACCACGGTCTGGTAGCGCACGCCGGTCTTGGTCGCCACGAACACGCCCGGCGTGCCGCGCCAATACGTCAGCGCCATGGCCGGCACCCGCACGCGGCCCGCGCCAGTGGCGTCGGGCGTGCTACGCAAGTGCACGATCACATTCACACTCTCGCCAGCCTGCAGGCTACCGCGCTTGTCCAGCACCGCGCGCACGCGCACGGCGGCGGTGCCGTCGCTTGCCGGCACCACGCCGGCCACCGTGCCGGTGGCGCCGCGCTGGCGCACCTCCACACGTTCGCCGCCGGTGGGAGCAGGCGCATCGCGGCCAACCAGCAGATCAAGCTCCAGCGCGGTGGGGTCCACGATGCGGAACAACGGCGCGGCGCCTTCCACGCGCGTGCCAGGCACGGCGTTGACCTCGGCAATGAGCCCGGCACGGCCGGCCACCAGTTGCGGCTCACCCGAGCCGCCCGCGAACACGATGCCCGCGGCAGCCATCTCGGCCTCGCGGGCGCGCACCATCGCCGCGCCTTCCGCCGCGCGTGCCTGCGTAGCTTGCCAGCGGCTGCCCGGGATGATGCCGTCATCGTGCAAGCCACGGTCCCGCGCCAGCGCCAGGCGGGCCAGGTTGGCCTGCGAGCGCGCTTCCGACAGCGCGCGCCCGGCCTCGAACAGTTGCGGGCTGGCAAAGGTGGCCAGCGGCTGGCCGGCGCGCACCGCCTGGCCGATCGACACCAGCACGCGCGAGACCATGCCGGCATAAGGCGCCGCAACCACGTACTGCGCATCGGGCTTGAGCACCACGCGAGCGCTGGCGCCGGTCTCCAGTTGCGCGGCACCGGCGACCGGATCAAACCGCACGCCGAGCGCGCGGGCCTGGGCATCGGACAGCGTCAGTACCTGCGCGCGGGCCATGCCAATGGGGAACAGCGTCGACGCGACCAGCGCGCCAACGAAAACAACTCGACGGGAAAACATGCCTGACTCCAAAGCAGGATGGAAGCGCCCGACACGCCGTGATCAGCCTCGATCAGGCGCGCGAGCGTGCACCGCCGGCGTGGCCGGCAGGGGAATCAGGAAGCGAGGGGAGGGGCGTGCGCGGGGGGTGGCCTGCTGTCGCTGCCACGCCATCGGGGCGGCGTGCGCTGGCGCCACGGCAGGCGCCGGAACACCGGCAGCGGCCGCGCGGCAAACAGCAGGAACGCGAAGACCAGGCCGATCAGCACATCGGCGACCTCCACGTGGAGGGAAAAGGCAATGGGGCCGATGGCGGTCTGCACATCGACCTCAAGCGGCTCGACCGCGATCAGCGCGACGGAACCCGCCGGCAATGGGGATGAAGCGGAAGGAGAATAAGAATTAACCGCACCTTGGAGCGCCGTGTGCACATGCAGGCCATGGAGTTTCGGGGTTCCGAGATGGCCGTGCAGAAGCGGGGTGAGGAGCTGCATTGCAAACAGCAACAGCAGCAAGGCTCCCCGCAAGAAGGAGGGGCGGTCTGCGCGAAACATGGCGCGATTGTAGCCGAGTTTGAGGCGGCGGCGCAGCTTGTGAACGGACCATCCGCGCCGCCCGCCCCCTCAGCGTTTGGCTTGCACCAGTTGCGTCAACCGCTCCGTACCCGGCGCGGGCACATGGCTTTGTCCCGGCCTGCCGCGCTGCGACGCGTGCCACGGCAGCATCCGCTCCTCGGCCCACTCCAGCGCCTTGAAGAGGATCACGCCCAGCGCGCACAGCAGCGCCAGCGCCACGAACACGGTCGGCGTGTCGAAGCTGCCTTGCGCCACCAGGATGACGTGGCCAAGCCCGGTCTCGCCCGCCACGAACTCGCCGACGATGGTGCCCACCAGCGCGAACGACACGCCCACCTTCATCCCCGCGAAGATGCTGGGCAGGGCGTTGGGAAAGCGGATCTTCCACAGCACCTTGCTGCGCGACGCCTGGTTGGCGCGCGCCATGTTGAGCATTTCCGGGTCGATGGATTTGAGGCCGAGCACCGTGTCGATCAAGATCGGGAAGATCGCGATCAGCATGGCAATGGCGATCTTGGGCGCGGAACCGGTACCCAGCCAGATCACGAACAGCGGCGCCAGCGCCACCTTGGGCACGGCATTGAGCGCCACCATCAGGGAGTAGAGCGTGCGATCCAGGAAACGGGAATACACGATGCCGATGGCCGAGCCCACGCCCAGCACCACGGCGAGGACAAAGCCCGCCAGCGTGGTCTGCAGCGTGTCCAGGCTCTGCATCAGCAGGAAACCCGGCTGCGCCAGGAACTCGGTAAAGATCTTGCTGGGCGGCGGCAGCAGGAACTCGCGTACGCCAAAGGCCCGCACCGCGCCCTCCCAGATCAGCAACAGCACCACGATGGTCAGGATGGCCAGCCGGCTGTCCTCGGAACGCTTCCATAGCAACTTCATCACATCATCCCCTGTAGATGCCAAGCTCACGGAAAATCTGGCGGATCTGCGACACGTAGCCGGCAAAGGCCTCCGTCTCCCGCACCGCCAGGCTGCGTGGCCGTTCCAGCTCGATCGGAATCACCGCGGCGATGCCGCCCGGGTTGCGCGACATCACCACCACGCGGTCGCTCAGGTACACGGCTTCGGAGATCGAATGCGTGATGAACAGCACGGTCTTGCCGGTGGCCAGCCAGGTGCGCTGCAGCTCCTCGTTGAGATCGTCCCGCGTGAAAGGATCGAGCGCGCCGAAGGGCTCGTCCATCAGCAGCAGTTGCGGGTCCACCAGCAGCGCGCGGCAGATCGAGGCGCGCTGGCGCATGCCGCCGGACAGCTCCCACGGATAGCGGTGCGCGAACGCGCCAAGGCCGAACAGGTTGAGCACGGAACGCGCGCGCTCCTCGAAGTCCGCGCGATCCAGGTCGTGGAACTCGGCGGCAATCAGCACGTTGTCCAGGATGGTGCGCCAGTCCAGCAGCAGGTCGCGCTGGAACACCACGCCCATGTTGGCCGGCGGGCCCACGATGGGGTCGCCCTGCAGCGCCAGGTGGCCGCTGGAAATGGGTTCCAGCCCGGCCACGCACTTGAGCAGCGTGCTTTTGCCGCAGCCGCTGGGGCCGACGATGCTGACGAATTCTCCTTGCTCGATATCGAGACTGACGTCCTTCAACGCGTACAGCGGTTCGCGCTGGGAATGGTAGACCTTGTTGAGTTGCCCGATCTGCAGGAATGCCGACATGTGCGTCTCCCGGCCTAGTTCGCCAGCATGGCGTTGGTGTAGTAGTCGGCCGGCTTGCGCCCGGGCTTGATCATGCCGGCCTGCTCCATCGACTGGATGGCGGCCGCCCAGTCGGCGTCGCTCTGCTTGCCGATCGGCAGGCTCTTCTGCGTGGGACTGTCGAAGAACGTACGGTAAGCCTGGATCTGCGCCAGCAGGATCTGCGGGTCGAGCTTGGCGTTGGGGCGCTGCGCCAGGATGGCGGCCACGCCTTCATCGGCGTGGCCCGCGTAGATGTACTCCCACGCGCGTACCTGCACCTGGGCAAACTTCTTCAGCGCGGCGCCCTTCTCGGCCAGCCGCTGCGGCGTGGCCACCAGCCCGTAGCTGGGGAAATTGATGCCGCTGTCGGACAACAGCAGCGCCTTGGCGGGGCGTACCTTGGACACCATCGGCTGGCCGAACGGCGCTTGCGACAGGAAGCCGTCGCTGTTGCCCGAGGCGTAGGTGGAGATCATGGCCGCGGGTGACACCATCACGATGGTGGCCTTGCCCTTGGCGATCTTGTTGGCCTTGAAGTAGGGATCGATAAATGGCGCCCACGGACTGGTGGTGAAGCACACCAGCTTCTTGCCGACCAGGTCCTGCACGGATTTGACGCCCAGCTTTTCATCGACCATCACCGCCAGGTCGCCCTTGCGGGCGAAGCCGGCGATGGAGATCAGGTCCAGCCCATTCTCCTTGGCCACGGCCATGGTGCCAAGCTGCACCTGGCCCACATCGGCCTGGCCGGCGGCGAGCAGTTGCAGGGTGTTGATGGTGCCGGTGCCGTCCTGCACTTCCACGTCGAGCCCCGCCTCCTGGAACCAGCCCTTCTGCTTGGCCAGGTGCATGGCGGCATGCATGCCCCATGGCGAGTAGTCCATCCGCACCAGCAGCTTCTGGGCGGGCGCCTGTGCCGAGGCCGCGCCGGCGAACAGCATCCACGTTGTCGCGGCGGCACAGGCGCGCCAGGCCAGTTTCATGACAGAAAAACGCATCTCGATTTCCTCTTGGGGTGTCTGTGGGTATGCGTAAGCGGAYGGCTGCCAGCCGTCCGGAAATACTACGCCGCCTTGGCCAGCAGCTTCGCGCGCAATGCTGCGGTGGACGGCACATCGATCTCGCCGGTGGCGGGATTCACCACCACCTTGTAATGCTCGAGCACATAGGCAGCGGTGAGCTTGTGGTTCCATACGTCCTGCCGGATGCGCTCGAAGTCACGCGCCAGCGGGTCGCCGAAGCCGCCGCCGCCGGGCTGGATATGCGTCACCACATCGTTGCGCGCGATCGTCATGCCAACCTTGCTCGGCAGGTCCGTGACCTCATCGCCTTGCTGCAGCAGGTTGCGCGCCGGACTGGCGGGGCCGCCACCGGCCAGGCCATAGGGCGAGAACTTCATGCGGTCGGCACGCAATTGCAGCAGCGCGTTGGGCGCCAGCACGCGATAGCTGCGGCGAATGCCCAGACCGCCGCGGAACTCGCCCGCACCGCAGGAATCCTCCACCAGCTCGTAGGCTTCCACGCGCACGGGGTGCTGCGCCTCCAGCGTTTCCACCGGCGTGTTCGACAGGTTCTGCGAGGCATTGGTGATGGCCTCGATGCCATCGCTGGCGGGGCGCGCGCCCCATGCGCCGCAGATCATGTCCACGATGATGTAAGGCTTGTTCTCATCGCTCATGCCGGACAGGCATACCACCGTGTTGCCGCCTTCGCCGGCTGCGGGAATACGGTCCGGCACCACTTGCGCCAGCGCGCCGAGCATCGCATCGAACACGCGGTAGCCCGTCAGCGCGCGCGCTGCCACCGCGCTCGGTGGCAGGGGATTGAGCACGGAGCCTTCCGGCACGCGCACCTCGATGCAGCGGAACACGCCGGCATTGTTCGGCACATCGCCCTTCAACGCGCAGCGCACGCTCAGGTAGGTGCAGGACTTTGTGTATGACAGCGTGGAGTTGATGGCCGCGCGCACCTGGGGCGACGATCCCGTGTAGTCCGCGCTGACGTAATCCTCATGCACCGTCAGTGCCACCTGGATGGGGATCGGCTCCGGCGACAAGCCATCGTCGTCGATGTAGTCGGTGAAGCGGAAGGTACCTTTGGGCCATTTGCGGATCTCTTCGCGCGTGAGGCGTTCGGCATAGTCCAGCAGCTCGTTCAGGTAGGCACGCGTGTCGTCGCGGCCGTAGCGGCCGAACAGCGCGGTGAGTTCGCGCACGCCTACCTGGGTTGCGGCGTACTGCGCTTTCAGGTCGCCCAGCACGCGCTCGGGCAGGCGCACGTTCTGCGCGATGATGCGTTCCAGCGTGTCGTTGACCTTGCCGGCCTCATAGAGCTTGAGTACCGGGATGCGCAGCCCTTCCTGGTAGATCTCGGTGGAGTCGCTGGCGTTGGAGCCCGGCACGCGGCCGCCCACGTCGGTGTGGTGGCAGATCACCACGCAATAGCCTTCGAGCTCGCCACCGTAGAAGAACGGCACGAACATGAAGATGTCCGGCAGGTGCATGCCGCCCTGGTAAGGGTCGTTGACGATCACCGCGTCGCCCGGGTTCAGCGCGTTGCCGTAGCGCGCCTGCACGGCTTCCATGGCCTCGGGGATCGCCCCCAGGTGCAGCGCGATGGTCTTGGCCTGCGCCACCATGCGGCCGTGCCGGTCGCAGATCGCGGCCGAGTAGTCCATCACGTCCTTGACGATCTCCGAGCGCGCCGTGCGAATGACCGTGTAGGCCACTTCGTCGACGATGGAGTCCATCGCGTTCTTGACGACCGCGAAGGTCACCGGGTCGAACTGCGTGCTCATGCTGCCTCCTGGGCGATATCGATGATGATGTTGCCGATCTTGTCCGCGCGCGCCGAGGCGCCCGGCGGCACGACGATGGTGGTGTCGTACGACTCAATGATGAGCGGGCCCTGGCGCGGCGCATCCGTCATGGCCGAGCGCGGGATCAGCAAGGTCTCGCGCGGCGCCTGGTCGCGCCCGAAACTCACCTGGCGCGTGCCGGCAACACCATGCAGCGCGCTGGCATCCACCTGGATCGCGTTGAAATCCAGCCGCTGGTCGCTGCGGCCATAGGCGCTCAGGCGCACGTTGACCAGTTCCAGCGGCTCGTCGTTGCGGTAGCCGAAGGTTTGCTGGTACTGGACGCCGAAGTCCTCGATAAGCTGCGTAAGCGCAGCAGCGTCCGGCGCCTTGCCGGTTTCACCGCCGGGCAGCGGGATGGTCAGCTCCGAGCTCTGGCCGAGGTAGCGCAGGTCGATGCCCACCGCCATCTCGACCGCGGCCTCCGGATAGCCTTCCAGCGCGAGGATGGCCAGGCCTTGCTGGCGCAAATCGTCGATCACCGTGCCAATGCCGGCGCCGTCGCATTCCGCCAGCGGCCGCAGGATGGCCTTGACGAAGTTATGCTCGGCATCCGCGCACAGCATGCCGGCCGAGCAGAACACGCCCGCCATCACCGGTGCGATCACCCGCTTGATGCCCAGCAGCATGGCCACGTCCACCGCGTGCAGCGGGCCCCCGCCGCCGAAGGCGATCATCGTCATGTCGCGCGGGTCGCGCCCACGCTCCACCGTCACGGCACGCAGCGCGCGCGCCATGCTCACGTTGGCCACATGGCGGATGCCGTGCGCGGCGGCCAGCGTATCAAGCTTGAGCGGCGCGCCGATATGCGCGTCAATGGCACGGCGCGATTGCTCCGGGTCCACCTTGAGGCTGCCGCCCGCCAGCGATTCGGGATTCAGGTAGCCAAGGACCATGTTGGCGTCGGTCACCGTGGGCCGATCGTTGCCGCGCCCGTAGCACGCGGGCCCCGGGTTGGCGCCGGCCGATTCGGGGCCCACGCACAGCAGGCCACCGGCATCCATCCACGCCAGCGAGCCGCCGCCCGCACCCACCTCCGCGATATCGATGGCCGGTACCTTCAGCACATAGCCCCCGCCTTTGACAAAGCGGCTCGGGGCGCTGATGCCGTCGCGGAACTCGTACTCGGTGGTCAGCGACGGCGTGCCGTCGGTGATGATCGACGCCTTGGCCGTTGTGCCGCCCATGTCGAACACGATCAGGTCGCGCCCGCCACCCAGCGCGCCGATCTGTGCCGCGCCCGCCACGCCGCCGGCCGGCCCGGAAGCCACGGCAAACACCGGCTTCTCGCTCGCGCTGCCCACGCCCATCATGCCGCCGTTGGACRCCATCACCTGCAGCGACGCCGACACCCCCATGCGGGCCAGGTCATCCTTCAGGCGCCGCAGGTAGGTGCGCATGGCAGGCAGGATGTAGGCATTGACCACCGTGGTGCTGGTGCGCTCGTACTCCTTGATTTCCGGCAGCACATCGCACGATGCGGTCACCAGCAGGCGGGGAAACGCCCGCTCCAGTTGCGCCTTCGCTTCCAGCTCATGCACCGGGTTGATATAGCTGTTGATAAAGCAGATGGCCAGCGCTTCCACGCCCTCTTCCACCAGCCCGCGCGCCACGGTCAGTACCTCGTCCACGTTGAGCGGCACGATGATGTTGCCGCGCGCGTCGATGCGCTCGTTCAACCCGCGTCGATAGCGACGCGCCGCCAGCGGCTGCGGCTTCTGCCAGCCCAGGTCGAACATGGTTGGGGTGCGGATGCGGCCGATCTCCAGCACGTCGCGAAAGCCCGCCGTGGTCAGCACGCCGGTGCGTGCGCCCACCTTCTGCAGGATGGTGTTGGACGCTGTGGTGGTGCCGTGGACAATTTCCGTGATGTCGCCCGGGGCAATCCCGGCCTGCCCGATCAGCGACTTCAGGCCAGTGACGATGGCCTCGCCCAGGTCGTGCGGCGTGGTCGATGTCTTGTTGACGAACAGCCGCCCGTCCGGCATTGCCAGGACGATGTCCGTGAACGTGCCCCCGATATCGCACCCGACCCGGACGCCTGTATTGCTTCCCGCATGAACCATGTCAACTCCAAGGATGTGAGGCACGGTCGACTTGCGCGTGCCGCGCATTCCGTTGCCCCGGAACGCGCACCGACCGATCTGCTAACTAACTAGTCAGTACAATAGAAGACGGGATTTTGCTTGTCAACCGGGTTTTCACGGAGCACCAGAATGGCGCCAGCGCTTGGCTGGCGGCCTTCTTGCGGTGCGCCTCTGGGGGTGTACACTAACCATCTGGTTAGCGGGTGCACTGGCACGGTGCCGCCCGCCATGACAATGCCATGACAAATTTATCGAGGAACATTCGTATGCCAGTGACCGCCAAGACCGTGCGCAAGCCAAAGCCGCGCGACGCCCAGGCCACGCGCGAGAAGATCCTCCAGATGGCGTCGAAGGAATTCGCCGCCAAGGGCTTTGACGGCGCCCGCGTGGACAGCATCGTGGCCCGCAGCAAGATCAGCAAGAACCTGGTCTACCACTACTTCGACAGCAAGGAGGCGCTGTTCATCGAAGTCATGGAGCGCGCCTACGCCGCCATGCGCGAGCGGCAGAATGAACTCGGCCTGACCGGCAAAAGCCCGGTGGACGATATGCGCGCGCTGGTCATGCACACCATCCAGCATTTCATCGAGCAGCCGGAGTTCATCTTGCTGCTGGGCACGGAGAACCTGCACAAGGCGGAACACATCCGCAAATCCAAGGTCATCCCCGCCATGTTCAATCCGCTGAAAAGCGCGCTGGCGGAGATACTGGAACGCGGCAAGGAGCAAGGGGTGTTCAGGCCGGATGCGGACTGGGTGGATCTTTATGTTTCGATTTCCGGGCTAGGGTCGTATTTCATCTCGAACCGCTACACGCTGTCCTTTGTGCTCGGCGTGGACCTCGCCGCGCCGGACCGCGTCGCATCGCGGCTGCAGCATGTGCCCGATATGGTGATGAGCTATCTTTGCAATTTCGGGCAAGCGGGGACCGAAGCCACGCGTGAGACGGCATTGGCCACGTAAGCACGCCGGCCTATCGCTGGAAAGCATGCGGCAGGCGCCAACAAATGCGCCCCGCGCCGCGGTGACGCGCGGCATATGCCTCGCGCCCGGCCCGCTTTCGCCATACCATGAAGGCTGGAACGCAACGCGGATGCGGCGGCGCAACAAGACGGCTGCCCGCCACGCCACCAACCACCAGCCAGGGGACTACCCATGCGCGACCGCTATCTCTCCCACCTTCGCGACACCTTAAGCACCATCCGCGCCGACGGCTTCCATAAATCCGAGCGCGTCATCGCCAGCCCGCAGGCGGCCGATATCCGGCTGGCGGGCGGCGAGCACGTACTGAACTTCTGCGCCAACAACTACCTGGGCCTGGCAGATGACCACCGCCTGATCGAAGCCGCCCGGCGCGGCCTGGAGCAAGACGGTTTCGGCATGGCCTCGGTCCGCTTCATTTGCGGCACCCAGTCCGTGCACAAGACCCTCGAGGCCGTACTCGCCAAGTTCCTCCACACCGGCGACAGCATCCTCTACTCCAGTTGCTTCGACGCCAACGGCGGCCTGTTCGAGACCTTGCTCGACGACCAGGACGCTGTCATCAGCGACGAGCTCAACCACGCCAGCATCATCGACGGCGTGCGCCTGTGCAAGGCCAGGCGCTACCGCTACCGCAACAACGACATGGCCGACCTGGAGACCCGGCTGCAGGAGGCGGATGCCGCCGGCGCGCGCTTCAAGCTGATCGCCACCGACGGCGTGTTCTCGATGGACGGCATCATCGCGGACCTCAAATCCATCTGCGACCTGGCTGACCGCTACGGGGCGCTGGTGATGGTCGACGATTCGCACGCGGTGGGCTTCGTGGGCGAGCACGGGCGTGGCACGCCGGAGCTGTGTGGCGTGGAGGGCCGCGTGGACATCATCACCGGCACGCTGGGCAAGGCGCTGGGCGGCGCCTCCGGTGGCTATGTGGCGGCGCACCGGGAAATCGTGGAGTTGCTGCGGCAGCGCTCGCGGCCTTATCTTTTTTCCAACTCGCTGGCGCCGAGCATTTGCGCCGCCACGCTGAAAGTGCTGGAGTTGCTGGCTAGCGAAGAAGGCGCGGCATTGCGCGCGCGCGTGCGGGAGAACGGCGAGCATTTCCGCCGCGAGATGACGGCACTGGGCTTTACGCTGGTGCCGGGCCAGCATCCCATCATCCCGGTGATGCTGGGCGATGCCGCGCTGGCTTCCGGCATGGCGGATGCGTTGCTGGCAGAGCACGTGTACGTGGTGGGCTTCTCCTTCCCGGTGGTGCCCAAGGGCCGGGCACGGATCCGCACGCAGATGAGCGCAGCGCATACGGCCGAGCAGATCGAGCGGGCCGTGGCCGCGTTTGCCAAGGTAGGCCGCAAGTTCGGCGCCATCGCCTGAGCGGCCCTCAAGCGTCACCCAAGCCCTTCATCCACGCTGCAAGCAGGAGGCTCCCCCATGAAAGCCCTCGCCAAACTCGAACGCGCGCCCGGCCTGACGCTGACCGACGTTCCCGAGCCAGAAGTCGGCCACAACGATGTGATGATCCGCATCCGCCAGACGGCCATCTGCGGCACCGACATCCATATCTGGAAATGGGACGAGTGGGCGCAGAACACCATCCCCGTGCCGATGCAGGTGGGGCACGAGTACGTAGGCGAGATCGTCGCCATCGGGCAGGAAGTGCGCGGGCTGGCCATTGGCGACCGCGTTTCCGGCGAGGGGCACATCACCTGCGGCTTCTGCCGCAACTGCCGCGCCGGGCGCCGCCACCTGTGCCGCAACTCGGTAGGCGTGGGCGTGAACCGCGCCGGCGCCTTTGCCGAGTACCTGGTGATTCCGGCCTTCAACGCGTTCCGCATTCCCGACGACATCCCGGACGAGATCGCCGCCATCTTCGACCCCTTTGGCAACGCGACGCACACCGCGCTGTCCTTCAACCTGGTGGGCGAGGACGTGCTGATCACCGGCGCCGGCCCCATCGGCATCATGGCCGCCGCCATCGCTCGGCACGTGGGCGCGCGCAATGTGGTGATCACCGACGTCAACGAGTACCGGCTCGCGCTGGCGCGCAAGATGGGCGCCACGCGCGCCGTCAACGTGCAGCACGAAAACCTGAAAGACGTGGCTGCCGAATTGCACATGACGGAAGGCTTCGACGTGGGCATGGAAATGTCCGGTGTGCCGACCGCCTTTGCGACCATGCTCGAGCACATGAACCACGGCGGCAAGATTGCCATGCTCGGCATACCGCCATCGAAGATGGCGATAGACTGGAACCAGGTGATTTTCAAGGGACTGGAGATCAAGGGCATCTACGGCCGCGAGATGTTCGAGACCTGGTACAAGATGGTTGCCATGCTGCAAAGCGGGCTGGACCTGACGCCGATGATCACGCATCGCTTCAGCGTGGGCGACTTCGAGGCCGGCTTTGCCGCCATGCTGTCGGGCAACAGTGGCAAGGTGGTGCTGGACTGGACGCAGCCGGACAAGGCGACCGCTAGCCGCTTGCGATGAGCCGCTAGCGATACACCAGCACAGGGATGCGGCTATGCGTCAGCACCTTGTTGGTTTCGCTGCCGATCAGCACGCCCTGCAAACCGCGCCGCCCGTGCGAGGCCATCACGATCAGGTCGCACTCCCTTTCCCGGGCGGCCTGGATGATGGCCTCATAGGGGTGGTCATGTATGACGCAAAGGGTCTCGCAAGTCACGTCCGCCGCCTCGGCTTCGGCGGCCAGGGTTTTCAGGTAGTCCGCCGAATTGCGGGTGGCTTCCTGCACGAATCGCGTACGGGTGTCGGCCAGCAATTCCACCTGGTAGGTATAGACATGGAAGTCCGGGATCACCCGGATCACCGTGACCCGGGCCCGCGCCTCGCGGGCGAACACCAGGGCCTTGCTGAAAGCGGCTTCGGACAGAGGCGAGCCGTCGACGGGCAGCAGCAGATGCTGGAACATGATGCCCTCCTGGCACGCGAAGGGCGCAGGCCACCGCACCGGTTCCCTCTCACGCTTCGCTCGGGTTGAGGATTACCTCGCTCCAAGTATAGATGTGCCGGTGCCGCGCACACACCGCACACACACCGCGCGCGCCCTTCATCTCCCCGCGATTTGCCGGTAAGATCCAGCACCGGTTCCGCGCCACGACGCGGCACCCAGCGTTTACCCGAGGCCGGGCAGCCACACAATGGCAGCCCGGCCTTATCGAGACGGCAGCCCCCGATGGCCGCCGTTGCAACTGCACTGCCTTGCAACCCAATGCGGTGCACCCGGAAAGCGAAGGTATCCCTTTGCGCTCCCATCTTCATGGAGAAGACGCTTTGACTGAACGCATCAACGCAGAGGCCGCCGGCCGCCTGTTCGGCACTGGCGAAGGCCCATCCCACGAGCGCGTCACGCTCGCCACCGATCCCGAGTCCGGCCTGCAGGCCATCATCGCCATCTACAGCACCAGCCTTGGCCCCGCGTTTGGCGGTTGCCGCTACTGGGCCTATCCCGCCGAGAGCGACGCCCTGACCGACGCCCTGCGCCTGTCGCAAGGCATGGCCTACAAGAATGCGCTGGCCGACCTGCCCTTCGGCGGCGGCAAGGCCGTGATCCTGCGCACCCCGGCGCAAACCGATCGCACCAAGCTGTTCCGCGCCTTTGGCCGTATGGTCGAATCGCTGGGTGGCCGCTACATCACCGCCGAAGACGTCGGCACCACGGTGGAAGACATGGTCGCCGCCCGCACGCAGACCCGCTACATCAGCGGCATGCCGCGCGAGGGCACCTTCGGCGGCAACCCGTCGCCCAAGACCGCTTATGGCGTGTTCGTCGGCATCGAGGCCGCCGTGCGCTACGTGCTGGACCATCACAGCCTGCAAGGCGTGTCCGTTGCCGTGCAGGGCCTTGGCTCGGTAGGCTGGGACCTGTGCCGCCAGCTGCATGCGGCCGGCGCCCGGCTGATCGTGGCCGATATCCACGGCGCCAAGGCAGAGCAGGCGCGTGAGCAATTCGGCGCGCAGGTGGTCTCCACCACGGCCATCACCAGCGTGGCCGCCGACGTGTTCGCGCCCTGCGCGCTCGGCGCGGTGATCACCCCGGCGGTAGCCGAGGGCTGCCAGTTCAAGATCGTCGCGGGCGGCGCCAATAACCAGCTCGCGTCGCTGGACGAGGGCGACACGCTGCAACGCCGCGGCATCTTCTATGCGCCGGACTTCCTGATCAACGCGGGCGGCATCATCAGCTGCGCCCGCGAGTATCTCGGCGGCGCCGAGGAAGCGGCGGTGCTGGCCGAAGTGGCGCGGATCCGCGAGCGCGTGTTCGCGCTGGCCCAACGCGTGGACAAGAGCGGGCTGGCGCCCGCACGCGAGGCGGTCAACTGGGCACAGGAGAAGCTGGCGCAGGGCGCCCAGGCTTAAGGAAGCACCCCGCCGGCCGGGAAATGAAAGACGCCGCTGCCGGCGCGCCGGCTCCGGCCTACCCGGAGCGCGGCGATAGCTGGGCTGCCATGACTACTCAATCGTGACCACGATGGCCACGCGCCGGTTCTCCGCACGGCCCGTGGCGGTGCGGTTGTCCGCCACCGGTTTGCTCTTGCCCAGCCCGCGCACCTGGATGTTCTCCGCCTGGAACCCCGTGGTGGCGAGCACCTTCGCCACCGCCTCCGCGCGCCGGACCGACAGTTGCTGGTTGTATTCGGCCGAGCCGGAGTCGTCCGTATGCCCGTCCAGCCGCACATGATCGATGCCCGCGCCCGATAGCGCCAGGCCGATCCGCTGCACCGCCCCTTGGCGGTCTGCGCTGATCAGGTCCTCGTTCAGGCCGAACAGCACCTTCTCGGACAGGTCGAGCTCCCAGCCGTTCTCGGTGAGCTGGAACCCTTGCGACTGCAACGCGTCGACTTGCGTGGGCGTGAGCTTCGGGGCCGGCACCGTCTGGCAGGCAGCAAGCGCAAGGGTGATGGCGATCATGGCGGCAGCGATGCCACGGCTGCCAGTGGCTTGCAAGTTCGATAGCATGAAAGAGGCTCCTATTCTCGTTCTTGTTTTATTTCTCGTTGTCTTCGCATTCGGAGACCGAGGCGGGCCCGGCACTCGCCAGCCGCGGCTCCGCGCTCTCCCAGCCGCCTCCCGACCTGCGCTTGGCCCGGTACATGGCCTCGTCCGCCGTGTGCATCAAGGTGGCGGCGGTCTGCGCATGAAGCGGAAACACGGACAACCCGATGCTAAGCGACGCTCCGATCCTGGTGCCGCTCGACAGTTGCACCGGGTCCTTCATGCGAAGCAGGATATGCTCCGCGACCTGGACGAGGTCGGCAGGCTTGCGCAGCGTGGTGAGCAGTACCGCGAACTCATCGCCGCCGAGCCTGGCGACCAGGTCGCCCTCGCGCACGCAGGAACGGATGCGCCGGGCAATGTCGGACAACACCTCGTCCCCGGCGGCATGACCAAAGTTGTCGTTGATCTCCTTGAACGCGTCGCTGTCCAGGTAGAGCACGCCCGCATATCCCTTGGAGGTGCCGGCGAAGCGCACGGCCCGATGCAGCGCATCCTCGAACGCCGCCCGATTGAGCAGGCCGGTCAGGCTGTCGTGGCTGGCGCGGTGCGCCAGCGACCTGTTCTCGTGCTGGAGCTGGTTCTGCCAGGTCTCCAGTTCGTCGAGCAGGCCGTTGAAATCCTCCCCGAGCGCGTTGAGCTCGGCAATATGCGCTGGCGGCGTGCGCTGGTCGAAAGCGCGCTCCGAGCGCACGGCATGGGCCACGCGCATGAGGTTGCGCACCGGCTCGATGATATGGACCAGCATGCGGCTCGACATATAGTGCGCGCTGACCGCGGTGAGCAGCAGGCAAGCCAGCAGCCCCAGCAGCCCGCTGAGCACAAAGCGCAAGAGGTTGCCGGTGTAGGCGGTCAGGCGGACGGTGCCCACCGCCTGCGTTTCATGCAGGATCTCCTGCTCCACCGGGCCCAGCGCCATCACGCGGCTGGCCAGGCGCTGCAGGCCGGGAAACCGCTCGTCGGCCGGGCGCTGCCACTCGGCCAGCAGGCGGTTGTCCTTGTCATAGACGCGGGCCTGGGCCACCTCCGTCGCGGCGATTGCCACCAGCGCCTCGCTGGCGGCCGCCTGGTCGCGGAACACCACCGGCGCTTCCAGCGTGTACGCCACGGAGCGGGCAACCAGGTGCAGGTTGTGGTCGGCATAGACGCGCAGCGCGGCCAGCCCGAGCGCGGTCAGCGAGATGCCCGCCGTGCACACGGCGATCAACGCCACGCTGAGATGAATGCGGCGCAGCGCGTTGTACAGCGTCGGACGCGATCTCGTCGCGTCGGGCCGCAATGGCAGCTTCATGGCGATGGCCCCCGGCGGCGGCCAAGCTGCAATACGGCCGGATGGATATGGATGCCGCTGCGGGCAACGGAATCCAGGTTGACGCGGAACGAGACGTGGCCATCGACCACGTTGAGGCAGAACATGCTGCCGATCTCGCACTCGTAGTCTTCTTCCGTGATGACAAGGACCGGGCGCCCGATCAGCTCCGTCGACAGTTTCTTGCGCCGGGCATCCGTCATGGGCCCGAGGTAGACGGAGTCGCAGCCCGCGGTGGACACGCCATCTTGCAGGTCGATGCGCCTGGATTGCACGGAGCGGCCAGTTGCCAATACGCCGCCCTCCGCAAGCTTGGCGCCGTAGCGGGCCGAGCCGTCCACGCACAGGCGCAGGATTTCCCGCTCGGTTGGCCAGCGCGCATAGCCAAGCAGGCTGAACACCACCCGCGCCACCGCCTCGGAACGCGGGGGTGGCGTGTCCGCCGTGGTGCCCTGCGACTGCGCGCAGAGGATGGCGGCGAGAAGGGCCGGCAGCAGGCGCGGCAGGCGCGAATGTTTGCGGCCGCGGCTCGGACTGGCTGGGGCGGTAGCCGTTTGAAAAGGCAAGTGGTGAGGCCTACCAAGTAATGCGATTGGGGAACGTCGCAGCGCACAGCAAGCGATGCGATCTGACCTGGCTAGCACGATCAAGCGGGGATTCCGGCCCGGCGCGAACGCCACCGGACAACCTTGCTAGCCCAAACCCATTAACGGCGCTCCTGCTTTTATATTTACCCCTTATTTCCGGCCCATCGATGCCTGTGACGACAAAGGCGCGCCTGCGACCTGCCGCAGCATCGCCATGGGGCCGAGCCGCTCGATGGTGCGCATCTGCGCCTCGTCCCGCACAAAGAACGATCCTGCAAACCCGAGCGTATTGACCGAGATACCCTCGACGGACTCCGCCGACCTTGGCACGAGCAGCATCCCAAGCGGCGTGACAAGCAGGTTGTATGGCGCGGACGGCTTCGGCGCTCCATCCACATGGATCGTCCGCACGCCCACCGCCTCCAGCAGCGCGCGGTAGCGCGCAAGTGCGGTGCGCGCCAGATCCGGCCCTCGGTCCGCCGGCAAAGCCAGCGGCGCGAATGCATGCGAAAACGCCAACCCCGGCACTGTGCCGACGGCACCATCAATGCGCGCGGCCGCAAGCAGCGGCGCGATGGGCAACGCCGGGCCTTCGCTGGCAAGCGGCAGCGGCACCAGTTGCAGGTGCTTGTGGCGCTGGCTTGCGCCGGCCGCCGCGCCGCCGTTATAGAAGCCAAGGCCATCGAACTCGGCCATGCAGGCCAGCAGCGCCTCGAAGTCCGCCAGGTTGAGCAGCGCGTCCTGCGGCTCGAAGCGGCGGGTAACGATCAGCAGGTGATGGTCCAAGACGTTGAACTTGTTCAGCAGCGCAAGATGGGTCTCGGAAATGTCGGCGACAAACAGGTCCGGGTCGTAGGGAAGGAACGGGTCGGCGCCCGCCTGGTCGCCGGGGACGGCGTTGTCATTCTGGCGCGCGTGGCCCTCATCCCTGTAGCGGTCCTTGCGCGCAAGGCTGGAAACCTGGCGCACCAGGAAGCGCACGCCGCCATCGTCGATGCCCTCCTGGAAGGTCTCGATCGGACGCAGCGCGCCGCATTGCAAGGCGTGCTCCGTCTGGCGCAGGATGGCCGGCCACAGCGTGCCGGGCTGGAGAGATCGATGTGGCATGGTCTGGCCCAAGGGGTGAATGACTATAGCCGGCGGGACTGATCGATCTTATCCCTCGGCGGCAGGGCAGGCGGGAAGTGACACGCCCTTTATTACAATGCGTGGGCGCCACCTTGGAAACATAAGACACCACAGAACACACCACGGAACACACCACAGAGGACACCAATGAGCAACGCGGAACAACGGCAGGCACCGGGCAAGCACGGGTCCCTCCCCGCTCGCATTTACCTGCTTGGCGCCGTGATCCTCGCTGCAGGCTGGATCGCAGGCGTCCTGATCTATCTGTCCGCCGCGCGCGACGAGGCCGGCGACCTGGCCTACGGCCCCGGGTGGCAGAGGCAATATGATTTCCAGCTCGAACGCATCGGCGGCAAGGCGGCGGTGCTGGCTGCCGAGTTCGCGCAGTGGTTTTCGGATCTGTGGCACGGGCGGCAACTGGCCTTCACCGTGGCGATCCTGTGCACGGGCATCGCGCTGCTGTGCTTCTTTGTCGCGCGTGAAATGTCCCTGGCCGCGAATCGCGACGACTGAAGCGGGATGCGGCGCCCAGCCTTGCAACGCCATCACGCCATCACGCCATTCCGTCATCGCGTCATAGCAACGGCAAGCCGGCATTGCGCTTGACCTCGCCCAGCGACAGCATGGACTCCACGGCCGTCACGCCGGGCAATGTGCGCAGCACGTCGCGCATGAAGATGCCGTAATCCTCCAGGTCCCGCGCGACCACCAACAGCAGGTAATCGGCGCTGCCCGATACGTTATGGCAGGACACGATACGCGGGATTGCCTGGATCTCGCGCTCGAAGCGGTCGGAAAGCTCACGGCTGTGTACGCCAAAGCGGACCTGCGTGAACGCCATCAGGCCAAGCCCCAGGGCCTGGCGGGACAGCACCGCGCGATAGGCCTCGATATAGCCGTCGGCCTCCAGCCGCTTGAGCCGGCGCGCGCACGGTGTCTCGCTCAGCCCCACGGATTCCGCCACGCTGGCGTTGGTGGCGCGTCCGTCCGCCTGCAGCGCCATCAGGATGGCGCGATCGGTTTTATCGAGATCCAAAATTAAGACTCCAATAAATCGGTAAAAATTAGCGGATTCCACCAAATTATATGGGTTTCATCCATCAAATCGCCAGAATTCCCTCCAGCCCCTGGGTCATGATGTTGCCCTCGTCGCCGCATGCATCATGGTCTCCCTACATTTGCTCGTTACCTTCATCGGCGCCCTGGCCGTGGTCTACGCCTTACCCGGGCCGGACATGGCACTGGTGCTGCAAACCAGCACCGGCCGGGGCGTCCGCCATGGCCTGGCCACCGTCGCCGGACTGGCCATGGCACGCGCCGCGCATGTCACGCTCTCGGCATGCGGCGTGGCCGCGCTGCTGCGCGCGGCGCCCTGGCTCTACCAGGGCATCCGCGTCGCGGGCGGCCTTTACCTGGCCTATGTGGCCGTCCAGATCTTCCGCAGCCCGGCCTTCGGGATGCACGCCGGCACCGGCACGGCAGCGTCGCCGGTGCGGCTGCGCGCCTCCGTTGCCAAGGGCGCGCTCAGCAGCATCCTGAATCCCAAGGCCCTGCTCTTTTGTTCCGTGCTGTTGCCGCAGTTCGTGGATCCGCATGGCGCGCCGGTGTGGTCGCAAGTGCTTGAGCTGGGCGTGGTGCTGGTGCTGACCGGCGTGGCCTTCGACCTGGCGTGCGTGTTCGGCGCGCTGCGCCTGGCCGGCTGGCTACGCCGGAGCCCACGCGCGCAAACGGTCCAGCGCTGGTCCTTCTCGGCCGCGCTGCTGGCCTTTGCCGCGCGAATCTCGTTCGAGTAGGGCTAAGCGCAGGACGACAGGACCTCCGGACCTCCACGCGAGTGACGCCTTTTGCCCACCGTCAACACGGATCTGGCAAGAACAGCGCGAGGTGCTAGCCTTACCAGGTGGCCAGGCACCTTGAGCGCGGTCCCTTGCTCCTGGAAGCCAGCGTGCCCGGCATCTTTGACCAGGCCGTGGTGAACCGGCATGGCGGCGCGATGCACGTCAAGTCGCGTCCTGGCGAGACCACGTTCCAGGTCCGGCGGCCGCTCATGCCGCGAACACCAGCAAACGCGGCCGCCCCCTGACAACCCGGGAGCCGGAACACCATGGCTAGCAAGACGCAACCCGCCGCCGCCCCGACCGACGCGCCTGGCGCGGCCAGTCGGCCCATCGATCAGCAAGTGGTCTTCGTCCTGCAGGGCGGGGGCGCGCTGGGCGCCTTCCAGGCTGGGGTCTACCAGGCACTGCACGAGGCAGGGGTCGAGCCCGACTGGGCCATCGGCACCTCCATCGGCGCCATCAACGCCTCGATCGTGGCTGGCAACCGGCCTGCGGATCGCTTGCCGCGCCTGCGGCAGTTCTGGGAGCAGGTTGGCCGCCACGGGCCGCTTGAACTAGCCCGCCTGCTCTCGGGCGGCGACGGCACGATGTCGAACCTTGCAACCCTCACCCAGGGCATCCCTGGCTTCTTCACGCCCAACCCGGCTGCCTGGCTCGGCACGCGCGTGCCGCTCGGGGTGGAGCACGCCGGCTTCTATTCGGTCTCGCCACTACGCGACACCCTGCTCTCGCTGGTGGATTTCGCTTACCTCGGCGAGAAACACACGCGGCTCACCGTCGGCATGGTCAATGTGCGCAGCGGCAGGATGTGCTACTACACCAACCGGGACACGGCGCTGAGCGTGGAGCATCTGCTGGCATCCGCGGCGCTGCCGCCGGGCTTCCCGGCGATCCGGATCGACGGCGAAGCGTTTTGGGACGGCGGCATCTGCTCCAACACGCCGATCGAAGCCGTGCTCGACGACCACCCTCGCCGCAGCTCGGTGATCTTCGCCGTGCAGCTGTGGCCCCTGCAAGGCCCGGAGCCCGACACCATCTGGGAAGCCATGGGACGGCAGCGGGACATCCAGTACTCAAGCCGCGCCGAGACCCAGCTGGAGCACCAGAGGCAATTGCACCGGCTGCGGCATGTGATCCGCGAACTGGCCAAGCACATTCCCCAGGCGGAGCGCAGCACGCCCGCGGTCGAGGCGTTGCTGGGCTGGGGCTGCCATACCACCATGCACGTGGTCGAGCTCAATGCGCCGTCGTTCGGCGGCGAAGACCTGACCAAGGATATCGACTTCAGCGCCGCCGGCATCGACGCGCGCTGGAACGCCGGCTATGTCCACGGCAAGCAAGCCATCGCAGCCGCGCCCTGGCGCGGCGTGCTCGATCCGATCGAGGGCATCGCGGTGCATGTGGCGCTGACACCGGCGTAGGTGCGTCGACGCCGCGCTGGCACGACGTCCCGGGATTGAGCGCTCGCCAGCAAGGCTGGCGCGGGCGCGCTAAGATGGCACCCCTGTTGTCTCACCGGCCCGACGGCCGCCCCGCCACGCACGCGGATCCGCCATTGATTGATCGATCGACGCCCGCGCGCTCCCTGACCACCCAGGACACATCACCATGGATCTCGAACTTCGCAATCAACGCGTGCTCATCACCGGCGGCAGCCGCGGCATTGGCCTGGCCTGCGCGGCCGGCTTCCTGCGCGAGGGTGCGCGCGTAGCCATCGTTTCGCGCAGCGCCGAGAACCTGGCCAAGGCATGCGCCAGCCTGGCCGAAGGCGAAGGCGAATACGCCAAGGACGTGGTCGCGGTATCCGCCGACCTGACCGATATCGCCGCGGCCGCGCGCGCGGTGGAGGAGGCAGTGGCAGCGCTTGGCGCCATCGACATCCTGGTGACCTCCGCCGGCGCGGCCAAGCGCCGGCCGCCGGACGAGCTGACCCCGCAGCTGTGGCAGGACGCGATGGCCGCCAAGTACTTCAGCTACATCAACGTGATCGACCCCGTGGTCAAGCGCATGGCACAGCAAGGGCGCGGCGCCATCGTCAATATCGTGGGCATGGGCGGCAAGCTGGCCAACCCCGCCCACCTGGCGGGCGGCGCGGCCAACGCAGCGCTGATGCTGGCCAGCGCCGGCCTGGCCAATGCCTACGGCAAGCAGGGGGTGCGCGTGAACGCGGTCAACCCGTCGGCCACGCATACCGAACGCCTGCAGCAAGGCATGGAAGTGGATGCGCGCATCAGCGGCACGACCGTGGAGCAGGCATTGGCACGCGCCAACGCGCGCACCGGCCTGGGTCGCCTGGCCACGCCGGAGGAGGTAGCGGACGCCGTGCTGTTCCTCGCCTCGCCCCGCGCCAGCTATATTTCGGGCGCCATCCTGTCGGTCGATGGCGCCACCACGCCCATGGTGGTCTGACGCCGGTGAACGCTACCGTACAGACGCGCCCCGCCACGTGTGCGATTGTCAGGCTACAGTCTGCGCAAGGAGCGTGTCATGAACAGCATCGTCTGGTTGGTAGGCGCGGTGGTCATTGTCCTGTTTGTACTCGGCTTTTTCGGCCTGAGGTAACAGCGGGCCGCGACACCAGTTCGATATAGCGTCGAATGGTCGCGGCCTTCTCGTACTGGCGCGACATCAGCGACAGATACGACGTCACCGCCAGGCCCGCGATATCCCGGTAGACAAGGCTGGGCAGGCTGATGTGGCCGGCCACGGCGTTCGGGACAATCGCCACGCCTTCGCCCAGCGACACCAGCGTCAGCACCGCCACCAGCCCGCCCGGCTGCGGGCCCAGCCTGGGCACGAAGCCACCCTGCTCGGCGGTGGACAGCGTGCCCGAAACCTGTTCGGGAAGAATGAATGTCTCCGCCTTGAGATGCGCAGGCTGGATCTCGGCCAGGCCGCACAGCCATGAATCGCTGTGCAGCGCGAGGATAAAGCCTTCCGGCGCCAGCGGCAGCGCGTCCACGCCCTCGGGCAGGTTCATCGGGGAGCGGATATAGGCAATGTCGACCTGCCCATCCCTGACCTGCTCGGGCAGCGTGCCCATGGGCGCCTCGCGCACCAGCAGCTGCACGTCGGGGCAGGCCTTGCGGAATGCCGCGACTTGCCGCTGGAGCACGCCCGAGTAGGCCGCCGAGGCGACATAACCCACATGGATCTTGCCCGTCTCGCCACGCGCCTCGCGCTGCGCGCGCAGTTGCGCGGCCTCGAACTGCGCCACCACGGCTTGCGCCTCCGCCAGCAGTACCTCGCCGGCCGGCGTCAACGCCACCGAGCGCTGGTTGCGCTCGAACAGGCGAATGCCAAGGCTGGCTTCCATCTCCTGGATCTGGCGGGTAAGCGTCGGCGTGGAAATGCCGAGCCGCGCGGCAGCGCGGGTGAAGTGCAAGTCCTGGGCTACCGCGATGAAGTAGCGAAAGTGGCGCAGTTCCATCGGTTTGCTGTTTTCCTTCTTAGTACATTCTGATTGTTAGCTAATAGGCAACAAAATAGCACGGCCGGCGTAACAACGCGCGGCCCTGCCCGCCGTATCCTAGCCCGCATCCCATCAAGGAATGCGACAGGAAGCGACGACATGCAGCGCAAGACGAATCGGCACCCACAGCCCGCCGGGCAAAGCACATCCGGATTTATTTCATTTCAGGCAATATCGCCGGCAGGGCAGTATGAGCGGGAGACGGCATGAGCGGCATGAACTCGCGCGCCGCGCTGCTGACCGCCTCGGGCGCCTGCGCGCTGATCGTCCTGGACACCAATATCGTGGCTGTCACGCTGCCGCGCATCGCGAGCGACCTGCATGCCACGTTCTCCGATATCGAGTGGGTGGTCAGCGCCTACATGCTGACCTTTGCCGGTGGCCTGCTGCCCGCGGGCAGCCTGGCCGACAAGTTCGGCCGCAAGCGCATGCTGCTGACCGGCCTGGCGGTCTTCATGCTGGCCTCGCTGGGCTGCGGCCTGGCGGGGAGCAGCCTGGCGCTGAACCTGGCGCGCGCCGTCAAGGGCGTGGGCGCGGCCATGCTGCTGACCTCCGCGCTGGCGACCATCGCGCACGCCTTTCACGATGAGCGCGAGCGCGCCCGGGCGTGGGCCTTCTGGGGCGCGTGCATGGGTGTGGCCATGCTGGTCGCCCCCGGCCTTGGCGGCGTCATCAGCCAGGCGTTGGGATGGCGCTGGGTGTTCCTGCTGAACCTGCCGGTCGGCATCCTGCTGGGCGCCATGGTGCTGCGGCATATCGCGGAGTCGCGCGACACGGGCGCGGCGCGCATCGACCTGTGGGGCGGGCTGTGCTTTTGCGGCAGCCTGTTCCTGATGATCTGGGCCCTGATCGAGGCCAACCGCATTGGCTGGGGCGATACGCACACCCAGATGCGGCTGGCCGGCGGCGCCGTGCTCTTCGCGCTATTTATCGGCGTGGAGCGCATCCAGCGCCGGCCCATGGTGGATCTCACGCTGTTCCGCAATCCGCGCCTGATCGGCGCATTGCTCGGCATGGCCGCCTATGCCGCCTGCGCCCAGGTGATGATGACCTTGATCCCGCTATATCTGCAGACGGGCCTCGGGTTCTCGGCGATCGCCTCAGGTGCCGCCATGCTGCCGTTTGCGCTGACCATGCTGATCTTTCCGCGCATCGGCGTGCAGCTGTCGGGACGGCTGGACGCGCCGTCGATGCTGGTGTTCGGACTCGTGCTGGTCGGCCTCGGCAACCTGCTCAGCGCGTGGGCAGCCGTCACCATGTCCTACCTGCCTTTCGCGCTGGCCATTGCCGTCACCGGCAGCGGCGCGGGCCTGCTCAACGGCGATACGCAGAAGAACATCATGGCCTGCATTCCGCGCGAGCGCTCCGGCATGGCGTCCGGCATCAGCACCACCACGCGGTTCAGCGCGATCGTGCTGTCCTTCGGCTTGCTCGGCGGCCTGCTCGCCTACCGTACCCAGGCTACATTCGACACGGCGCTGCATGCGCATGAGGAAAGCTCGGGGATGATGCCCGGCCTGGCCGCACACATCATCCCGCGCGTGGTGGCCGGCGACCTGCACGGCGCGATGGCCGATGTGCAAGCACCGCTGCGCAGCGTGCTGGAGCCGCTTGCGCGCACCGCCTTCGCGGATGGCTTCGCCTGGATTCTCTGCGTGGCCGCCGGGGTTGCGCTGCTCAGCGCCGTTCTGGTGCGCCTGCTGATGAAAGACGAAGCGCCGGCGCACCAGGCGGTGCGTGTGGAAGTGCCGGCGCGCCGCTAAAGCGCGTCGTGCCAACCAGTCAATCGATCGTCATGTGCGCGTCGTGCACGATCTTGCCAAGGCGCTGCTTCTCGTCCTGCACAAAACGCGTGAACTCCACCCGCGTGCCCGACACGGGGCGGTAGCCGTAGGTCTCGAGCTGCGCGCGCAGGCCGGCATCGCTGTGGAACGCGGCCTGCGTGGCCTGCGCGATGCGGTCCAGGATCGGCGCCGGCGTGCCCTTGGGCGCATAAATGCCGCCCCAGTGCTCCATGCGGATGCCTGCAAAGCCTTGCTCCGCCGTGGTGGGCACGTCCGGCAACGCCTGCGCGCGCTTGTCGTCGGTCACCGCCAGCGCGCGTAGCTTGCCGCCGTGCAGGAAGCCGAGCACGCCAACCGGGGCTTCCGACGCCAGGTCGATCTGGCCGCCAATGACCGCGTTAAGCGTTTCCGAGCCGCTCTTGTAGTGCACCAGTGTTACTGGCACGCCGAGCGCGGTCTCCACCATCTCCGCCACGAAATGCCCGGTGCTGCCGGCGCCGGCGGTGCCGAACGTGATGCCACCCTTGGCGTTGCCGTAGGCCTGCAGCGCCTTCAGGTCCTTGATATCCTTGCGCTCAGCACCGGCGCCCACCACCATCACCGACGGCGCCGCATTGGTGCTGACCACAGGAACGAGGTCGCTGTCGGCGTAGGGCATCTTCGCGCGCAACAACGCGTTGGCGACCGCACCATTGCCGGCGATCAGCAGCGTATAGCCATCGGGCGCGCTCTTGGCGACAAACTCGGCGCCGATGATGCCGCCGGCGCCCGGCTTGTTGTCCACGATCACGGTCTGGCCCAGCTGCCGGCCAAGCGCCTGCGCGGTCAGCCGCGTGGTGATGTCGCCCGGGCCGCCGGCCGAGAATGGCAGCACCAGGCGGATCGCCTTGTCCGGCCAGTGCGCCTGGGCAACGGCCGAAAGGCTGGATAGGGCCAGCATCGCGCAAGCTGCCATCCGGGCCAGCACGGCACGCCGGGGGATTCGTTGGGTCATGTCTCACTCCTGGTGTTCTTTGTTGTCGGCAGGCACTCAGTCAAACGCGCAGCCCACCGGCGGCGCAAGCAGGGCGAGCAAGTCGCGCACATCGTCGAGCTGCTCAAGATCCCGCACCATGCGCTCGATGGCTTGCTGCCGCTCCGGCGCAATCAGCCCGTCCGTCAGGGCCCTGTACTTCGCGGCCACTTCGTCGCTCGATTGCGGCGCTTCGATGGCGCGCGATGCCGTGCGATTGACCTCGATGCGCTGCCCGTCGGTGAAGGTCACGGCCAGACGCACGCGCCCGCGTGCCCGTTGCCCGCCTGCGTCGAAGGCGGGATCGTGGCGCACGGCGATACGCGGCAGCAGCGCCCAGACATCGTCGGCATCGATGCGCGCCGGCGCGAACTGCGGCACCAGCGCCGCGCCGTCCAGCACCGCCACCGCAAGCGCGTAGCCGATGTTCATCTGCGCGCCGATTGGCGTCAGCGGCCGCTGCGGCACCCACCAGCCATGGTGATAGACGGCATGCGACACATCCACCTCGATAGCGGCGATCTCCCCGGCCTTGAGCGCGCGCT
This sequence comes from Cupriavidus sp. 05L411, assembly GCF_056398045.1. Taxonomy (NCBI): domain Bacteria; kingdom Pseudomonadati; phylum Pseudomonadota; class Betaproteobacteria; order Burkholderiales; family Burkholderiaceae; genus Cupriavidus; species Cupriavidus sp. 05L411. The sequence continues at coordinate 161,778 of NZ_JBFTOQ010000012.1, read as the reverse complement.
GCGCGCCCACGTCGAACAGCGCATCGAGCGGCGCGTGGATGCCACCCATGGCCGCGTACGGCTTGATGACGATGCGCTCGACTTCCCAACGCTCGCCCAGGCCATCGGTGATCTGCGCAGCGTCCGGTGCATGCCCTTCGCCGAACGTCGAGAGAAAGCCGCCGTACTCGCGCTCGAACACGCGCTTGATGCCGGTGTAGCCGCCCGCCGCCAGCACCGCCGCGTAGAGCCCATTGCGCGCGGCGAAGCCGTGGTGCATGCGCTTGCACATGGCCTCGTACTGCGCCGCCATCAGCCCGGCCGACTGCGTGCCGGCCAACCCCAGCGCATCCTCAAAACGCGCGGCGTCGAGCCCCAGCAGCTTGCCCACCGCGGCGGCGGCCGCGTGCGTGCCGAACACCGATCCGGAATGCCAGCCGCGCGACAACATCTGCGCGCCGTGCAGGGCCATGCCCACGCGCGGGCCCACCTCATAGCCGGCCATGGCCGCCTCCAGGAAGCGCCGCCCGCTGACGCGGCTCTCGCCTTCGGATGCGGCCCACAGCGCGGGCAGAACGAGCGAGGCGCTGTGCAGCGGCCCGAGCGGATGGTAGTCGTCAAGCTCAAACCCCTGGATAAAGGTGCCATTGAGCAGCGCGGCGCCCGGCGCGCTGGTGCGCGCCCCCCAGCCGACGATGGTGCGGTCCCCCWGCCCCTCCATCTGGCGGACGATGTTGGCGGCGGTGCGCGACCACGGCAATTGCGCGCCGACGATGGCACAGCCGATGCCATCGAGCGTGAGCGCCTTGGCGCACTCGCGCGCGGTGGCGCTGGCTTGCTCCAGCCGGAAGGCGGCCAGCCATTGGGCGAGCCTGCCGGTGGGCCCGTCGGGATCGGTTGGCGGCATGGGCGTGGAGCGCTGATTCTGATCCTGATCCTGGTTTTGCATGGTGTGTCTGTCTATGTGGCGTTACGTGAGGCTACGTGGAGAATGGCGCAGTCGGCTGGCAGTCGGGCCCCCTTACTCGAATGGATACTGCTTGACCAGCGCCCCCAGGCGCTCGCTTTCCTGGCGTACCTGCGCGGCAAACTCGGCAGGCGAATTCACCACCAGCTCGGCGCCCGCGGCGGCGACGGTCCGTTGCACTTCCGGATCCTTCACGGCCTCGCGCAGCGCGGCGACAATGCCCTGCGTGATCGCCGCCGGGGTGCCCTTGGGCGCGAACAGGCCATACCAGGTGACCGACTGGAACTGCGGGTAACCGGCCTCGGCCGTGGTAGGCACATCAGGCAGCGCGGCGGCGCGCTTGTGCCCCTGCGTGGCAAGGATCTTCAGCGTACCCGCCTTGTAGTGCGGCAGCGCGGCAGTGATGCCGGTGAACGCCAGGTTGACGTTGTTGGCGATCAGGTCCGTGACGATGGCGCCAGTGCCACGGTAGTTGACGACAATGAGGTTAGGCAAGCCCGCCTCCGCCGCCAGTTGCTTGCCGGAGATGCGCGCTAGACTTTCGCCGGTGCCAAGCGAACAGGTCTTGGCTACGGTCTTGCAGTACTGCACGAGTTCCGCGAACGTTTTCACGGGCAGCTTGGCGCTGGCTACCACCGCGGCGGGCGACTGCGAAATCGCCGTGATGGGGCCGAGCCGCGCCAACGGGTCGACGCCCTTGAGCCCGGGCGTGTACCTGGTGGCCACGATAGCCGGCACCTGCAGCAGCAGGGTATAACCATCGGGCTTCGCCTCCATTACGCGCCGCGTGCCAATCAGGCCGTCGGCGCCCGGGAGGTTCTCCACCACCACAGGCTGGCCCCAGAGCACGCCAAGCGGCTTGGACACCGCGCGCGCGGTGGCGTCCGTACCACCGCCGGCGCTATAGGGGACCACCAGTGTGACCGGACGGTCCGGGCGCCATGCGCCGGGGCTGGCGGAAGGGCTGGCGGCGAAGGCTAGCGTGCCGGCCGACAGCAGTGTCGCGCCGATGGCGAGCGGGCCGACGGCTAGGCGCCTGGTTTGTCGTTGGATCAGGGATGGCATGTTGTCTCCGTATTTCTTAGTGGTAACCCGTGGTGTTTCCGGCTGGCCGTGCGAGCACTCAAGCCGGCGCGACGTTCGCTGGAGTCAGCGGCCGGCCACGCCAGTCGCGCTGGAACACGCCATCGAGCCGGCCCCGCGCGATGGCATGCGCGCGCAGCCACGCCATCAGCGCTTCGCGCGCAAGAGCGGCTGGCGGCTCGGCGGCAAGCGCGAACAGCTGGAACACGTAGCGATGTGGCCCGTGTCCCGGCAGAGGCCGGGGGCCGTCGTAAGCTGCGTGGCCCAACCCGTTGACGGCCAGTGTCACGCCGCCCGGCAGCGGCGCGCGCGACAGCGCGCCTTCGGCCAGCGCGCCGACCGAGGCCGGGCCCCAGGCAAGCGCGTGCACGATGGCGTAAGCCAGCGGCACATCCGGATCCTCGACCATCAACAGCCAGTGCGTGGCCGTTGCCGGCAATCCCGTCCAGGCCAGCGCGGGCGAGCAGTTGGCGCCCACGCCCGCGCCCGCGTGGCGCATGGGCATCGCGCCGTGATCGGCAAACGACGCGCTGTGCAGCGCCAGCGTCTGGGGCAATGCGGCCAGCACGGCGTCGCCGCAAGCCAGGCTGCCATCGCCCGCGTGGCGTCCGCGCAGCAGCAGGCCGGCTGCGCGCAGCAACAGCGGATGCTGCAACCGGGCGTTCATGCCACGTTTTGCCGGCGCACCGTCCAGGCCCAGGGCCGGCAGGTGCGATCGGCTTGCTGCCAGGCACGGATCAGCGCGTCGTCCTTGAGCGTAAGGCCGATATCGTCCAGTCCATGCAGCAGGGCTGCACGACGCAGCCGGTCGACGGGAAACGCGACGGTCGCGCCATCGGGCGCGGTCAGCGTGGCGCTCGCCAGGTCCACGCGCACCGGCGCGCCGCTTGCGCATTGCGCGGCCAGCGCTTGCACCGTTTCGGCGGGGAGCTGGATCGGCAGCACGCCATTCTGGAAGCAGTTGTTGTAGAAGATATCGCCATAGCTCGGCGCGATCACGCAGCGCACGCCCAGGCCCATCAGCGCCCACACCGCGCCCTCGCGCGAGGATCCGCAGCCAAAATTGGCGCCGGCCAGCAGTACCGGCGCGCCGCGAAACGCCGGCTGGTTGAACACGCAGCCCGGGTCCTCGCTGCCATCGGCGCGGTAGCGCAGCGCTTCCAGCGCGTAGGGGCCGAGTTGCTCGCGCGGCAACGCGGTGAGCCGCTCGATGCGGATGATCACGTCGGTGTCGACGTTGGCGCGCAACAGCGGCACGGCAGCGCCCGTTACGACCGTAAAGGGTTGCATGGTCATGTGAGTTTCCGTACGTCGGCAATGCAGCCTGTGACCGCGGCGGCGGCGGCCATCGCGGGGCTGGCAAGATGGGTGCGGGCACCTGGCCCCTGACGCCCGACAAAATTTCGGTTGGAGGTGGAGACCGAGCGCTGCCCGGGCGGCACCTGCTCGCCGTTGGCGGCCACGCACATGCTGCAGCCGGGCTCGCGCCAGGCAAAGCCCGCCTCCTCGAACACGGCACGCAGCCCTTCGGCCTCGGCCGCGCGCTTGACGTTCTCCGAGCCCGGCACCACCCAGGCGGTCACGCCCGGGGCCACGCGCCGCCCGCGCGCCACGGCGGCCGCTGCGCGCAGGTCGGACAGGCGCGAGTTCGCGCAGGAACCGATAAAGACCCAGTCCACCGGCGTACCGGCGATGGGGGCATTGGGTGCCAGGCCCATGTAATCCAACGCGGCGCCAATGGCTGCACTGGCCGCCTGGTTGCTGGCGGCGGCCGGATCGGGAATATGCCCGTCGATCGCCATCGCGTGCTCGGGGCTGGTGCCCCACGTGATGGTGGGCGCCACGGCGGCGGCATCGATCACCTCTTCGCGATCGAACACGGCACCGGCATCGGTGGCGAGCGTGCGCCAGTACTCGGCCGCGACGTCGAACTGCGCGCCGGTGGGCGCATACGGGCGGCCGCGCAGCCATTCGATGGTGCGCGCATCGGGCGCCACCATGCCAAAGCGCGCGCCCAGTTCCACGCTCAGGTTGCACAGCGTCAGGCGCCCTTCCACTTCCAGCGCTTCGATGGCCGTGCCGGCAAACTCGATGGCATAGCCGCCGCCGGCCGCAGCGCCGAGGCAGCCGATGATATGCAGCGCCAGATCCTTCGCGGTGATGCCCTCGGCCAGCACGCCGTCGCATCGGATGCGCATGCGCCGCGGCTTTTGCTGGCGCAGCGTCTGCGTGGCAAGCGCGTGCGTGCTCTCGGACGAGCCCACGCCGAAGGCCATCGCGCCCAGGCCGCCATTGGTGCAGGTATGGCTGTCGCCGCAGATGACCGTCAGGCCGGGCAGCACGATGCCAAGCTCTGGGCCCATCACGTGGACGATGCCCTGCCCCGGCTGGCCAAGGTCGAACATCGTCACACCCGCCGCGGCCGAGCGATCGCGCAGCGCAGACCACAGGCGCCCGCCCGGCACATGGGTATTGCCATCGCGCCCGGGCTGGCTGGAGACGGCGTGGTCCGGCGTGGAGAACACCAGCGCCGGATCATGTAGCGGCAGGCCGCGTGCCGCCACCTCGGCCAGCGCCGGCGGGCCGGAAAGATCGTGCAGCAAGTGACGGTCGATGTGCAGCAGCGCCCAGCCATCGCCGAGCTCACGCACCACGTGCGCGTCCCAGAGCTTGTCAAAGAGAGTGCGCGCCATCGTCAAGCCTTTGCGCTTGCCGGCGCGTCGGGGTTGGTGGCGCGCTCGCCGGCATTGAAGCGCTGGCGCAGGCTATCCCATTCATCAGCGCCGAAGCGCCGGAAGGTCTGCCCCACGCTGGCCGACACGCCCGGCGCGGTAAAGGTGGCCTTGAGCTCGGCAAGCGCTTCGTCGCCCGCCTGGATCGCGGCCTTGAGCATCAGGCCCGGCAGGATGGCCAGCTTATAGCCCATGACCTCGGCCTCGCGCAGGTCGAAGATCGGCGTGCGGCCGCCGGGCACCACGTTCAGCAGGCAAGGGCCGCGCACCAGCCGCGGCACTGCCGCGACTTCCTCGATGGTCTGCGTGGCTTCCACGAAGGCCAGGTCCGCGCCAGCTTCCAGCGCGGCGTTGGCGCGCCAGATGGCCTCTTCCAGCCCGAGCATGGCGCGCGCATCGGTGCGCGCGATGATGACGAAATCCGGCGTGCGGCGCGCCTGCACCGCCGCGCGGATCTTGGAGACGAACTCCACGCGCGAGACCACCTCCTTGCCATCCAGATGGCCGCAACGCTTGGGTGCAACCTGGTCCTCGATATGGATCGCTGCCACGCCACGGGCCTCGTACTCGCGCACGGTGCGGGTGACGTTAAGCTGATTGCCGTAGCCGGTGTCGGCGTCGGCAATCAGCGGGATCGACACGGAGCGCGCCATCACTGCGGCGTTTTCAACCATCTCGCTCATCGTCAGCAGGCCGAAATCAGGGAAGCCGCGCGCCGCCGACGTGCCGGCGCCAGTCATGTAGCAAGCGGAGAAGCCGGCCTGCTCGATCAGGCGCGCGCCGATGGCGTCGTAAGCGCCGGGCGCGATGATCATGCCGGGCGCCTGCAGGCGCTGGCGAAGGATAGCTGCGAGGGTCATGGACGGGTCCTGTGTGCTTGCGGTGGATGACGGAATGCGTACGGAGTGCGCATCAGCGCGGAGGGGAACGGGTTGTCGACCGCCACCCTGTGTTTATGTGTTTATATTCTAGATACAACTTACCGGTTCCGTCAAGAATCGGGAAATTCGCCGCTGGACCGTTGTGCTATGCTGTCCACGCCACTAAACCGTCACCTCATGCCGCGCACGACCGACTCTCCTTCGACGCTGGGCCATATGCCCGGCACCTCACTGCACCGGCAGCTCTTTCTCGTGCTGCGCGACGAAATCACGCGCGGCGTCTATGCGGAAACGGGGGCTTTGCCGAAAGAAGAAGCACTGTGCGAGCGCTTTGGCGTCTCGCGCATCACGGTGCGGCGGGCGCTATCCGAGCTGGCGGCGCTGGGGCTGGTGGAGCGGCGCCATGGCCTTGGCACCTTTGTGCGGGCGGACATGCCGGCGGGGCGCAGCAGCCCGAGCCTTAGCGTGATCGACGGCCTGCGCAAAGCAGCACTGGAGACGGACGTCGAGGTCCTTGAGGTGACCACGGCCGTGCCGCCGGCGGACATTGCCCAACTGCTGCAACTCGCCCCGGGCGAACAAGCCGTGCACGCGCTGCGCCTGCGCAGCATCAAGGGCACGCCGGTGATGCTGACGGATGCATGGGTTCCCGCCGCGCTGGGCAAGCGCGTGTCGGCAGCGGCGCTGCGCAAGCACGCGCTCTATGAGATCCTGATGGCGCAGGGGGTGAAGTTTGGCCGCGTGGTGCAGGAGATCACGGCCCAGGCGGCCGACCCCGCCTATGCGGGCTGGCTGCGCACGGAGGTTGGCGCGCCGCTGCTCAAGCTGGTGCGCCTGCTGCATGACCCGGAGTCGCGGCCGGTCCAGTACATCACGGTGTATATGTCCCCGGAACGCAGCCGCATCCTGATGGATATCTCGGGCGACAAGGTCAACACGCTAAGCGCCGGGCAGTTCGTCCACGACGTGCCACGCGGCTAAGAGGCCGTTTCAACATGAAGCGAAGCGGTTCTGGCCAGGCGCGCGGCCCTGGCGTTCACTGGCTAGCCCTGCCGCTGCTCGATGGCATCGACGCGGCTGGGGTAGAAGGCCACGTGGTCCTTGATGGCCTCGACGGCGGCATACGGCGCCTCGTAAGTCCACACCGCATTGACCGATCGCTCACCGCCCGCGGGGATGCTGTAGTAAGCGCACTCGCCTTTGTACGGGCAGTAGGTGGCGTGGTCCGTGCGGGCCAGCCGTGACATATCGACATCCTTGCGCGGAATGTACTGCACCGCCGGGTAGGATGCCTCGCGCAGCGTGAGCGCGCTGCGGGTGTCGGCAATGACGACGCCGCCGAGCGTCACGACGACGCGCGCGGGGTTCGCCTCGATCACGATCGGATGATCGGGCCCCGGGATCTTGATGGGCTTGCTGGTCATGGCTGGGCTTCCTGATGTGTTGCAGGGCCCGCCAATACTACGCGTGAACGCGCCAGCTTGCCCGGCATCAAGATGCGCCTTGCACCGCCCTGCGCAGTGCCGCCTGCGCCAGCAGCCGCGTGGAATCCAGCGTCGGCAGTGGCGAGTTGGCATCGTTCACGATCAGCGGGATTTCCGTGCAGCCGAGCACAACCGCATCGCAACCCTGTGACTTCATCCGCCCGATAACCCGCTGGAAGTAAGTGAGTGCTTCCGGGGTGGCGATGCCGCCCACCAGTTCGTCCATGATGATGCGATTGATTTCATCGCGCTCGGCGGGGTCCGGCCGCATAAAGCCGAGCCCGCGCGCGGCAAGCTTTTCGGGGTAGACCTCACTGTCGACAAGCCAGCGCGTTCCCGTCAGGCCCAGGCGGGTGAAGCCGCGCGCCGCCGCGCTCTCGGCGACCACCTCGGCAATATGCAGCCAGGGCCGCGGCGAACGCGCCACCACGTACGGCAGCGCCTGGTGAATGGTGTTGTCGGGACAGATCAGGAAATCCACGCCCATGCCGGCGAGCTTGCTGGCAGAGGTGAGCATCAACTCACCTACGGCCTGCCAGTCACCGCGATCCAGGTGCTTGACGTACTCGGCAAGCGACGGGGTGTGCATGGATATCTCGGGATGCGCATGCGGCCCGAGCAGCCGCGCGCCCTCCATGCAGATGGTCCGGTAGCAAAGCGCGGCGCCTTCGGCGGAGCAGGCAACGATGCCGATATGCAGGGTCATGACGGACGGCTCCATGCGATGTGATCAGGGAATGCAGCGTTTGAACGAATTTGGCTGGTAGAGGCCAATCAATAGGCATCATAAATCACTAATCGCTATTGAACGCCTCGGCTCTCCGGCATATACTTTTGGTATATCTCACTCAACAGGAGTGCGGCATGGATACCGCGAAAATCTTCTGGTCTGGGCGATCGCAAGCCGTACGCTTGCCGAAAGACTTCCGTTTCGAGGCAAGCGAGGTGCGCATTCGCCGCCATGGCAACGCCGTCATCCTGGAGCCTATTGTCAGCGATTGGGCGTGGCTGGATCCCATCGTCGGCCCGCTGGACGAAGACTTCGCGCAGGCGGCAAGCGAACAGCCCGCAGATCAGAGCCGGCCAGAACTGGATTTTTTTAAGTGAAATTCCTGCTCGACAGYAATGCCGTCATTGCGCTCCTGAGAGGCCACGCAGGCTTTCTGAAGCGATTGCGGCAACACCAGCCGCAAGATTTCGGCATCCCGGCCATTGTGGCGCACGAGCTATTCTATGGCGCGTTCAAGAGCCAACGCGCCACGGTAAACCTCGCTCGGGTCGAAGGGTTGCAATTCGAGGTGCTGGATTTCGACCGCGAAGATGCGCGTCACGCCGGTGAGTTGCGAGCGGCGCTAGCCACAGCCGGCACACCAATTGGCCCTTACGATGTACTGATTGCGGGCCAGGCCCGCGCCCGAGCCCTGACACTTGTCACCCACAACACCCGCGAGTTTCAACGCGTACCTGGCCTGCGCGTCGAGGATTGGGAGGGCGGATAGAGCGCGCGCGCGCGGGCTCTATCCCTCCTCGCGCAATACGCTCAGCCTGCCACGCGCGGCTTCACACGTCCCGCCGCATCCTTGGCGCGCACGCGGGCCGCTTCCACATCGGCGTCATACGCCAGCGCCACGCCCATGCGGCGCTTGGTGAAGCTCTCTGGCTTGCCAAACAAGCGCAGCTCGGTCTGCGGCACGCGCAGCGCCTCATCCACGCCGTCGAACACTACGCCCTTGGCATCCACGCCGCCATAGATCACCGCACTGGCACCCGGGCTCTTGAGCGCGGTGCTGACCGGCAGGCCGAGAATGGCGCGCGCGTGCAGCTCGAACTCGTTCTGCCACTGGGTGATCATGGTCACCATGCCGGTGTCATGTGGACGCGGGCTGACTTCGCTGAACCAGACCTGCTCGCCCTTGACGAACAGTTCCACGCCGAACAGGCCTTGCCCGCCCAGGTTGGCGGTGACGGCCTGCGCAATCTGCTGGGATTTTTGCAGCGCGGCCGGATGCATCGGATGCGGCTGCCAGCTTTCCACGTAATCCCCGCTGACCTGCACGTGGCCGATCGGCTCGCAGAACTGCGTTTCCACCTGGCCGTCGGCGCCGATCGCGCGCACCGTCAGCAGCGTGATTTCGTAGTCGAAGTCGATGAAGCCTTCCACGATCACGCGGCCGTGGCTGACACGGCCACCGGCCATGGCGTAGTCCCATGCGGCCTTGACGTCGGCGGGGCCGTCAATCTTGCTCTGGCCCTTGCCGGAGCTGCTCATCACCGGTTTGACCACGCACGGGTAGCCGATGCCGCTATCGATGGCGGCCTGCAGCTCTTCCAGCGAGTCGCAGAACTTGTAGGGGCTGGTGGGCACGCCGAGCGTCTCCGCGGCCAGGCGGCGGATGCCTTCGCGGTCCATGGTCAGGCGCGCCGCGCGCGCCGTGGGGATGACGCGCACCACACCGGCGGCTTCCAGCGTCTCCAGCATCTGCGTGGCAATGGCCTCGATCTCCGGCACCACCAGGTCCGGCTTCTCGGCCTCGATCAGCGCCTTGAGCTGGTCCGGGTCGCTCATGGAAATAGTGCGCGCATGGTGCGCCACCTGCTGGCCGGGCGCATCGGCATAGCGGTCCACCGCAATCGTTTCAACGCCGAGGCGTTGCAGCGCGATCAGGACTTCCTTGCCGAGCTCGCCGGAGCCCAGCAGCATGACTTTGGTCGCGCCAGGCGAGAGAGGGGTGCCGATAGTGGTCATGTGGGACCCTTGGGATCAAGTAAAAACAGCGATTGTACGTGGACCGAAAGAGCGCGCCCAGGCGGGTCGGCAAGCCGTCGACAAGTCCCGCGTGCGTGCCGAGGGCTTTGGCGCCAGCAAGCCGATTGCCGACAATGCCAGCGAGGAAGGCCGCGGCAAGAACCGGAGGGTGGAACTGGTGCGCGTGGCTGCCTGAGGAACAAGCCTTGCCGAAATCCACGGAGCCAATACACTAGGTCAGTCGGCCTGCGCTCGGCAGGCCTCCCTACCGGGCATAACCAGGCATAACCGGGCATAACAGGAATGGCCATGAAAATTGATCTCACGGGCAAGATCGCCCTTGTTTCAGGGTCCACCGCCGGCATCGGCTTCGCAACGGCCAAGGGACTCGCTGGCGCAGGCGCCCGCGTCATCCTCAACGGGCGCAGCGACGCCACGGTGGACAAGGCCTTGCAAGCGCTGCGCGCCGCCGTTGCCGGCGCTGACGTGACGGGCTTCGTCGGCGACCTTGCCGACCCCGAGGCCTGCGCCCGCCTGGTGGCGGCCCATCCCCGGGTGGATGTGCTGGTAAATAACCTTGGCATCTTCCAGCCGCAGGACTTCTTTGAGACGCCCGACAGCGAGTGGACCCGCTTCTTCGAAACCAACGTCATGTCGGGCGTGCGGCTGTCGCGGGCCTATGCGCCATCCATGGCCGAGCGTAAATGGGGACGGATCGTGTTCGTCTCGTCGGAGTCGGCACTGAACATCCCCGCCGACATGATCCACTACGGCTTTTCCAAGACCGCGCAACTGGCAGTCTCGCGCGGGCTGGCCAAGCGGCTTGCCGGTACCGGCGTGACCGTCAACGCGGTACTGCCCGGCCCCACGCTGTCGGAGGGCGTCACCGACATGCTCAAGGATGCCATGGCAAGCTCGGGGCAATCCGCCGAAGCCGTGGCAGCGGACTTCGTCAAGACACACCGTTCCACCTCGATCATCCAGCGTGCCGCCAGCGTCGAAGAAGTCGCCAACATGATCGTCTATGCCTGCTCCCCGCAAGCCTCGGCCACCACCGGCGCCGCATTGCGCGTGGACGGCGGGGTTGTGGATACGATCGCCTGAGTCCTGTGCGCGGCTTTCCTTGCGCGGCCATGCGGCCGCGCCAGTTGGCCGTTCCCGACGCTTGCGCTTCGCCCTGAATCTGTATAGGCTGAACTACGATTCAATCTATCTCAGTTAAGCCATGTCCCACATCAGCACGGGCGTCGAATACGGACTGCACTGCCTCCTGTTCCTCGCCGACCCAACGGCAAGCGTCAAGGAAGCCAGCGTGCGCGACCTGGCCGAGCTGCAGGGTGTCCCTGCCGAATACCTCGCCAAATTGTTCACCAAGCTGGCCAAGGCCAACCTGGTCGTGGCCACCGAAGGCATTCGCGGCGGCTTCTCGCTGGCGCGGCCGGCGGCAAAGATCACGGTCATGGAGGTCGTGCAAGCGATCGACGGCGACAAGGCGCTGTTCGACTGCCGCGAGATCCGCGAGCGCTGCGCGCTGTTCGATGCGTCGCCGCCCGCCTGGGCCACCCGTGGCATCTGCTCCATCCATGCCGTCATGCAGGCGGCAGAAAAGGCCATGCGGCAGGAGCTGGCCAAGCACACGCTCGCCGATCTCGCCGAGCGGACCATCGTCAAGGCACCGGCCAACTTCGGCCCGCACGTAGTGCGATGGCTCGCCGACCGCGCCACCCACCGGCGCGGCGAGCGCGATACGTCAGAAAAAGACTAGGCTTGGCGAGCGCGATTCCGGCCAGCCAACGCAGCGGATTTACGCTACCACGGTGCGATCGGGATTGGCCGCGGCCAATGCCTGCGCGCGATCGGCGCTGGGTGGATAGATCCATTCGGAATTAATCCGGCCCTTCAGCGCCTTGGCGTCCGCGCCAACGAGCTTGACTTCACGCTCCCAGCCCTCGGTGTAGACCGCGCCCCACGGGCCCAGGTCCAGGCAGGTAACGTACCTCGGCTGGCGGTAGGGAATTGGTGCGAGGCCGAGCAGGTCCGCAGCAACGTTGTGCCCCGCCGAGCGGCCAAGGTTCATCGCGTGCTGGCATGACATCGCGGCATAGTTGCCGTCATCGTCCGTGGCGGCATAAGCGACATCACCGGTGGCGAACACGGCGTCCACGCCCTTGACGCGCAGGTTGCTGTCCACATGCAGGCGACCGAATGCATCGCGCTGCGCGGGGATCTGCTGCGTGAGCGCGCTGGCGCGCACGCCCGCCGTCCAGATCACCGTCTTGGCATCGATGCGCTCGCCGTCTGCCGTGGTCAGGCCGTTCTCGTCGACCGATGCCACCGACGCGCCTGGCCGCCAGGTCACGCCAAGCTCTTCAAGCGCTTGCGTGATGACGGGACGCGGGCCGGCGCCGAGCTCGGCGGCCACTTCGTCATGGCGATCGACCACGATGACGTTCACCTCGGCGTCCTCGCCCAGCGCTTCGCGCAGGCGCGCCGGCATTTCGGCCGCGGTCTCGATGCCGGTGAAGCCGCCACCGGCCACCACGATGGTATTGCGCGCGGCGGATGCCGGATGATCGGCAAGGCGCTTGATATGCGCCTCCAGCTCGGCCGCTTCATCGATCTGGTCCACGCTGAACGCATGCTTGTCCAGGCCTGGGATCTGCGGGCGGAACAGGCGGCTGCCCGTAGCGAGCACGAGGCGGTCATAGGACAGCGTGGACCTCGCTTGATCGGCGCCAACCACCTCGACCTCATTGCGGTCCGCATGGATCCGCTCGACGGTGCCCTGGATGAACCTGACGCCGACCGCATTGAAGATGTCGCGCAGCGGCGCCTTCATCCGCGCGGCGCCTGCCTCATAGAAGCGCGGACGCACATGCAGTTCCGGCTGGGGCGCGATCAGCGCGATCTCCACATCCTTCTGGCCGTGCAGATCGATCAGGCGCGCCGCGCCCAGCGCACTCCACATACCGGCGAAGCCGGCGCCAATGATCAGGATACGTTTGGCCATCATGCAACTCCTCTGAATTTACGCATGGGTTCATGCTGCCGGACCTCGCACGCCGTGCCACGCGCCGGCCCACAACTCCGATTCTATGAGTCGTAGTTTTGAAACTCAAGGGATTTTTTCGCGGCACGTTGCCAGCGCATCGCTCGCCGCACGCGGCACGCGATGCGCCTTGCCTGCGGCAGCAGCACGAAATCGTAGCGAGGGAATCGAGCGCGCCAAGCAGCATTGCGTGATGTTCGACATCACGTTGGCACGTCAGTGGTGGCGGCGTTGGTGTTGGTGGTGGTGGTGGTGGTGGTGTTGGTGTTGGTGTTGGTTGCCACCCTGTGATGGCCGGCACCGTGCGGGCAACACTCGCGCGGCGCCGGTGTGGCGGGTCTTGGCGAATTGCTTTTGCAGTTATCGCCGTGGCTTACTTCCGAGGGCTATTCTGCTATTCCTGATGGCTAATGCCTTTAGCTTTATTCATTTTCATTTAGCCTCTTGCTCCCGAACGATGCGCTCAAAAAGATACGCAGCCGCTTAGCGCGCATATCTTCCGATGACGCTTTGGCCGCCCAGCGCATGGCCTTTCAGCGCCTGCATCAGTTCGTCCCTGTTCAGGCCGGGTGGCAGCGCGGTTGGCGCAAGGTCTGTGGCGATGACGGTCAACACATAATGGTGCGGCGCATCACCAATCGGCGGACAAGGTCCACGATAAATCGGCTCGCCCCGTACATTCTTGCCAACGGTGACGCCGTGGCCATCGGCCTGGCCCTCGCCTTCCTTCAACTGACCGCGATCGGCGGCGATGTTGTAGGCGACCCAATGCGAATTGCCTAGCCCCATATTGCCGTCAGGATCCAGTAGCAGCACCGCCATGGACTTGGTGCCGGCGGGAAGATTCGACCACGACACCTGCGGCGACACGCCTTTTCCGCCGCAATCGGACGTATTGTTGCCATACAGCGTAGGGATCGTCGCCCCATCCGCGAACGATGCGGACGACACTTGCATGCCTGCCGCATATGCCGTGCCAATGCAGCCCAAAACCAGTGCGCCAGCCAGCGGCGCGAAGCGTGTTCTGATGAGATTCATTTGTGTCTCGCTCCGATGGAATGAGTGGAATGTATTCGGCACACGCAAAGGAAGGTGCGCGTATACCCTCTGGCATTCACGATTGACCAGACTTAATATGGGCTTGATCGTGCTCAAGGCTGTTGCTAAGTACGGACGATGTCATTAGAAATAACGTTAAAAATATAACGACTAAAGGAGACATCCATGCAAGATTATCAAAGCCTTGTGTTCATGTGCGCGATCGGCTTGGTGTGCCTCTATGTCTTGCTCGGCACACTCTCCCAATCGCTCGCGATCAAATACGGTGCGCCCGCCATCGTTTCCGTCCTGATGGTGGCGTTCTCCGTCTCGCCATGGCACGTGGTGGGRTAAACCACAATCACCAGCGGCCGCGGAGGCCTGGATGCGCCGAGTGGCCGTTAAGTGCGTTCTAGCGGGAGTGACCGCATTGCTGGCCGCGCCCGGTGTGGCGCTTGCGCAGCCTGCCCAAGCCTTTACCACTGGCCCCGTCAACTTGCGTGCCGGACCCGCGCCGGATTACCCGGTGGTAGCGCAACTGTCCGGCGGCGTGCCGCTCACCGTGATGGGGTGCGTCAGCCAGTACACATGGTGCGACGTGGCGCTGCCCAACCTGCGTGGCTGGGTCTATGCCGGGCAGCTTGGGTACGCCTATCGGGGCGGCAGTGTTCCTGTGCTGAACTACGGCACCGTGATTGGCCTTCCCATCATCACGTTCTCCATCGGCTCCTACTGGGGTAACTACTATCGCGGACGGCCTTGGTACCACGACCAAGGACGCTGGGCGCATCGTCCGCCATATGGGCCGGGACCGGGCTATCCGCCAGTACATGTGCGCCCGCCAGGTGGTTATCCGCCCGGCCGTCCGCCTGGTCATGGGGGCGGAGGCAGCCATGGTGGTGGTCACGGTGGCGGCGGTGGTCACGGGGGTGGGGGCGGCGGCGGTCATGGTGGTGGCGGTCACGGAGGCGGCGGCCATGGTGGCCATGGTGGCCACGGCGGCCGATAGCAGCCCGCCCAAACGGCCCTCGCGACGCACACTGGCAAACGGGTTCAGCCAGCCTGGAAATTTTGGCCATTGCCGGGCACGCCGGCGTGGCCCAGAATTTCGCGCACCCCCTGTCCATACGGACGGCTGCGATTCATACAAGAAAACCAGGAGACCACCATGCGCGACTACGCCGAGGCTATCGCCGGCTTTTCCTATGAGGCATCGATCTCGGAGCGCCTGAGCGGCAAGCTCGATGCCATCAATGCCTGTGTCGAATGCTGCGACCGCCATGCACTGCCAGGGCGCATCGCGCTGTTCTGGGAGAGCCGCGACGGCACCAGCGAGACCTATACCTTCAGCCAGTTGCAGAAGCTCTCCGCGCAGTTTGCCAACTTCCTCGCGGCGCAGGGCATCGGCCCCGGCGATCGTGTGGCTGGCCTGCTGCCGCGCACCCCGGAGTTGCTTGTCACCATCCTGGGCACCTGGCGCGCCGGCGCGGTCTACCAGCCGTTGTTCACGGCCTTTGGCCCCAAGGCCATCGAGCATCGGCTGCAAACCTCCGGCGCCCGGCTCGTGGTCACCGACGGCGCCAATCGCGGCAAGCTCGATGAGGTGGAGAACTGCCCCCAAGTACTCACCGTTGGCGGCACCAAGGGCCGCGGCATCGCGCGCGGAGACTTCAGTTTCTGGGCGGAGCTCGACCGCCATCCGGCCCGGTTCGATCCGGTCATGCGCACCGGCGACGATCCGTTCCTGATGATGTTCACCTCCGGCACCACCGGCCCCGCCAAGCCGCTGCTGGTGCCGCTCAAGGCCGTGGCTGCGTTCGCGGGCTATATGCGCGACGCGGTCGACCTGCGCCCCGAGGATGCATTCTGGAACCTCGCCGATCCTGGCTGGGCCTATGGCTTGTATTACGCGGTGACCGGGCCTCTGGCCCTGGGCCATCCCACCACGTTCTATGACGGCCCATTCAGCATCGAGAGCACATGCCGGATGATCGACAAGTACGGCATCACCAACCTGGCCGGCTCGCCCACCGCCTATCGCCTGCTGATCGCGGCGGGGCAGGCCGTGGCCGGCCCGCTGCGCGGCAAGCTGCGCGCGGTCAGCAGCGCGGGCGAGCCACTCAACCCGGAAGTGATCCGCTGGTTCGCCGACCAGCTCGGCGTCACCATCCACGATCACTACGGCCAGACCGAGCTCGGCATGGTGCTGTGCAATCACCACGCGCTGCGCCATCCCGTGCACCTGGGCGCGGCCGGCTTCGCCAGCCCGGGCCATCGCGTGGTGGTGCTGGACGACGACGCACGCGAATTGCCGGCCGGCCAGCCTGGCACGCTCGCGCTGGATATGTCGAAATCGCCGATGGCCTGGTTCGCCGGCTACCATGGCACGCCCACCGGCGCCTTCGTCGGCCAGTACTACCTGAGCGGCGACACCGCGGAGCTGAACCCCAATGGCAGCATCAGCTTTATCGGGCGCGCCGACGATGTCATCACCACCTCTGGCTACCGTGTCGGCCCGTTCGATGTGGAGAGCGCGCTGATCGAGCATCCGGCGGTGGTCGAGACCGCGGTCATCGGCAAGCCCGATCCGGAACGCACCGAACTGATCAAGGCCTTTGTCGT
Organism: Cupriavidus sp. 05L411; assembly: GCF_056398045.1. Classification (NCBI taxonomy): domain Bacteria; kingdom Pseudomonadati; phylum Pseudomonadota; class Betaproteobacteria; order Burkholderiales; family Burkholderiaceae; genus Cupriavidus; species Cupriavidus sp. 05L411. The sequence goes on along the minus strand of NZ_JBFTOQ010000012.1, from coordinate 145,197 downwards.
TCTCGGCCCGCAATACAAGGCGAGCCCGGAGCTGGCCGAAGAACTGCGCCTGCATGTGCGCAATCGCCTCGCTGCCCACGCCTATCCGCGCGAAATCGAGTTCGTGCCCGAGTTGCCGAAGACACCGAGCGGCAAGGTCCAGCGCTTTATCCTGCGCAACCAGGAAGTGGCGCGGCAGCGCGAGGCGCAGGCGTAGCATTGCCGGCACGGCTGCTGGCACAGCAGAACAGAGAGGGCGCTGCCTGGCAGCGCCCTTTTTCCTTTCTCCCGAGTCCGCGTGTGGCTGGAAGCGCTTTTTGACGGGCCGCTGAAGATGTCCAATCTTATCGAACAAGATTGCCAACTCTTTCGTACGGCTTATTGCCCTGCGCTGCCCATACTCCATTCACACCACCACACCACGTTCTCAGGAGAACACCATGAATCGCTTCGAAGGCAAAACCGTATTGGTCACTGGCGGCAACAGTGGCATGGGCCTGGCTACCGCGCAGGCATTCGCCGCCGAGGGCGCGCGCGTCATCGTGACGGGCCGGGACACCGCGACGCTGGAGGCCGCCAAGCCCACGCTGGGTGCCAACGCGCTAGCCATCCAGAATGACGCCGGCACCGTGGCCGCAGCCCGCGCGCTGGCAAAACGCCTCACCGATGAAGGCATCAAGCTCGACGCCGTGTTCATCAACGCGGGCATCGCCAGGTTCGCACCGCTGCCGGATGTCGAGGAATCGATGTGGGACCAGACCTTCAATACCAATGTGAAGGGTCCCTTCTTCCAGATCCAGGCACTGACACCGCTGTTCAATCCAGGCGCATCGATCGTGCTCAACGGGTCCATCAATGCGCACATCGGTATGCCGTCATCTGCCGTCTATGCGGCCAGCAAGGCCGGCCTCATCTCGCTGGCCAAGACACTCTCGGCCGAACTGCTGCCGCGCGGCGTACGCGTCAATGTGCTCAGCCCGGGCCCGGTGACCACGCCGCTCTACGGCAAGCTCGGCCTGGACGCCGACGCCCTCGCCAACACCGCTGCCCAGATCAAGAGCCAAGTTCCGCTCGGCCGCTTTGGCGAGGCGAAGGAAATCGCGGCAACGGTGCTGCATCTCTCGGCCACCGAGTCGGCGTTCATCGTCGGCACGGAGATCATCGTCGATGGCGGCATGAGCCAGTTGTGAGGCTTGAGCGGGCTTAACTGGCTTAACTGGCTTAACTGACTTTACTGACTTATCTGACCTGGCATCAGCAAGGAGCACTGAACACCATGAGCGAAAGCATCGCCTTTATCGTCCACCTGCCGGGTAAGCCGGAGCATCGCGACGAACTCGAATCCAGCTTGCTGCAAGTGCTGGAGCAAATGGCCAAGGAGCCCGATTTCGTCAACACCTACCTGCATCGCTCGGTCGAAGACCCCGATACGCTGGTGCTCTACGAGACCTGGGCTTGCAGCCCCGCGTATTTCCAGACGCATCACTTGAGCCGGCCCTATCGGCAAGCGTATGAGCAGGCATTGCCGACGCTGCTCAAGCGCGAGCGCACGCTGGAATTCCTCAAGCCGCTGCGCGCGTTCGAAAAAAAGCCGGCAGCATAAGCTCGGGCAGTTGACATTGCCCTTATGGCGGAAGGCACGGTACTACCGAAAGCACCCCCACACAGTTGGGTACGCGCATGTCGACCTTGCTGCACAGCAGCAAGCGAGATACCCAATTTGTTCGGGTATCTCCCTAGGGGCTATCCAAATAGAGGGCTCTAGAATCTGCCCTTGGATGGTGCACTGCGCAAATCGGTGATACCACCGCCTTTCCGAATCTCATATTCGACCCGCTTGCCGCGACGGCACATCCCGTGCATGTCGACCCGGCTGCCGGGCGATACACAGGAGAACACGCATGTTCGTTTTTTCGTCCGACCAGTTCGCTGAAGCCCAGAAAGCCCATTTCGCCAACTTGTTCGCGCTGACGAATACGGCTTTCGACGGTTTCCAGAAACTGGCCGAGCTGAACCTGCAAGCCGTGAAGTCGAACCTGGCGGAGAGCCAGGAGAGCGTGCAGGCGGCCTTGTCCGGCGGCGACCTGAAGGATGTCTTCAGCGCACAGGGTAAGTTCGCGCAGCCGGCAGCCGACAAGGCGCTTGCGTATGCCCGCCATGTGTACGAGATTGCCTCGGCCACGCAGGCCGAGCTCACCAAGACGGTGGAGGCGCAATACGAACAGCACAGCCGTAGCGTGCAGACCTTCGTCGATACGTTCGTGAAGAATGCGCCGGCCGGATCGGAGGCGATCACCGCCCTGCTGCAGCAGACGGTTGCCGCCGCCAACAACACCTACGAATCGGTGCAGAAGGCTTCGAAGCAAGCGGCTGAAACGGTGAAGTCCAACATCGAAGCATCGACCGCGGCCGCGACTGGCGCAGTCCAGCAAAGCGCACGCCGCGCTGTCAAGGCATCTTGAAGTGAAGCACGCCTGCGCAGCGCGGCCTTCCCGTGCTGCGCGGGAGATTCGCGCATTGCCTTCGGCTACGCCGGGCGCCCTAGAGGCTGTCTCAAAATAAAGCGAAGCGGTTCTGGCTAGGCGCGTGGCCGCAGACAGTACAAGTGGTACGGCAGGCCGCGCAACGACGCCAGCATCTTTTTGAAACGGCCTCTTAGTGCAGGTGCCCGCCAAACAGCCCTAGCAAGCCGATGATGATCAGGTAGATTGCCACGATGTAGTTCAGCAACCRCGGCATGATCAGGATCAGGATGCCCGCGATCAGCGAGATCAGCGGGCTGGCGTTCGTGATGGCGATCATGATGGATCCCTTTCACAGCAGTGCAATCCATGCACTGCGATGGACGCGCTGGCATGACGCCGTGGCGCGGCCCGCCAAGCCAGGATCTGGAGCGATCCGGGCTTGACGAGGCTGTGCGCAACAGGCTTGTCGCTTGCGCGGACTTGCGCTTGCTCGCGCTTACTTGCCCTTCGGCTTCATCAGGTTTTTCGCCTCTTCGATATTCTGCTCCGCGCGCTTGGTAATCACGGCCAGCGCCTCGGCCTGCGATTTCTGCGCCATTTCCGCCAGTTCACGCATATTGTTGAACGCCTTCTGCAGGCCCTGCTGAACGAACTCGCCCTGCTTGGCCATGGCCTCGGCCGGGTTGCCGCCGGTAGTCATCTTTTGCGCCGCCGACTGGATCTCCTGCATGGTCTTGCTCAGGATCTCCGTTTGCTTCTGCACCAGTGCCTGCATGCCTTCGTAGGCCACCTTGTTGGCCTCCGTGATGGCTTCGATATCCTTGCGCCGCGCTTCGATTACCGAGGTCATATCGACCCCGGGGAGCTTGTACTGCTCGAGCAACTTGCTGAAATCGGTGAACGGATTGGACGGTGTCGACATGATGCATCTCCTCGCTGGGGGTAGGTGAAGCAGGAAACTGGCCGCGCCGGGATCCGGATGCTTCTGCCCGATCCACCTCTCGATCGCGGGCGCGGTAGCTCAAGTGTAGCGCGTACCGCACGCCGCTAGGAGGGGAATGCGCCACCGTTTGCAGCCGAGCGCTCCGAAATTCACTTCAGGCCGCCCCGGCCCTCACCATGGCTTCACCAGGCCGTTCGAATTCGGCGAACGCTTCCTTGAAAACTATGAACTGGCCCGCCCCGGGGGCCGCCGATACACTCGCCCGCACCATAACGAATTGTCTTGCGGAGACCCCATGCTTCATCAGGCCCTGGCCGGCATCAAGGTGCTGGATTTGTCCCGGATACTGGCCGGCCCATGGTGCACGCAGAACCTGGCCGACCTGGGCGCCGAAGTCACAAAGGTGGAACGCCCCGGTCATGGCGACGATACGCGCGGCTGGGGCCCGCCCTACTTGCACCCGCCCGAAGGCAGCGCGGGCGGTGATGGCAAGGCTGGCCTCTCCGCCTACTTCATCTGCTGCAACCGCGGCAAGCAATCCGTGGCCATCGACTACGCCACCCCAGAAGGCGCCACGCAGATCCGGAAACTCGCGCTGCAGGCCGATGTGCTGGTGGAGAACTACAAGGTTGGGACGCTGCGCCGCTACGGCCTGGACTATGAATCGCTCAAGGCGCTCAACCCGCGGCTGGTCTACCTGTCGATCACCGGCTTTGGCCAGAGCGGCCCGATGGCCGACAAGCCCGGCTACGACTATGTGTTCCAGGGCATGGGCGGGCTGATGAGCTACACCGGGCACCCCGACGGCGAGCCTGGCGCCGGCCCGCTGCGCACGGGCGTGGCGGTGGTGGATCTGACCACCGGCATGTATGCCACCTCGGCGGTGCTGGCGGCATTGCTGCGCCGTCACGCCACCGGCGAAGGCGCATACCTGGATATCGCCCTGCTCGACGTGGCAGTCGCGCTCAATGCCAACCAGGCCTCCAACTACCTGGTGTCCGGCAAGGCGCCGCAACGCAGCGGCAATGCGCATCCCAACTGCGCGCCGTACGAAGTCTTCCGTTGCGCGGATGGCCACCTGATCCTTGCCATCGGCAACGACGCGCAGTTCGCGCGCTTCTGCGAAGTGGCCAGCCTCGGTGCGCTGGCAACGGACCCACGCTACGCCAGCAACTCCGGACGCATCGCCAACCTGCCGTCGCTGCGCAAGCTGCTCACCGACGTGTTCCCCACCCGCGACCGGCAGAGCTGGACGCAAGCCTTCGACGCGGCCGGCGTGCCATGGGGCCCGATCCACTCCATGGCAGAAGTGTTTGCGCATCCGCAGGTCGCGCACCGCCAACTGGTGCAGCAAGCCGAGCACCCCGTGCTTGGCCGCGTGCCGATGATCCGCAACCCCATGCTGGCCGGCAGCGGCACGCGAGCACTGGCGCCGCCGCCGCTGCTCGATGAGCACGGCCGGCGTAATGACAGCTAGTACCTGCGCGCCGACACCTAAAGAGAACCCATCCGGAGACATCGCTTGAACAATCGCATCATCGCCACCACCCTGCTCGCTGGCCTGAGCCTTGCCAGCGGCGCGCACGCCTCGGCCTACCCCGACAAGCCCATCAAGCTGATCGTGCCCTACGCGGCCGGCGGCACCACCGACATCATCGCGCGCATCGTCGGCACCCGGCTCGGCGCCGTGCTCAAGCAGCCCGTCGTGGTGGAAAACCGCCCTGGCGCGGGCGGCGCCGTGGGCAGCGCCTATGCGGCCAAGCAGCCCGCGGACGGCTACACGCTGGTCATGGAAGTGGAAAGCTCGCACGCGGTCAACCCAAACGTGTACGCCAAGACAGCCTACGACCCCGTCAGGGATTTCGAACCCATCAGCAACCTCGCCGACGTGCCCAACGTGCTGGTGGTCAACCCCGCCTTCCCGGCCAGCGACCTGCCCGCCTTCATCAAGCTGCTCAAGGCCAACCCGGGCAAGTACTCGTTCGGATCTTCGGGCAATGGCGGCCTGAGCCATATGAACGGCGAGCTGTTCATGAACGAGACTGGCACCAGGATGCTCCACGTGCCCTACAAGGGCCTGGGTCCCGCGCTCAACGATGCGGTGGCGGGCCAGATCCAGGTGGTGTTCGACAACATCCCCTCCTCCTCCAGCCTGATCCAGGGCAACCGCCTGCGCCCGCTGGCGGTGGCGGCCAGGCAGCGGCTCAAAGTACTGCCCAATRTGCCAACCTATGCCGAGGCTGGCCTGCCGGCCATGAACAATCCCTCCTGGTTCGGCCTGGGCGCGCCCGCCGGCACGCCGGCGGCTATCCTGGACAAGCTCAACGACGCAGTGCGGCAAGTGCTGGCCGATCCCGAAGTCGTCACCGCCATCGAGAAACAAGGCGCCATTCCAGCACCGATGACGCGCAAGGCATTCGCCGAGCTGATCCGCGGCCAGAACGCGCACTGGAAGAAGGTCGTCGAAGATATCCATTTCACAAAACTGCAGTGAGACCACGCCATGAGCCAAGCAGATAACAAGCAATACGCCGGCATCGAGATCAATGCGCTCGGCATCGCCACCCTCACCATCCGCGAGGCCGGCTCGCTCAATATCCTGAGCACGCCGGTCATCGCCGCACTGACCCAGGCCGTGGCCGAGCTCGCGGCCCGGGACGAGATCCGCGTGCTGATCGTGCAAGGCGCCGGAGAAAAGGGCTTTATCGGCGGCGCCGACATCAAGGAGATGGCCGCCCTGACCCGTGACAGCGCGCAGCGCTTCATCAGTGGCCTGCGTGGCCTGTGCGATGCGCTGCGCCACTTCCCCGTGCCGGTGATCGCGCGCATGCCCGGCTGGTGCCTGGGCGGCGGCCTGGAACTCGCGCTGGCCTGCGACATCCGCGTCGCCGCGGACAACACCCACGTCGGCATGCCCGAGGTCAAGGTCGGCATTCCGTCGGTCATCCACGCCGCGCTGATGCCCCGCCTGATCGGCAACGCCCGCGCCGCGTGGATGCTGCTGACCGGCGAGATCTCCGACGCGCGCGAAGCGCTGGCCTGGGGCCTGGTGAGCAAGGTGGTGCCGCTAGCCGAACTGGACGCCGAGATCGAACGCCTCGCCACGCTGCTGGCCGGCTTCGGCCCTGCCGTGGTGCGCCAGCAAAAGCGGCTGTTGCGCGAGTGGGAAGAGGCGCCGCTGGATGTGTCCATCAACAACAGCGTGGCGGAGTTTGGCAGTGCCTTCGAGACCGGGGAGCCGCAGCGGTACATGAATGAGTTCTTGCAGCGCAAGCGGTAAGCGGTAAGCGGGAAAAAGGGGCCAAGGGAGCCAGGACGGACTGTTCGCCGGCAGGAACAGTTTGTTCCGGGAACTCCCTTTTTTGCATTGTCCTTATGAGGCTACATTGACGCCGCTGCGATGCCCGAGCCCTTGGGGCGTCGCAAATCATAAGGAAATCAACGCAATGAAATCTCGTGCATGGCTGGCGCTGTTGCCGCTCATTCCCGGCGCCGCAATGGCGCAAGGCAGTATCACGCTTTACGGCGTGGTCGATGCCGGCATCGAATACCTGAGCCACGTGCCCAACGCCACCGGCGGCAGTGACTCCACGGTGCGCATGTCCACCGGCAACCTCTCTACCTCGCGCTTCGGCCTGCGTGGCACGGAAGACCTGGGCAACGGCCTCAAGGGCGTATTCGTACTGGAGAACGGCTTCGACCTCGACACCGGCAAGGTCAACCAGGGTGGCCGCCTGTTCGGCCGCCAGGCCTTCGCCGGCCTGCAGGCCCAGTACGGCACGCTGACCCTCGGCCGCCAACAGACGCTGCTGTACGATCTCTCGTCGGCGTTCGACCCCATGGTCATCTCGACCCGCTACTCCCTGCTGATGCACGACAAGTGGATGTCCGGCCGCGCGGACAACGCCATCAAGTTCACCGGCACCACTGGCGGCATCTACTACGGCCTGCTCTACAGCACCGGCTACGACAGCACCGCCGGCGGCGAAATCGCCGGCGCATCCAAGGCGGGACGGGAATGGAGCGCCAGCGTGGGCTACGCCAGCGGCCCCCTGTCCGCGCGCGTGGCCTACGACGAAGTCCGCGGCAGCACGGTCACGCTGCAGGACAACCGCGAGCGCCGCGCCGCCGTGGCCGCGGCCTATGCCTTCTCGTCGGTCAAGGTGCTGGCGGGCTACCGCTACTACCGTGGCGACTTCACCACCAGTTCCCTGCGCACCAACCTCTACTGGGCCGGCGTGCAGTACCGGGCCACGCCAGCCATTTCGCTGACCGGCGCTGCGTACTACACCGACGTGCGCAACACGTCGGCCGATCCGCTGAGCTTTGTGTTATCCGGCACCTACGCACTGTCCAAGCGTACCGATCTCTACACGATCCTCGCTTACGCGAAGAACCGCGATGGGTCTGCGATGGGATTGTCCGGGTTCGGGCCGTCGCTGAATGCCAATGCGACAACGCTGGTGAGTACCACGGAACAAGTCGGCGCCGGGCAGAGCCAGGTGGGGGCGATTGTGGGCATGCGGCATCGGTTCTGAGCCGTTTTTCCTGCAGTCGGGGCTGTGTCGGCATCGCCGGTCTGTTCGCCACCGGGCGCATGACCGACAGTGAGGGTTCCCATGTCATTATTGCCTCTTGTCTTGATCAAGCACATACCCAAGTTTTGGCACGGTGCGGATGATGTGTGGCTGCCCGCCGGCGTGACTCAACTTCTTGCGCAGGCTGACGATGGCGACGCGCAGATAATGCGCATCGCCCTGATGCGAAGGGCCCCAGACCTCGCTGAGCAGGCGAGATTCGCGCGGCGTGACCGCGATGGTCTTTACGCGGTCGAGGCTTGGTACATGAAGGAGAACAATGTTCCCGTTTGTACCGGCCAGGTTGGCAGCGACGGGCCTGCAACCCCCAATGGATGCTTGAACAGTGCCTTCTTCACCGACCCGAGCAAGCGCTTCAAAACCAGCGAAATCGCCGTGGTGGATTACCTGAACTGGCAGTTCAGCTCGGGCCGGCCAGCGGCGCGCAGCCGATGTTGCCGCTGGCGAAGGGACACGGCGGCCATCCCTGAATCCTGGCGGGTGGCGAGCGCATCGGCATGACGAGGCCAGATCGATCGCATCGCCACCGGGTCCGGCGCCGGCCGCCAGCCACGAACTATCGCGGTGCTACCGTGACCCTTTCCTCGCTGCGCGTATGGCGCGCGACCTCGCCCGCCTCCAGGCGCAGCGGCTTGCGGCCAAAGCCCGTATAGAGGGCGAGCTGGTCGCTGTAGTGCGGTGAGCGGGTGCCATCCGGCGCGACGAACCCGCTCTGCCCCGGCGCCACTACATCCCATGCCTGCGTCTTGCCGGCAGCGGCGGCACTGCCGAACACGATCAGGTCATTCTCCGTCCCGCGGTTCTGGTACTCCGGCACGCGAATGGCTTCGGCCGCATCCGCCTGCGGAATGCCGAAGAAGTTGTTCGCGCGGAAGGTGAGCATCACGGCTGGCGGTTGCCAGCGGGCGATATCGTCCCCGTACTTGGCCGACAGCGATGCCCAGGTGTCGCCCAGTGCGGCGCGAATGACATCGTCTGGCGCAGCGCCGCCAAACAGGTCCACGCGCTGGGGAATGGCCGAGCGAGATCCCAGCAACGCCTCGTAAAGAACCTTGCTGCCCGTGCTGAGGTTCAGCGAGCCGGTGGGCCCATCCTGCGTCGTCTCGTAGCCACTGGCCATGTACCACTTGTCGAACGGCGCGGGAACCGCCTTGACGACGGTCCTTGCCAGCATCGACGTGAGCCAGGCGTTCATGATGGCCGAGCCGGGCTGGGCGTACTTTCCGGTGTCGCGCGGGTCGTCGTTGATGCCGTTCCAGCCCGCCAGCGTATCGGCAAGGCGGCGGCGCGGATCATCGGCAGGCAGCGCCGCCGCGGCATTGCGGATGAACGGCAGGAAGTGCCGCACGTTCAGGTCCGAGCGGCTGGTGTCCTTCAGGATCTGCCAGGCATCGTCGCTGTCGAGCGTCGCGTGCGCCTCGATGCGCTGCTGGATTTCGACATTGCGGTCCGCCGCGCCCCACAGGAAGGCAAACAGATCCGAGGCCGGGTAGCCCTGCTCAGGCGAGTTGTTCCAGTTGGCGATATAGCCGGAGCGCGGGTTGTAGACCTGCGGGTTGGTGGAGAACGGCAGCACGCCGCGCCAGTCCCATTCCCCGGTACCGGGCACGGGCAGGCGCGGGTCGTGGCCCGTCCGACGATGCGGATAGGCGCCGGTGTGTGCGTATCCGATATTGCCCTGGCGGTCCGCGTAGTACCAATTGATGGTCAGGGCCTGTCGTGCGGCCTGGGCTGTCCAACTCTTCCAGTCATGCGCCTGCGCCTGATGGGTCCACGCCAGGAGCGACTGCACTTCCTTTCCGCTCCAGGCACGTGACTTGGCATAGGCAGTGTGCGTGGCGTCGTCCCGCTGCATGACGATGCCGTGCACGGTACGGTAGACGTCGAGTGTCACGGGCGCGCCATCCTTGACGTGGATGATCTCGGCGCGCTTTTGCATCTGCACCCACTTGCCGTTGTGCCAGTAGAAGTCAGGCCGAGCGGGGTCGACGCGCTCGGCAAACATGTCGATGTCATCGCCAAAGCCGGCAGTCGATCCCCATGAGATCTTGCCGTTGTGGCCAAACAGGATGCAAGGGTAGGCAAACGGCGTATTGCCCACGATATCGAAGCCCGCGCCATGCAGGCCGATACCGTAGGTGTAACCCGGGTTGAACCAGCCAAACTGTGGCCCATTGAGCATGATCGCCTTGGCGCCGCGCGCACGCTGCTTGCCGATCACCCACATATTGCTGGTGGTCGGGAAGCCGGCAGGGCCGTTGGCGCCGCTCTGCGCATACTGGGCGAACACGGTGTCGCGGTTGGCCTGCGTGTCGAGCGCGAGCAGCATGCCGTCGTCGCCGCGCGCGGGCCGCTCCGCCATCGGCGGCGGGCCGTCGTAGCGTGGCAATGCGTAGGCAAGTTCGCCGGTGCCTGCCGGGGCGCCAAGCCGTATCGGGTAAGTACGCTCGCCGGCCGCGATGGTGGTGACCGCCTTTGGATTGACGAGCCACTTCAACTGCGTGAACAGATCCATGCCACGCGCTTCACCATACCGGTCTTTCAGGGCGCTAAACAACGCCAGGTTGTCCACCTCGCTGGTGCTGTCGGAGAAGCGGTTCGCCATGGTACCGACGAACACCATCGCCACGTCGAATGCGCTCCAGTCTGACGGCTTGAAGCCCGCATCGTTGAACTGCTTTGGCATCAAGGTGTCAGGCCGCGCACGGACCTGCGCGATCCACGCATTCATCCCGGCGGCATAGCCATCGAGGATGTCGCGCTCCCTCTTCGGCAAGGCCGCGATTTGTTGCTCGATCGCCGCGGGCCAGTAGTTGCCGCGCGTTGCCAGGTCGAACTTGACGAACTTATCGCCCAGCACCTCGGCCACCGTTCCTTGCGTGCTGCGCTTAGCCATCTCCATCTGGAACAGCCGGTCTTGCGCGACGGCATAGGCATAGCCATAGAAGAGCTTGTAGGCGGTGTCCGCGTAGATATGGGGCACGCCATACTCGTCACGCTTGATCACGACCTGCTGCGCGGCACGGGACGAGGCCGCATGCGCCGTCGCAAGACCAATGGGAATATCCGCGATGCCGCCGAGGGCGAGGATGACGGCAGTCGACGCAATGCGGGCAAGGCGGGGGCGCAGGGTCATGATGTCTCCGGGGTCTTTGTTCTTTATGGCGCCGGCACATCCTAAAATAAACCGACCAGACGGTCAATTAATAAAGGCGCATCTGCCCCTGCAACACTTCCCTCCGGCTGTCATTTGCCATTTGTCATTTTCCGCATGCGGGGGCGGCGCCCGTGAGGCAGGGCGACTGCATCCTCGGAGTGGCCGATTGCCCATGCATTGATGTCGCGTACAGGTAGCGGCGAATCGCTGGTAAGCGACTCTTGGCAACCGTGCGGAAACTAGCCGAGTTGTGGGGGCGGCAACAGGATTCGTCAGCGTCACTTCCAGGATCGGTGACAGACGGCAATTTGCATCGTTGAAGCGACAGTACCCTGGCGCGCCTGGCGGAATGCTTGCGAAGTCATTCCCGGCTCGCCCACTAAGGTATGCACTCGGGCTCCAGAGCGGCGAAAAGAGGGGGGCTCTGACGCCTAGGGCAAATTTCTGCCGGGAAGTGAAGGCGTCCTTCCGCGTGGGCCACTGGCGCGCACTGCTTGCCGGTTGACGGCTCGCGTGCGGTTCCTGTCCCGGCCTGCTGCAGTGAGCCCATGGCTGTCGGGCAGGCTGCGGCCGCCCAGGTAATTGTCGGCGCGGCCACCGAAAACGCCGAGCCTGACTTCCTCGCCCATCCCCCCGACAACATGCTGCGCCTGGGCGGCTCCCGAGGTCGCCGCCAGCGTGGCGATCGCCATCAGGGCAAACGAGTAGATCTTGTTCATGCGATTTTCCTGCATTTCATGTTGTACGGCATGCCGCTGTATTGGCGGCCGCCGTCTTTTGTGGCTCGGGGAGCATAGTGCGACGGGCCTCCCTCGGTTGTAATCAATTGTTAGCACCTGGCAGGTGCGAGGGCGAAAAGCCACAATGCACGCCCCGTGGCGTGCTGGTCCGGCTATTGCGCCTGCCTTTCACGTCATTTTCGAGCGGCCGACTCTACAGAATCGCGATACCGCTGCCGTTAATGGAGACGGCCGTCTACAACAAGCCCTTCGCCCCGAAAGATCTCGCGATCCATGAATTCCAACCGGCCAGACCAGACCCAACCGATTACCTTCCAGTGGGCGCTCGCGCTCACCTTCGTGGCCTGGTTTGTCGAGGTGATACTGACCATGTTGCTGCGCCCGGCCTTGCTGCGCAACGGCATGCAGCCAATGGCCGCTGCCAGTCTCATTCGCGTGGTCTGCTACGGGCTGGTGTTCAGCACCTTGCTGCATGCCAGCGGGTTGAGCTATCGCAAGCTGTTCCACGAGGGCCGGGCCAGCGTGGCGGCCACGCTGGGCGTGCTGGGCCCGCCGATCCTGCTGATGGTGCCGCTGATCCTGCTGCTGGACGGACTGGCCATGGTCGGCATAGAGGCGCTGTTCCCGTTTTCCGCCGATGATGCGCGCATGATCACGGAGATGACCAGCGGGGGCATTGGCATCTGGGTGCTGGTGTGCGTGATCGCGCCGTTCGTGGAGGAGATGTTCTTCCGCGGCATCCTGCTGCGCGGCATGCTCCGTCGGTACGCGCGTGCCGATGCCACCGTGTATTCGGCCTTCGTCTTCGGCGTGGCGCACCTGAACATCTACCAGTTCGTGATTGCGTTCGCCATCGGGCTGTTCGCGGCGGCGCTCTATTGCCGCACACGTTCGCTCTGGCCTGGCATCGTCCTGCATGCGGGCCTGAACACCGGCGTCATGATCTCAGCCGCGATGGCGCCGGAAAGCACGGCGCTGGAAGCGCCGCTCGGCGTGTGGGCGTTAGCCGTACCATTGGGGCTGGCCGGGGCCTGGATGCTGCGCCGGCTGCTGTGGTACCCGCGTGGCGCGGGTGCGGCCGAAGGCCAATCCTGACAGCCCGCTTCCTCCTTGCAGGCAATCCACGAGGCCAGCGCCCGGGCAAACTTCATCCCTCGCCTCGAGGCAACCGTTGAACACCAAAGCGGGCTTAAATGTTCCAGCGATCCGCGATGGCCGCCAGACGCTGCCTGAGGTCGTCGAACTCGTCGGACAAGCGCAGCGTCAGCGAGATATAGCCAGCCCATTGCGGCGCGGCGGTGCCCGCGACTTGCGCGAGCGAACAACTACCGCGCGGGGCCAGGCGCGTCACCACGCCATGGGTCAGCGCACGCGCCATGCCGATCAGCATGGCGCAGACGCGGCGGTTTTCTTCGGCAAGATGGTCGCGCACGAATGCCTTGTCTTCTTCGTCGTCAACGCGCGGGCGCGTGGCCGCGAGCACTTCCAGCAAGCTGATGCACACGCGCATGCCATGCTGGATGGCTTCGAGCTGCTCCATCGATACATTGATCTCCTTGGCCACCGACGGCATCAGCGATCGCAGTTGTACCAGCAAGCTGCCTTGCAGCACCATGGCCCGCTGCAGCACGGCCCGGTCGAAGCCCGCGTCGTTGACGATGGCCGTGTGCATCCTGGCGCAACTGCGCAGGGCCTCGGCTAGCTTGTAGCGCCACGTATAGGTGGCGTGCAGGGGCAGCGCGAAGGAGAACAGCAGCGCGATCGCGATGCCGATCAGCACATCCGCCGCGCGCCAGAGGCCGTCCGCAATGGCGTTCTCGCCATGGCCGGCGACGATAAAGATGGTAATGGCAGAGAGCAGCGCCACGTAGCCACCCTTGCCGATCGCGTGATACGCACAGATGGCGCAAGCGATCACGATCAGCGCGTAGCTGAGCAAGGGCGCGTGCAAATACGATTGCTGCAGGATGATCACCAGCCCCGCGCCCGCGCCGATCAGCGTGCCGAGCGCACGCTCGGCCGCCTTCTTGCGGATATTGCCGTGGTGCTGCAGGCCGCCGATGACCACCAGCAGCGTGATTGACGCCCATTCGCCATGAGGCAGGTGGATGCCCGTGGTCAGCGCAATGGACGTCAGCAGGCCAAGCGCTACCCTGGCGGCATGAATCACCTTGGCATGGCGGTAGCGGCGCGCCGGATCCAGCACCGGGCGCAGCACACGCCGCAGCACCGGATGGACGCGCGCGAGCAGACGGGTGATTCTTGGCAGCATCATCGGCGACCTGGCTGACAGCGAAGCGGCGCTGGGCGCAGTCGCCCGGCTGGCACCGGCAAAGTACGCTAGTGTCCTCCGCCTTTCACCGTAAGGCAACCGGGGCCCGGGCACGCTGGCACGCGCCCTGCGTCACCAGCCGCACCAGCATCGGCGCGGGTATATTGCCCACCAGGCCTGAGGGCCGCTTGAAGATGTGGGGGTTGGCGTGCTCGCTGTACGCCATCTCAGTTCAGCCTCCGGTAAACAACTGGCTCGGCGCGATGTACACCCGTATCCCCTTGGCCTGCGCCACCTCCGGGAAGATGGTCCTCATATCGACCGAGGTCCCGCCGATGGCCTCCAGGAACGTCCAGCCGACGGTCTTGTCGCCAGCGCGAAAGGCCACCGTTTCGCCGGATGCCACGTTCACGTAGTTCATGCCCGGGGCCAGCGTGACCGTGCGGGTCGTCGTGCTCACGTCGGCGGGACTGCCGAACAGGGCGGCGACACGGGCGGCTTTCGTGGCCGGCGTGGGCGCGGTGGCGCTCCAGGCGGAGGGACTGGCGGCGGCGATGCCGAGGAGGGAGAGTGCCAGAGCGGCGGCGAGCGTTTGCTTCTTGTTCATCGTTTTTCCTTGTGCCTACCCTTGTCAGATTTGGGTACACGAGGAAAGTGTAGCGACGATGAATCTATTCTAAAAATGATATATTCATCGTGCATTCAGTCGCTTTTTTCATGTTCAGTGGTGACGCCGGCAACTACGCGACCGGGGCGCCATCCTCCCGCGTGGCGGCAACACGCGGATCATTGAGCAGGAATTGCACGAACGCCGCCGTGAAGGACGGCAGCTTGCCTTCGGCGCGCACGATCAGGTTCAGCTCGCGGCGGGCCCAGGTTTCCGCCAGCCGCACGCCAGCTATCCGGGCTTCGCGCAGGGCCGCCGCGGCCACGCTGCGCGGTACCAGCGCCACGCCCACGCCGGCTTCGACCAGTGACAACGCGGCCTCGAAGCTATGGGCGTGCAGCCGCACGTTGGGGCTTTTTCCGGCGCGCTGCGCCATGTCGCGCAGGAAGAGAAAGTTGCTGCTGCCGCGGCTCATGCACACGAAATCGAAATCCAGCGCGGCACCGAAGCGCAGTTCGGCCTGGCGCGCCAGCGGGTGGCCGTTGGGCACCGCCAGGATCAGTTCGTCCACCGCGTAACGCACGGCACGGACGTCGCTGGCATCGATATCGCCAGCCAGAATGCCGATATCGGCCTCTTGCGCAGCCACGGCGCACGGAATCGCCTGGCTGGCGCGCTCTTCCAGGTCGATGTTGACGTCCGGGTTGGCGGCCAGGAAGCGGCTCACGCTGGGGATGATAAAACCGTTGAGCGAGCTGCTGTTGGCCAGCAGCCGGATATGGCCCTTGAGTCCGGCGGAAAAGCGCCCGACCTCGCCATGCATGCGCTCCACGCCGCGCAGCAGTTCGCGCACGTGCACCAGCAAGGTCTCGCCGGCAGGGGTGAGTTCCATGCCGCGCGCGCTGCGCACGAACAAGGCCGTGCCCATCGCGTGCTCGAGATTCTTGAGGCGGTAGCTGGCGGCGGATGCCGTGATGTGGCTGGCAGAAGCGCCACTGGACAGGCTCTGCGCTTCTGCAATCGCCTGGAACAGGCGCAGGTCGGTGAGCTCGTAGCGCACTGTGTCTCCGGGGGCTGTCTTGTTGCTTCGCCGTTTGGCGCTTGATGCCGCACGCGAGACAAAGCAGACGGCCCCGCGCAAGGGGGCTCATTTTAGAGCATTGCGCGGGGCCGGCCCCGGGGACGCAGGGATGGAGATGCGTGCTTAGATCAGCGTCAGGCGCACGTCGATATTGCCACGCGTGGCATTCGAGTACGGGCAGACCACGTGCGCCTTGTCGACCAGGTCTTGCGCGACGGCGCGGTCCAGGCCGGGCAGCGCGATGTTCAGATCCACCTCGATGCCAAACCCGGTGGGAATAGCGCCGATGCCGACCTGGCCGGTGATGGCGGTGTCGGCAGGCAGTGCCACCTTGTCACGCGCCGCCACGAACTTCAGCGCGCCCAGAAAGCAAGCCGAGTAGCCTGCTGCGAACAGCTGCTCCGGGTTGGTGCCGGCGCCGCCCGCGCCACCCAGCTCGCGCGGGGTGGCCAGCTTGATATCCAGGGCGCCATCGGACGACACGGCGCGGCCGTCACGGCCTCCGGTTGCGGTGGCGGAAGCACGGTAGAGGACTTTTTCGATCGACATGATGACACTCCTGGCTAGTTGATAAAACTGGCTCATCGAGCCTTGGGTTGGAGAAAGCCTGTTCGCTTTCCATATTTAATAGCTAGCTATTAAATAGCACGCTATATATTAGACAATCAAAACGGGCTGTCAAGTTGTTCAGCCCGTCATCAGCCGCCGCTCCCATCGCGCCGGCGCCTTGATCCTTACCCGCCGGCCGCTACGGCAAACCGCTCGCGCAACTGGTCCAGCTCCGCCTTCACGGCCACCACCTGATCGACGCTGCAGCCCGAGGCACACAGCACCGCGCGGGGCACCGCCTCCGCCGGCTCCTTGAGCGCATGGCCTTCGGCGGTCAGCGTGACAATGACCTGCCGCTCGTCGGCAATGGCACGTTCACGCCGCAGCAGTTGCTGCGCTTCCATGCGCTTGAGCAGCGGGGTCAGCGTGGCCGAATCCAGATGCAGGCGGCCGCCGATTTCCGACACGGTCAGGCCATCGGCTTCCCACAGCACCATCATCACCAGATACTGCGGATATGTCAGGCCCAGCGGTGCCAGCAACTTGCGGTACAGCTTGTTCAGCGCAAGCGACGTGGCGTACACGGAAAAGCAGAACTGCTGGTCCAGAAGCAACGCCGACGCGGCATTTGCCGTGGCGTCATGTACGGCCTGCTTGGTCCGGGAGGTGCGTTTCGTGTCCATGGGCTGAAATATACATAGCGAGCGATTCAATTGCAAGCTATTTTTCCTTGCCGAACCGGCCCTTACCGGCCCTTACCAGGCAGTCGTGGCCATGACGCTTTACATCAAAGTGCGGAATTCAGCCGGCTTGAACCGCGTCAAGCAGAAAAAGGGTCCGTCGGCGTGCCCTGGTGAAACGACATCTGCCAACCCTTGTCAGTCAGCGTCCAGATCGAGGTGCGCAGGGTGTACCGCTCCAGCCGGCTGTCGGGCTGCTGGCAGGCAGAGCGGTAGTTCAGCATGGCCACGCCCGGCGCAAGCGAGCGCAGCGAGAAATCCTGCGCCCAGATCGTGCCCGAGGCGGCTTCGGTGGGCAACTCGTCCAGCGTGTCGGCCTTGGTGTAGATGCCACCGGAGCGGCCGAATTCCAGGAAGTCGTCGTGCAGCAGCGCGTCCAGCCGATGGCGGTCGCCGCGCGCGGCGGGACGGTGCAGCTCGGTTTCGAGTTGCCGGAGCAAGGGCAGCAAATCGATCTCTTGGTTCTCGTTGTTCATGTCGTGGTGCTCCTTGGTGTTCCCGCCAGCGCTCAGCATCCTGCCTCACTGCGCGTCGTCGTCCATGCCAATGGCAGTCGTGTCGATTCTCTCGACCTTGCCTTTTTGCCGCACCTCCGTGCGCAGCACGAACGCTTCCGTCGGACAGTACCAGTCGGTGACGTTCATGATCGCGGGCTCGGTCTGGATGAGGTCATCGCCCATCATCAAAGGCCCCAGCGAGGTGCGCTTTTCGTAAGTGATCGGCATGCATTCGCGGCGGCCCAGCATGGTCTCGATGGATTGCGCACGGCCGACACGGCGCTCGCCAACCGAAACCGAGGCCGATGGCGCGCGAATGGTCGTGACCATTTCGTCCGTTGCCAGGCTGTGGATCTCGAGATCCAGGCTGGAACTGAGCGTCTCGCCCGGCAGCACCACGCCCTCCCGTATCGCAAGGCCCGCGTAGCTGAGCACGCCTTTGCCCTGGAATGATGCCTGCCCGAACAGCCGCGTGTAGCGCGCCTGCGCATTGATGGTGGCGCGCTGGCTGCTCACGGTGCCGACAGAGCCGGCCGCCGCGCCGCGGTCGAACGTCATCTTGTGGACCTGGTCCATCACCACCGGCGGGCCCATCATGGCCGCCAGCGCCGACTTCGAGTGGATCGACAGCCAGGCGCTGCAGCCATTTTCCGTGAACGTCGGGTTCCGGATGGTCATGGTGATTGACATCGGCATGTCGCCACTGGCCTCCATCTGTGCCCGCGCGCCGGACTGGAACCAGGGCGCGTCGCAGATGGTGCCGGGCACGCCCTGCGCCGGGCTGTCGGTGGGGCCTTGCTGCGCCAGGGCTTCATCGGCCAGCCCGCATAGCAGCAATGGAAGCAGCACCGCACCCACCCGCCTGAAGGCGGGCTTCGGCCCGTGAGGGTGAGCAGTCATGTCGTGTCCCGAGCAAAAAACCTGCCGCTGGCGCTTCCCCATGGGTCGGGGTTTCAACCCGGACGGGCCGCCAGCACGCCCAGAAGGTAGCACTTGGCATGACGCCCCACAACCCGGATTGGCGCCAGCATCAAAGAATCTAAGCCCAAGAAGAACATGCCTAATTCGGCCCTCGGCCGGATTGCGGCGGAACGGGCGCCGCCGGGCCGGGACGGCCACCGAATACGGGATAAGGCACGCCGCGCGCCGGATCCGCCGTGATCTGGTCGACCACGATCTCCACGTCGGCGACTTCGCGCAGTGCGGCCACGAAGGGCTGCCCGGGGAAACCCCGCCCCACGCAGCCCTGTACCAGCAGCCAGCGGCCCCGCACGGTGAGCCACAGCGTGGATTCCCGCCAGCCCGGCAGCGTGATCGACAGCGACTGCAGGCGGCGCTGCGTGCTTTCTACGATCTCCGTCTCGTACTGGTAGGCATTGCCGAGACGGCAGCGGCCCTCGACATAGCAGTGGTTGCCGTCCTCGATCCGGTGATGGGCGTCGCGCCGCCATTGTGCTTCGTCCACGCGAGGCCCGAGCGGCTCCGGGCAATCGGCAATGCGCGACGAGATCTGGAAGAAGGGATCGTGGCCACGGTTTTCCTGGTCGCTGTCGGCGCCGCGCGCCGGCCAGGCCAGCATGGCGGTGCCGGCCAGCGCCACCATGGCGATCTGCGCGGGCAAGGACAAAGAGCGGACGGGCACGGCAAGCTCCTTGATGGCGGCTCTCGTCTGCGTAGGATAGAACCGGCTGGCTTGCGCGCCAAGCCCGGACAAGCGCGAGCGTCCAGGCTCAGCTGCCCTGCTTGCGCGCCAGCCACGCGCCCCAGAACAAGCTGCCGAAGAAGCGTTGCGGCGCGGCAAAGCCCGCCTCGGCGAGCAGCGCCTGCACGGCAGCCTCCGAGTGCGGCGGGTCCGCGCCTTGCAGGATCTTGCCCAGCTTGGCCTGGACCTCGTCGGCGCTGGCGCCTTGCATGCGCCAGCGCTCGCCCCACGCAGCCAGCAGCAGCGGCTCGCTGGCATAGGCGCGGTAATTGCCGGCGAGGATCAGCGGCGCGCCCGGTTTCAGGCGGGCAGCGATGGCGCGCAAGATATCGCGCTTGGCTTCGTCCCCCGGCAGGTGATGCAGCACGCCGATCAACGTGGCGGCGTCGAAACGCGGCGTGGCGGGCAGGTCCTCCACCACGCCCGCCACGGCATGCGTGCGCTCGGCCAGCCCGGCCTGGGCGACGCGCGCCATGGCAAGGTCCAGCATCGGCGCCGACGGATCGACCGCCGTAAAGCGCCACGCCGGCTCCAGCCTGGCCGCGCAGACGATCTCCTGCGCCGTGCCGCCGGCGCCGACCACCAGCACCTCGGCCGCGCGCCCGGCGCCGAGCGTTGCCGCCAGCATGCAGGCGGACAGTTCATGGCAGGCGTCGTAGCCAGCCAGCGCGATACGGCTTTGCTTTTCGTACTCGCCAGCGCGGTTGGGGTCGAATTTGGCGGCGGGATCCGCGGCGGCAGTTTTATTGGGGGTCATGGAAGCGTTCCTCTTCGTTCGCTCTGTCTTGTTGCGGGGAGATGACCCTGAACAGCCTAAAGGGCCGGTCCCGGCGCGACAAGATGACAACTTATGCTGGTATGAGACCTACCAGCACAAGATCGAATACAAAAGCGGAAACGAACCCGTCGCGAAGGCATCGACGCGGCAGATGGAACGCACCCCGGCGCATCAACGCATCGACGTACAATCTGCGCATTCCAAAAATAACCCAAGGAGACCGCGATGGCATTCATCGGCCCCGATGTGAGCTTGCACCCCACCGCCTACGTGCACGAATCGGCCTACCTCTACGGCAAGATCACCGTGCACGAGGGCGCATCGATCTGGATCAATGTGGCAGCGCGCGCCGAGAGCCGGGAAATCGTGATCGGCGCCTACACCAATATCCAGGACTTCGCGATGCTGCATATCGGCGATCGCACGCCGACCATCATCGGCAGTCACTGCTCGATCACCCACCACTGCACCATCCACGGCTGCACTATCGGCGACAACTGCCTGATCGGCATCAACGCCACAATCATGGACGGCTGCGTGATCGGCGATAACTGCATCATTGCCGGACACGCTTTCCTCAAGGAAGGCACCGTGATTCCGCCCAACTCCATCGTGATGGGCAGCCCGGGCAAGGTCACGCGCACGCAGAACAACTATGTGCGCAACCGGCTCAATGCGTTCTTGTATTACAAGAACGCGCTGGCCTATGCGGAGCAGAATTATCGGGCGTGGGAAGGGCCGGCGTTTTCGGCGCAGATGATGCGGGAGGTGGAGAGGCTGCAGGCGGAGTTGGACGCGACCGACGCTTGACACCCGCCACGATCACCGCGAGCTAGACCAGCCCGATATCCACTGCCCGCGCATCGGGAAACACATGCGCCAGGCGCGCATCGTCCAGCCCGTACAGGCGCTTGAAGATCCCGCCCAGCATCGCGCGGTATTCATTGAGCACCGGCCAGTCGCGATTCTGGTTCAGCGTGCGCTGCTCCACCGCCACTTGCTCGCCGGCGATGCGCCCGCCACGCACGGCGCCGCCGGCCACCCAGTACACCGTGCCATGGCCGTGGTCGGTGCCGCGCGTGCCGTTCTCGCGGAAAGTGCGGCCGAATTCGGAGACCACCACCACGGTGGTCTTGCTCCACACAGGTCCAATCTCGTCCGCGAATCCGGAGATGCCGCGCCCGAGGTTATCGAGCAGGTTGGCCAACTGCCCCTGTGCGCCGCCCTGGTTCACGTGCGTATCCCAGCCACCGACATCGATAAAGCCAAGATTGAAGCGCTCGCGCATCAGCCCCGCCATGCGGCGCGCTTCCACCTCGAAGCCCTTGGCGCTGAGCGCGCGGCGGTTGGCCGCCTGCATCTCCTGCATGCGGCCCGCCATGTCAGGCTCGGCCTGCGCGGGCAGGTTCGCGGCCATCATTGTGTTGCGGCGCTGCATGGCCTCGGCCTCCTGCGCCACGGTCTGGCGCAGCTCGAAGCCCTCGTTGATCAGCGACTCGAAGCGGGTGCCGCGATACATCTGCGCAAGCATGCGGGTCTGGCGCTCGTCGAAGGGCGTGCGTCCGGTACCCTTGAGCGAGACATTGGGCACGGTGAGCGCGCCGCTCAGCACCATCGGCAGGCCGTCGGTAAAGGCGACGGGCGCGGCGCGTCCGCCCATGGATTCGGCCAGCCGGTTGAGAAAGCCGGTGCCGCGCAGCGAGGCATCGATGCGTGCGCTGCCCTTGCCGTTGCCGGCGAGCGGCAAGCCGGCCTCGACCCCGTCCTGCGTCTCGAAGTGGCTGCGCGAGAGGTCATCGGTGCCGGCAAACGGCACGAACGCAAGCTGCTGCTTCTGCCACAGCGGCAGCAGGCTGTCCTTGAGCGCGGGGTGCAGCGCCCACGCATCGATGCCCCTGCCCGCGCCGCCATCGAAGGCCGCCGCCAGCGACAGCGCGGCGCGCGGATCGGCCGGAGCGCCCTGCGCCACCGGCCTGGCAATGGCGATGGTCGGGCGCGATGCGTAGTAGAAATCGCTGCCCGCGGGCACCAGCACGTTGGTGGCATCGTAGCCACCACGCAGGAACACCAGCAGGAAACGCGCATCGGCCTGCTGCGGCAGCGCGTAGGCGCGCGAGACGATGCCGGGCGCCAATGCCGCCAGTCCGGCAAGCCCCGCGCCCTTTAGCCAGTCACGTCGTTGCATGGGGTACTCCTTGTTCAGGGCGGACTGCTCAGTCCTGCATCCATTCGGGCGACGACAGCAAGATGGTGTTCCACTCCGCCTGCGACGTTGCCTGCGTCATCGCGGTGCGCGTGGCGGGGCCGAGCGTGGATTCGATGCTGTCGAAGAACACGCGGTTGGTCAGCAAAGGAAAGCCGGTGCGCTCGGCCGGCTTGCCATCATCCTTGGAGAACAGCCCGGCCTGCCCCGAGCCAATGGCGCGCGCGATCTCGAAGCGCTTGACCATCTGCCCGGAACTGGCCCATGCGCTCTCCGCTGCCGGGAAACCGTCCGGCGTGATGCGGCCATAGAGCGGCTCGCCAAGCTGGTTAAGCCAGCCGATGGCGGGGCGCAGGTTGGCCACCGTGCGGCCGTCATATGCCAGCCGCAGCGACGAAGCCACAAACTGCATCGGGTCCTTGAACTTGCGCGTGCCGGAGGCCAGCGTGGTGTTCAGCTCAGGCGACAGGAACAGCGTGCGCAGCACCGCCGCGATATCGCCATCGGTCTGCGTGAAGGTGCCTGCCATGCGACTGACGAGCGACGGCGGCGGCGCATCGCCGACGAAGTGCGCGGCGAGCTTGTAGGAGATGAAGCGCGCGGTGGCCGGATCGCGGCTGAGAATCTCCACGGCCTGCTCTACCTCGTGGAAACCGCTCGGCTCGATACGATGGCCAAGCAAGGTCTTGGGCCCGAAGTCGTGCCGGTTCGGGTTGAACTCGAACAGCCCGCCCGCGCGGTAAAACGCCTGCTTTTGCGGCGCGAGCTTGGGCGGCTCGCCGCTGGCGTTGATGCCCAGGCCGGTCAGCACGCGGGCCAGCTCCTGCACATCCTGCTGCGTATAGCGCGAGCCGCTCGGGCCGCCGGCCACGCCCAGCGTGTGCAGCTCCATCAGCTCGCGCGCATAGTTCTCGTTGATGCGGTTGACCGCGCTCTGCGCGTTGTCCAGGTACTCCAGCATGGCGGGCGATGTCACGGTCGCCATCAGCAGGTCGCGGAACTTGCCCAGCGCTTGCGGGCGCACCGCCTTGTCCTCGTAGTCGGCCAGCACCCAGCGCACCGAGCCCTTGCCGGAGTACACGCTGAAGTGGTTCATCCAGAACCACGTCATCTGCTCGCGCAGCTGTGCGGGCGAGTAGAGGGCGCGCAGCAGATGGCGGCGGCTGGTGTCGAGCACCACGTCGTTGCCGCTGCGGTTGAGCGCGTCGCGCGCCTTCTGTTTTTCGTCTTCGTCGGTAAGGGTGTTGATGCGCTGCTGCTCGGCGCGCACGCCGCGCAGCCTTTGCTCACCGCTTTGCTGGGCGATGCTCAGCGCCCCGATGGTGGTGGCAAGCTCGCCCGTATCGGTGCCGGGCGCCTTGAGTTGCTCATCGAGATAGCGCTCGCGCCCCAGCTTGCGCAGGCGCTCGATGCTGGACTGGTTGGCGCCGAAGGTAACGGTGTTGAGCCAGTGCAGGTCGGCCGGCTTCAGGGCCGCACCGGTTGTGCCCTCCGGCGCGCCGCCGCCTTGCGCGCAAGCACCCAGCAGGCCTGCGGCCGCACTCAGGAGGCAAACCGACATCAGGCGTGACAGCAGGCGTGAAATGTTCAAGGACATGGTTGGCCTGTCTCGAACCCCAAGGGGTGACACCGCTCTTACGCTGGCGGACGGGATTTGGTTGACGTGGATTCACCCGATATCCAGCCTGAACCCGTAAGCAAAATGAAAGTTCCCGCCGCTTTATCGCCGCTTTATCGCCGCTTTATCGCCGTGTTACCGACGTAAGGTCACCCCCCAGAATACCAGCGCGGCCGCGCTGATCGCCGCGCCCAGCATGCAAACGCCGGACCATCCTGCGCATGCATAGACATGCGTCGAGGCGATGGACCCAGCACCGCTGCCAAGCGCATAGAACAACATGTAGCAGCCCACCAGCCGGCCGTGCGCTTCCGGCCGCACCCGAAACACCATGCTCTGGTTGGTGACATGGATGGCCTGCCCGGCCAGGTCCAGCACGATGATGCCCGCCACCAGCAGCCACAGCGACTCCCGCGCAAACGCCAGCGGCGCCCAGCACGCCACCAGCAGCACCAGCGCGATGCCGGTGGTCCACTGCCCCAGCCCGCGATCCGCGAGGCGCCCGGCGCGCGCAGCCGCCAGCGCGCCCACGGCGCCAACCAGCCCAAAGGCACCGATAGCGGTATGCGACATGGAATACGGCGGCGCGCTCAGCGGCAGCACCAGCGCGGTCCAGAACACGCTGAACGCGGCGAACATCAGCATGGCGAGCACGCCGCGGACCTGCAGCGTGCGCTCCTGCGCCAGCAGCGTGAACATCGACGCGAGCAGGCTGATGTAGCGCATCTTCACCGGCGCGCTGGCCTGCCGCGGCAAACGGCGCGCCAGCAGCCCGATCATCAGCAACGCCAGCACGCCCGAGACCACGTACACCGCGCGCCAGCCGGCAAGATCCGCCAGCGCGCCCGCCATGGCCCGCGCCATCAGCAAGCCGATCACCACGCCGCCCTGCGCGGCGCCCACCACGCGCCCGCGCTCGGCCGGCGCGGCGAGCGTGGCCGCGAACGCAATCAGCCCCTGGGTCATCGCCGTGCCCAGCAAGCCCACCGCGAGCATGCCTGCCAGCAATGCCGTGCGGGTGGAAGCCGCCGCCACAAGCGCCAGGGCGACGGCGAGCAATAGCAACTGCAGCAGGATCAGGCGGCGCCGGTCCACCAGGTCGCCCACCGGCACCAGCAGCAGCAACGCCAGCGCGCAACCCGCCTGCGTGGCCGTGACGACGATGCCGACCGAGCCATAGCCGAAGCCGAACTCGCGCGCCATCGCATCCAGCAAGGGCTGCGCGTAGTAGACGTTGGCCACGCTCAGCCCACACGCCAATGCGAACAGCCAGACCAGCGACGACGGCATGGCAGACGGCGCGTCCGAGGTCTGCGCCAACGGTGCGGTGGCCAGGGTGGCGGCGGTGGCTGGGTTAGGCGTCATCATGGACCCACTTGGTTTTATAAAGAAACTGAACGGAGTCTAAGTCACATTGGTTTCTTTAAGCAACCAGATAGAAATAACCATACGTCAAGTAGGCACTATTAGGTGGCGCAAAGTCCTCTCCAGCAGAGCCGCGACGTATATCGTATAGTCACGATATTAATTTTGTGAGAAGCGGATATATGTTTCGCCGAAACGCGAAACAGCCCGCGCCTCCGATACCGGACAAACCCACGCAATGGACATCGACGCCATCCACAAGGCCCTGGCCAATCCCGTACGGCGCAGCATCCTCGCCTGGCTGAAAGCCCCGCAGGAGAATTTCGCCGTGCAGGACTATCCGCTCGAGCTGGGCGTCTGCGCGGGCCTGATCGACGCGCGCACCGGATTGTCGCAATCCACCGTGTCGGCACATCTCGCCACGTTGCAACGCGCCGGGCTGGTGACTTCCAAGCGGGTTGGCCAATGGATTTTTTTCAAGCGCGACGAGCAGACCATCCAGGCCTTTCTCGATCACATGCACAGCGATCTTTGATACCGGCGGCGCGCGAGCGCCTACTTACGCACCCACGGTGCGCCACTCTCCTCGACACCCAGACAAACTGACATGACCTCTCTCTTCGACCCCATCCGCATCGGCGACCTCGACCTCCCCAACCGCGTCATCATGGCGCCGCTGACGCGCTCGCGCGCAGTGGGCGGCGGCCGCGTGCCCAACGCCCTGATGGCCGAGTACTACGTGCAGCGCGCCTCCGCAGGCCTGATCCTCAGCGAAGCCACCTCGGTCACCCCGCAAGGCGTGGGCTATGCCGACACCCCGGGAATCTGGTCCGACGAGCAAGTCGCCGGCTGGAAGGTGGTGACCGATGCCGTTCACGCCGCCGGCGGCCGCATCTTCCTGCAGCTGTGGCACGTGGGCCGTATTTCCGATCCGGTCTTCCTGGACGGCGAACTACCGGTGGCGCCCAGCGCCATTGCCGCCGCGGGCAATGTCAGCCTGGTGCGCCCCAAGCGCGCGTTTGTCACGCCGCGCGCGCTGGAAACCGATGAGATCCCCGGCATCGTCGCGGCCTACCGCCACGGCGCCGAGAACGCCAAGGCCGCCGGCTTCGACGGCGTGGAAGTGCACGGCGCCAACGGCTACCTGCTCGACCAGTTCCTGCAGGACAGCACCAACAAGCGCACCGACGCCTACGGCGGCTCGCTCGAAAACCGCGCCCGCCTGCTGCTGGAAGTGACCGACGCCTGCATCGACGTGTGGGGCGCATCGCGCGTGGGCGTGCACCTGGCACCGCGCGCCGATGCGCACGACATGGGCGACTCGGACCTGCCGGCCACCTTTGGCTACGTGGCGCGCGAACTCGGCAAGCGCGGCATTGCCTTCATCTGCTCACGTGAAGCGCTGGGCGAGCCCCGCCTCGGCCCCGCGCTGAAGAAGGCATTTGGCGGCACCTATATCGCCAACGAGAAGATGACCAAGGAAACCGCCGAGCACGTGCTGCAAGCCGGTGAAGCCGATGCGGTGGCCTTTGGCCAGCTGTTCATCGCCAACCCGGACCTGCCGCGCCGCCTGCAGATCGACGCGCCGCTGAACGCGCCGCAGCCGGAGACTTACTACCACTCGGGCGCAGAAGGTTATATCGACTACCCCGCGCTTGCCTGAGCACGGCTGCCGGGCCCGCGCTGGCTTGCATGAGCGCGCGTGGCCAGGCGAACTGGTCGAGTAGTTGAACGGTTGAACGCCCCGCCCAGCGCGGGGCGTTTTCCGTTGGTCGGGACGGTTTGCGCTTGTCGCCGTCATGCCATAATCCGCAGCCATGGCACCCACCGACCAAGCAGAAGGCCCGCAGTCAGACCCATCGCAGCTGCGCATCCATCGCGCGGAGTACACGCGGCGCATGAACCGCGTGCTCGACTATATCGACCAGCATCTGGACACACCGCTCGACCTGGCCCAACTGGCGGACGTCGCTAACTTTTCCCGCTTCCATTTTCACCGCTTGTTCGCGGCCTGGATGGGCGAGACGCTGGGCGACTACGCACGCCGGCGCCGGCTCGAGTCCGCCGCATTTCAGCTGGCTTGCAAACCCGGCGCCTCGGTGCTGGAAATCGCACTGGCCACCGGATTCGGCTCCGGCGAGGCATTCGCGCGCGCCTTCAAGCTCAAGTTTGGCTGCACGCCCTCTGCCTGGCGCGCCGGCGCAGCCGAACACCGGGCCACGCAGGTCGCGGCGGCGCGCGCGCGCCTGGCCGACCGCCATAGCAATCCGGATCAGGTCCTGCGCAATGCCGATCAGGTGGATGGCGGTGCTTTCATCGACCATGGCCTCTCCTGCCAAACAGATGGAGAGAGCAATATGGAAGTCCGCGTCATCGATCTACCCGAGGCACGTGTCGCCTACCAACGCCACATCGGCCCCTACGGTCCGGCGATCGGCACCTTCTGGCGTGAAGCCGTCGCGCCATGGATGCACGCCAACGGCCTGGCCGGGCAAACGTGTTACGGCATCGGGCACGACGCCCCCGGCATCACGCCGCCGGACAAGTGCCGCTACGACGCCTGCGTGGAGATACCTGAAACCTTCCAGCCCGGCGGCCAGGCCAGCATCTCCGTCCTGCCGGGCGGACGTTACGCCGTGGCGCAATTCAGCGGCGCCCCTGCCACCATCGCCCAGGCATGGACCTGGCTGACCCGCGAATGGCTGCCGTCCAGCGGTCTGCAATGCGACGAGCGCCCGTGCTTCGAGCGGTTCTCGGCAGTGTCGGCGCTGGACGCGCGAACGGGCTCACTGACTTGCGAGCTGTGTATTCCCGTGCGTGCGCTATAGCGCTGCGGAACTACCAACTGGATGAGAGGACCCACGAGACGATCTGCGCGGTGCTAAAGCGCAGGCGGGCATGGCGGACGGGATCCCCCCCCGGACTCAAAAGAACGGCCGGAGCCGCCATGCGGCGCCCGGCCATTCTTTTCCTTACGCCACGCGCTTAGAGTGGCTTATGTGGACGCCGCCCTCAGGGAATTGGGTGGGCGAAACTACATGAAACTGTCAACGGAACCAAACCAATCCCGATTGACACGGGGGGTCATATCAGCCTCTCGACCATCGCTCCCCAAAAGCGAATACGTGGCTCGCCCATGCCTGACGTTCAATCGGCGAAAGCCGATGTGATCGCCTCCACGACGACACGCACTCTGGCCGTGCGCGCCAAGTCTTGGTGCAACACCAGCCACGCCTCGTAGGGCTTGGCCCGCCGGCACTCCGGCCATAGCCGCACCAGCGCGGGATCGCGCCGGGCCAGGTACTCGGGTAACTCGCCTATCGCCAAGCCGGCGCGCACGAAGGTCGTGAGCATCAGACTCGAATCCAGTTCGGCAACGACGCGACCCTGTGCCCTGGATTCACCCGCCAGCGTGTCGTCCTGCCGGCCGGTCACACCCTCCTGGTAGAGCGCAATGTCATGGCTCGCAAAGCCTTTTCCGGGCTGCGGTTCACCATGCTTGGCCAGATAGCCTCGGGTTGCGTACAGGCCAACTTCCCAGCAGCCGAGTTGGCGGACGATCAAGTCCGGTTGCTCCGGCCGCAGGGTACGTACAGCAATGTCGGCCTCCCGCCGCGCCAGGTCGAGCAGCCGCGTCGTGGTGCTCAGGATCACCCGCACCTCGGGATGGCTGGCGCGCAGGCGTTCAATGGCCGGAACCACGAAGTCCACCGCCAACGCGTCGGTGGTGGTCACGCGCACCTCACCGGCCACGCGCGCATCGGCACCTTCCCCGCGGCGCTCGAAGGAGACAGCCATGCGCTCCATGTCCTCGGCCATGCGCAGCACTTGCTGGCCGGTGTCGGTCAGCACCAAGCCGCCCGTGGTGCGCAGGAACAGCCGGCTGCCCAGCGCCTGCTCCAATCCGGTCAGACGCCGACCCACCGTGGTCTGGTCGATGGCCAGTTGCTGCGCTGCCCCGCGCAAGGTGCTGGCGCGCTGAATTGCCAGGAATATCCGCACGTCGTCCCAGTTCATCACTGCCCCATTGTCAATACTGCAAATATGCAGCCATAGGCTGCTGTTTCGTGCATTTTCACATGGAAGGCATCTCCGTAACATAGCGCCCATCCCTTCTGAACCTTTGACGCGCAGCCGGCCCGCCTGGCTGCCGGGAGCTGCCATGCCTCGCTTACCGTTCATTCTGACCGTCGCCATGCTGAGTGCCTTCGGCCTGATTGCTTCGGACGTCTATCTGCCCGCCATGCCGAGCATGACCACGGAATTCGGCGTCGCCGACTGGCAGATGCCGCAGACAATCTCGTTCTACCTGCTGGCACTAGCAATTGCCCAGTTGGCCTACGGGCCACTGTCGGACCGCAATGGCCGCAAGCCCGTACTGCTGACCGGCATCGCCTTCTACATCGTCGGCTCGGTGGGCTGTGCCACCTCGGCCACCTACAACGGGTTCCTAGCGTGGCGCATGCTTGAAGCAGTCGGCGCGGCGGCAGGCCTTGTCGTTGGCCGCGCCCTGATCGCCGACACTTGCGACAAGCGCACCTCTGCCAAGGTCTATGCGGTGATCTACCCGCTGGTGTCGCTGTCGCCAGCCCTGGCACCGGCCATAGGCGGGCACCTGGCAGCGGCCTTCGGCTGGCGGTCAGACTTCTTGTTCGTTGCCGCGTTCGGTGTCGTGGCACTACTGATGGTGATGACGCTGCTACCGGAAACGCTACCCATCGCTGCCCGCACCCGGACCTCTCCCTTTGCCGGCTTCAGTCATGTCCTGCGCGACCGAACTTTTCGCCGCTATACATTGGTGGTCTGCGCGATCTATTGCGCTTGGTTCGTCTACTTGACCCAATCGCCGTTTCTTTTCGCGCGCCAAGGATTGAGTGAGGAACAAAGCGGCTGGCTGTACCTGCCGCTGACGGCCGGCATCATCGGTGCCAACCTGCTGGCCAAGCGGTTGCTTGATCGCTGGCTCTACGACCGCATCCTCGCTGCCGGCATCATGTGCTTCGTGCTTGGCGGCGTGGCATTCCTGGCCGTGGCGGCGCTGGGGCTCCATGGCGCGACCGCAGTGGTGCTACCGATGTGCCTGGTCAGTCTCGCCAATGGTTCGTCGCTGTCGCTGGCGGTGTCCGGGGCCATTGCAAGCGAGCACGGGTATGCGGCCACCGCGTCGGGACTGGTAGGGTTCTGTCAGATCGGCAGCGCCGCGCTGGTGGCAATGGGTGTCAGCGCGGCCTTCGGCACCGGTCTTGGCGTGCTGAGCGGCGCGGTGCTGGTGCTCGGCCTGATCGCGCTGTCCACCTGTCTGCCACGGCCTGGACGCCGGACGGGCGTGGTCTGAGGCCATCAGGTACGCCTCTTGAATCCCCGATCCCCAGCCATGAACGCCTCCAGCATGTGGGGGCTCAGTTTCGTCACATCGACGGCTTCGCCGTAGGTCTGCGTGTGGTCCAGTGCGTAGCAGGCATCGATCAGCTTTCTGCTTGCCTTGCTACCAGCACGATGCGTAAAATGAACAAACGTTCGTTCATATTATTCCGTTGTGAGCCAAAATAGACATCAGACGGATCGTCGTACCGTCATCATGCAGGCCGCCATCGACTGCTTCATAGACAAAGGCTTTCACGCGACCAGCATGCGCGATATAGCTCTGGCTGCGTCAGTCAGTCTGGGCAACCTGTACAACTACTTTCCCGGCAAACAGGCTCTTATTGCCGAAGTTGCAAATCAGGAGCAGGCCGAACTAGCGCCGCTGCTACGCACACTCGAAAGAACCACCAATCCATCAACGGAACAGGTAAAGCAGTTCCTTGCAGCATACTGGGCGCTTTGCCGGCAGCGCGAATGGGCGATACTGGGCGTTGAATGCCTGGCGGAAATCGCGCGAAGTCCCGCTCTTATGCCTGCGTTCGAGAGCAATCGCAGGCAGTTGCTCGATACCCTGACAAATGCCATCGAACGTGCCACGAAGCGCGGCGTGTTCAAACCGACTGCGCCCGCGCGGCTAGTGGCACAGGCGATGCTAGATATCGTTGAGAACGATGCCTTGCGCCAGGCGTTGATGGCGCAGGCAGAAACCGCCGGCTACCAAGACAATCCCTCTGTCCAGGCAATGGATGCGCTCCATCCAGGACTCCTGCACGGCTTGCTTGGAACATGACGTCTGCTCCCCCTGCAAAACCGCGCCTGGATGGTCTGGATCTGGCTCGCTATCTGGCGCTGGCCGGAATGATACTGGTCAACTTCCGGTTAGCGATGCAGCCTGCCGCCCGTGGGCCGGCGTGGCTGGACGGACTATTGGGCTTCCTTGAAGGCAAGGCGTCAGCCACCTTTGTCGTCCTGGCTGGCTTGGGCTTGGTGCTAGCCACACGCAATCTGGAGTCGACAACGGCACGCATATGGACGCTACGCCGTTCGCTATTCCTGCTATCTGTAGGATTACTTAATCTGCTGATATTTCCCGCCGACATCATCCACTACTACGCAATGTATTTCCTGCTGGTATTGCCGTTGCTGCGAGCTAGGACAGCACCGTTGCTCGCCACCATGTTGGCCGTGGCAACTGTTTCATTGTGGGCTTTGCTGAACGCCGACTACAGTCAAGGTTGGGAATGGGCAGCGTTACACTACACCGACCTGTGGACGCCGGCCGGCTTCGCTCGTAACCTGCTGTTCAACGGATTCCATCCGGTGCTGCCATGGTTGGCGCTGTTTCTATATGGCATGTTGCTGGCACATCTACCACTGCAATGCGCCAGTACGCAATGGGCGTTGGCAGGAGCCGGATTGTCGATGGCCTTGCTGGCTGGTGTAATCTCACACCTGTGCCAGGACAGCGCCTTTGCCTGGCTGCTAGGCACGACACCTATGCCACCGGGCCCGCTATATCTGCTCATGGGCATTGGCTGCGCCAGCGCTGCCATTGGCGTTTGCCTGCGAATTTCCAGCCAGTGGCCCGGTCGGCCATTGAGATTCGTGCTACCCGCCGGGCGCATGACCCTCAGCATCTATCTGGCACACATTTTCATCGGCATGGGCCTGCTGGAATCACTTGGGGCGCTGGATGGCAACTGTACTCTGACCGACGCCGCGCTGGCCGCATCAGCTTTTCTGGCATTTGCAACAATCGTGGCCTGGGTTTGGAGCTTCAAGATGAGGCAAGGCCCAGTTGAACGCCTGATGCGATGGCTGACAGCCGTGCGTTAGACGCATGGATTCCGGTCACTTGCAAGCCGCTGCGCCATCGCCTCATGGCTACGCTCAACAGGTATGTGGCGAGACATGGTTTTGTTAGCCGCGCTTAATCAGCCTGCGCGCCCGAGCGTTTTACCACCGCGCCCCACTTGCGGATCTCGCTGTCGACGAACTTGCCGGTTTCCTCCGGGCTCATCGGCATCGGCTCCGAGCCGCGGTCGGTGATGAACTTCGACAGCTCGGGCGACTGCAGCGCCTTCACCGTTTCCGCGTTGAGCTGGCTCACGAGCGCGGGTGGCAGGCCCTTGGGCGCCATCAGGATGGCCCAGCCCAGCGCTTCGAAGCCGGGAACGCCTTCCTCGCGCACCGTGGGCACTGACGGCAGCTGCGGCACGCGCTTGGCCACCGTGACCGCCAGCGGCACGGCCTTCTTCGACTGGATCAGGGGCAGCGCCGCCGTCACCGAATCCACCATCAGCGGGATCTGGTTGCCGAGAAAGTCCGACTGCGCCGGGCCGCTGCCCTTGTAGGGGATGTGCACCATGAAGATGCCGGCCTGGGCCTTGAGCATTTCGGCCGACAGATGCTGGGTCCCCCCCACGCCTGCGCTGGCGTAGCTGAATTTGCCGGGCGCGGCCTTGGCCTTGGCGATCAGGTCGCACAGCGAGACGATGCCGGAAGCCGGCGTGGCGAGGAACACCAGCGGCACCGAGAACACGCCGGAGATCGGCTGGAAATCCTGGCGCGGGTTGTAGTTCAGTTTCTTGTACAGCGTCTGGTTGACTGCCATCGCGCTGCCGGCCATCACCAGCGTGTAGCCATCGGGCGCGGCGTGGGAAGCGATCTCCATGCCGAGGTTGCTGCCCGCCCCGGCACGGTTGTCCACCACCACCGGCTGGCCAAGCTGCTTGCCCAGCCGCTCGGCCAGCGCGCGCGCAAAGATGTCGGTGGCCTGCCCCGGCGGGAAGGGCACGATCAGCTTGATGGGCCGCTCGGGATAAGCGGCGTGGGCAAGGGTGGCAGCCGTCGTCAATGCGGCTGCGGCGGCGATGAGGGCAAAGGGCTTCTTCAAGGGGGGCTCCTGCGTTATTGGTTTTATGTGTGGTGCTGGGTATGTGCATGGCGTGCGGCGCATGAGAGCGGCCGCGCAGGGGAGGATTCTACGGGATGGCGCAGCGCCGCCGCATCGCCACCTGCCGCCCTTGCATTTCCATATGCCGATTGCGGCGTTGGCAAGCCCGGGCGGCAGCCGTATGATGTTCCGCTCCCCCTTCTTCCGGAGCGCCGCATGAACGCCGTCACCGAACCGCTGCTTGCCTTGTCGGACCCGAGCCTGTCCCTCCCCGCGCTGCACTTCCCCGCCGTCCAGGCCGAGGTCTCGCCCGCCGAGTGGGCCGTGCGCGTGGAGCTGGCGGCGGCCTACCGGCTGGCGGCGCAGTTCCGCTGGACCGATCACATCTACACGCATTTCTCCGCGCGCGTGCCGGGCCCCGATGCGCATTTCCTGATCAACGCCTATGGCCTGACCTTCGAAGAAATCACCGCGTCCAACCTGGTCAAGGTCGATATCGACGGCGAGATCCTGCGCGACGACACCGGCCTTGGCATCAACCCGGCCGGCTACGTGATCCACAGCGCTATCCACGCCGCGCGCCACGACGTGGGCTGCGTGCTCCATACCCACACGGCCGCCGGCATCGGCGTGTCCGCGCAGCGCGATGGCCTGCTGATGATTTCGCAGCACGCCATGCGCTTCTTCGACAGGGTGGCCTATCACGACTACGAAGGCATCGCCATCGACCTGGACGAACGCTCCCGGCTGGTGGCGGACCTGGGCGAGCGCGACATCTTCATCCTGCGCAACCACGGCCTGCTGACCTGCGCGCCCACCATTGCGCAAGCCTTCCAGGAACTGCATATGCTGGAGCGCGCCTGCGTAGCGCAACTGGCCGCGCAGTCCGGCGGTGCGCCCCTGGTGATCGCGCCGGATGCCGTGGCGCGCAAGGTGGCGGACCTGGTGGTGAGCAATGCCGGCGGCCCCGTCACGCGCAAGCACTGGGCCGCCCTGCTGCGGCAGCTCGATCGCAGCGACCCGTCGTATCGCCAGTAATTGCCAGTAATTGCCAGTAGTTGCCGGTAATCGTCATTAGCCGCCAGTCACTGTCAGTGCGGCGGTAACGACGGCACGTGCTCCGTGGCCGGCTCAGCGCCGGTGGTCGAAGCGTCGCGCCAGCCGCTCGCCGCCAAACTGCACCAGCGTGACCAGCGCGACCAGGATCACGATCACATTGAACATCACCGCGGTCTCGTAACGCTCGTAGCCGTAGCGGATGGCCAGGTCGCCCAGGCCGCCGGCGCCCACCGCGCCGGCCATGGCCGACGAGCCGATCATGGCGATCACGCTGACGGTTGCGCCGCCAACGATGCCGGGCAGCGCTTCGGGCAGCAGCACGTGGCGCACGATGTGCCAGCGCCGGCAGCCCATGGCGCGCGCGGCCTCGATCAGGCCCGGATCGATCTCGTTCAGGCTGACCTGCGCAATGCGCGCAAAGAAGGGAATCAGGTGCACGCTCAGCGGCACCACCGCCGCCCACGTGCCCATGGTGGTGCCGACGATCAGCCGCGTCACGGGCAGCATCGCCACCAGCAGGATGATGAACGGGATCGAGCGGAAGGTGTTGACCAGCGCCGACAGCGTACGGTGCAGCCGCGGACGCGGGCGCAAGCCGCCCGGCGCGCTCAACGTCAGCACGATGGCCAGCGCCATGCCGCACACAAACACCACCAGGCAGGCGGCGCTCACCATCAGCAAGGTCTCGCCCAGCGCCCTCACGTACTTGTCAGCCATTGGCGGGAACATAAGCCTGTATCTCGATATTGGCGCGCGCACTCGCGTACGACGCGTTGGCCGCATTGGCGGCATGCATGGCATTGGCAAACTCGCCGCGGGCCGGCACTGGCAAATCCAGCCGCAGCGGGCGCAGCAGCGCCAGCGTGGCGGCGGCCTGCGGCTCGGCAAACACCTGCCACACCGTGCCCAGTTCCACCGCACGGCCTTGGTCGAGCACCAGCACGCGGTCGCAAGCCTGGCGGATCACTGCCATGTCGTGCGTGATCAGCACCACGGTCAGTCCAAGCGTGCGGTTGATATCGCGCAGCAGGGCCAGGATCGACTCGGTGGTCTCGGGGTCCAGCGCCGAGGTAGCCTCGTCGCACAGCAGGATCTCCGGGCGGTGCACCAGCGCGCGCGCAATGCCCACGCGCTGCTTCTGCCCGCCGGACAGCGTGGCCGGGTAAACCTGCGCCTTGTCGGCCAGGCCCACCAGTTCCAGCAACGCCATCACGCGCGGCACAATCTCCGCGCGCGGCACGCCGGCCACGCGCAAGGGCAAGGCCACGTTCTCGAACACGGTCTTGGCCGACAGCAAATTGAAATGCTGGAAGATCATGCCGATGCGCCGGCGCAGCGCCACCAGGCCATCTTCATCCAGCGTGCCCACGTCCACGCCATCCACGCGCACCTGCCCGGCGCTGGGACGCTCCAGCATGTTGATGGTGCGCAAGAGCGTGGACTTGCCCGCGCCGCTACGCCCGATGATGCCGAAGACCTCCGCGCGCGCCACCGTGAACGACACGTCCTGCAAAGCGGCCGCGGGCGCGCCCGGGTAGTGCTTGCCAAGCTGCTCGAAGACGATGTGCGGCGGACTTGATTGCAGCGGGGGCGCCTGTGACACGATGAAAATCCTCCGGAAACAACATGAACAACATGAACAACGACATCCGCCACATCAGAACGCCGGGATCACCGAGCCCTGGTACTTGGTCAGGATGAACTTGCGCACCTCGTCCGACTGGTACGCCTTGATCAGCGGTGCCACCCACGGCGCGGCCTTGTCACGCTCGCGCACGGCGATCACGTTCACGTACGGGTTGTGCTCCTTCTTCTCCACCGCAATGCCATCGCGCGTGGCGATCAGCCCGGCCTGGTAGGCAAAGGTGTTGACCACGGCGGCGGCATCCACGTCCGGCAGCGAGCGCGCCAGCACCACCGAGGCGCTCTCCACCAGGTCCAGTTTCTTCGGGTTGGCGGTGATATCGCCCAGCGTGGCCGTGCCGGTGTACGGGTCGAAACCCTCGCGCAGCTTGATCAGCCCATGATCGCGCAGGATCACCAGCGCCCGGGTCTGGTTGCTCGGATCATTGGGAATGCCCAGCCGCGCGCCCTGCGGCAGCGACTCCAGTGACTTGTATTTGCGCGAGTAAAAGGCGATCGGCGAGATCAGCGTGTCCGCCACCGCCACGATCTTGTAGCCGCGCTGGTTGATCTGGTCACGCAGGAACGGCTTGTGCTGGAACGCGTTGGCGTCGAGATCGCCATTGTTCAGCGCTTCGTTGGGGCTGGCGGTGCCGGTAATCACGATCGGCTCCACGTTGAGGCCTTGCTTCCTGGCCACCTTGGTCACCACTTCCCATATCTCTTCGTCCACCCCGCCGCGCACGCCGACCTTGATGGGCTTGTCGGCGGCCAGCGCCGGGGCGGCGCCGATGGCAAGCGCCGTCGTGGCGGCGAGGACCGTGGAGAAAATTGCACGCAGGTTCATAAGCCGTTCACCTCGAAGACGTTGCTGGCGTTGATTGAGCTGGCGAAGTGCCAGGCAACCAGTCTAGGTAAGCGACGGCATGCCGGTCCAAGAATAAAACCGCAATAGCAAATCCGGAAAACCTGCCAGCGTGGCAGCCGTGGCGACCAGAAGTCAAAACGTGCGCACGCCGTACGCATATCCATGCGCCGATTTGTTCCTTCCGCACGCAGGGCCGGCTGCGTAGAGTGACGGGTTTCCGTACGCCGCGCGAGCTGCACGGCTCGCGCCGCCATCACCCCAAGGCTTCACCATGGCTTCCTCCCCGGGGCACGCGCCCGCCTCCCCCATCCACAGCGAAGTCGATTTCGGCGCGCCGGGCAAGCACACCGGCTACCTGCGCCTGCCGCACTCCGCGCATCGCTCCGCCTATGGCTGGCTGCCCATCCCGATCGCCTCGGTACGCAACGGTGAAGGCCCCGCCGTGCTGGTGATGGCAGGCAACCACGGCGACGAATACGAAGGCCAGATCCTGGTCTCGCGGCTGATCCGCGCGCTCACGCCGGAGATGGTGCAGGGCCAGGTGATCCTGCTGCCGATGGCCAACTATCCGGCCGCGCAAGCCGGCCTGCGCACGTCGCCGCTGGACGGGGGAAACCTCAACCGCAGCTTTCCTGGCGATGCGCGCGGCACGCCGACGCAAGTCATCGCCGACTATATCGAGCGTTCGCTGCTCACGCGCGTGAGCCTGGCTATCGACCTGCACTCCGGCGGCAGTTCACTGCAATACCACGGCGCCACCTTGTTTGCCCAGGCCGCGCAAGACGCTGCCGCCAAGGCGCGACTGTTCGACGCGGTGCATGCCTTCGGCTTGCCGCACACCTTCATCAACGAGGTTCCCAACCCGGTCGGCTTGCTGGCGGCGGCGCGCCGCCAGGGCGTGCTGGCACTGCTGACCGAACTCGGCGGCGCGGGCATGGTGGATGCCGTGGCCCTGCAAGATGCGTGGCAAGGCTTGCTGCATCTGCTCGGGCACCTTGGCGTTGTGCGCGGCCCGCTGGTGCCTGCTGCGGCGCCGCACACCACCCGCCTGCTGCGCGTGGACCGGGAGCGCCACTATGTTTACGCGCGGGAAGACGGCATCTTCGAGCCACTGGTGCAACTTGGCGATCGCGTGGACGCCGGCCAGCCCGCGGCGCTGCTGCATACGCCGCACAGCCTCGAGCGCGAGCCGGTGATCGCCCGCTTCCCGGCAAGCGGGCTGGTGATCTGCAAGCGCGTGCCCGCGCTCACGCAGCGCGGCGATTGCCTCTTCCAGCTGGCCGACGATTGATCAGCGTTTGCTCCGCACAAGACGCGCATGCCGGCATCACGCCGTCGCTTTACACCTCACCAGTATGCATTCCCATGCCCAGGCTATCTGACTCACCACGCCGCACCCTCCTTGCGCTCGTGCTCACCACCCTGCTCGGCAGCGCCACCGCCCACGCCGACGCCACGCTGGATCGCATCCACCAGCGCAAGACAATCAGCATCGGCGTCATCGTCAACGGCACGGGCGGCTTCGGCTCGATCGATCCGGCCAGCGGCGAGATGATCGGCTTCAATCCGGATCTGGCCAGGCAGATCGCCAGGGACCTGGGCGTGCAAGCCGAACTGGTACCCGTGCTGCCAGCCAACCGCGTACAGTTCCTGCAGCAAGGCAAGGTGGACCTGCTGGTTGCCAGCATGCTGCTGACCCCGGAGCGTGCCGCGCAGATGGATTACGCGCCCACGCCGTACTATCGCAACGGCGGCACCGCGGTCTTTCTCAAGCGCAGCGGCATCAAGCGCTGGGAGGATCTGCGCGGCAAGCCGGTCTGCCTTTCGCAGGGCAGCAGCTATGCCAAGCCGCTGAGCGCGCAATACGGTGCCGAGCTCAAAGGCTTCAAGGGCATGTCCGAATCGCTGCTGGCGCTGCGCGGCGGCGCCTCATGCGTGGCAGCCGTGCATGAGAGCGTGACACTGAACACGCTGGTGGCGCGCGATCCGGAATGGCGCGACTACGCGGTGCTGCCCGACGAGGTCGATCCCGCCCCGCAGGTGGCCTGGGTGCGCAAGGGCGAGAAAGACACGGCGGCGGTGGTGGATCGCATCATCCAAGACCTGCACCGCTCCGGCCGGCTGATCGAACTGGAGAGCAAGGCCGACCTGCTGCCGCGCTCACCGCTGCTGGCGCAATTGCACCGCAAGTTCAGCGGCAAGCCTTAGAGGCCGTTTCAGATAGCTTCTGGCGTCGGTGCGCGGCCTTGGCCGATCCGCTTGTACTGTCTGCGGCCGCGCGCCTGGACAGGACCGCTTCGCTTCATGTTGAAACGGCCTCTTAGGCAACGATCTACTTCAGGTATTTCCATACGCCATTCTGGATCTGGACCAGCACCGCGGCCCGCTTGTCGTAGCCAACATGGTCGGTCCGGGACATCGTCGTCACGCCTTGGGTCGTCACGACACCGCTGGTGCTCTCCAGCGCGTCGCGCAGCGCAGTGCGGAACGCCTCGGTGCCCGGTTTGCCCTTGCCAAGGGCGGCGGGAATCGCCGCGCGCAGCACCAGGCCCGCATCCCAGACATTGGCCGAGAAAATCGAGGCTGAGTTAGGGCCGTACGCGGCCTCRTAGCGCTTGATGAAATCCTGTGCCACGGGTCGCAGGTTCTCATTCTGGATCGCCTTGAGTGCCCACCGTCGTTTCTCGTCCTGCGGCTCGACGATCCTGGCGCTGGCGGCCAGGCTCATCAACGGCACCTTGGTCTCGGCGGCAATGTCGACCAGCGCAATGGTCGACGGCGTAACCGAGGAGCCCATCACCACGTCCACCTTGTGTTCATCCACCAGGCGGCGAAAGTTACGTACGCTGACGCTCGGATCCGAGGTGTCATCGAGGAGGATGAAGTTCAGCTTCTGCCCTGCGACCTCCTTTGGCAGAAGGTCGATCGCGCGCTTTGCCGGCATGCCGAGTGACGCCGCCGGACCGGTCAGCGACAGGGTGACGCCGACGTTGATATCGGCACGCGCGGGGGGTGCTGCCAGGCCGGCCATGGCGAGCACGGCAACCAGTATTGAGCGAATGGGATGGAACATCGTCTTGTCTCCTTGGATGATCGCGGCCATCTGGGTGGCGCGTGTTGTGGTGCTTTTGCCAGGCGGCGGGGCTGCGCGGCGTGCTCAGATGTCCAGTTCCAGCTCGGGAGTCAGCGCCCGGGAAACGCAAATCATGATGGCAGTGTTGGCCTCGCGCTCTTCGTCGCTCAGCACGTAGTCCCTGTGGTCCGCCTTGCCGGACAGCAGGGGCACCTCGCAACTGCGGCACAGCCCCTCGCGGCAGGAGAACGGCAACGGCAAACTGTTGTGCTCAAGCGTTTCGAGAATGGTGGAACCGGCGGGCACGGTGAAACGGCCGCCGTGCCGGTGCAGGACAACCGTGAAAGCCGTGTCCGCATCGGCACCGGCATCGGCGCTGGCCTGCCGCGGATCCGCGCTGAACCGCTCGAAGTGCGTGGCAGCGCGTGGCACACCCGCCGCCTCCGCCTTGACGGCCACCGCATCCATCAGTGGCAAAGGCCCACAGCAATACACGTGACCGCCCTCGTGCAGCCCGCCAAGAAAAGAGGCAAGATCCGCCAGCGCACCCTGGCTCTCGTCATCGACATGCAGTTGCACCCTTTCCCCATAGCGCGACAACGTATCCAGGTAGGCCGCGCGCTGGCGCGAGCGCATGCAGTAGAGCAGTTTCCACGGCCGGCCGTTGGCCTCGCACCAGCGGATCATGCTGAGAATCGGCGTGATGCCGATGCCGCCGGCGATAAACAGATGCGCCGAGGCAGCCGCGTCGATGCCGAACAACGAACGCGGCGCGCTCACGGCGAGCGCGTCGCCCTCCTTGAGTCCTTCGTGGACATACTGCGATCCCCCGCGCGACGAGGGCGCGAGCCCCACGCCAAGGCAGTAGCGGTCAGTCTCCGCGGAGTCGTTGCACAGCGAGTATTGCCTGACGATGTTGCCGGGCAGGTGCACATCGATATGCGCGCCCGCGGTGAACGCCGGCAAGGCGCCGCCGCAGGGGCGCCGCAGCTCGATGCCGAGAATGCCCTCGGCCTCCGCGGTCATCCTGGATACGATCAGTTCGAGCATGCCGGGCTACCTCTGCGCGGACGCCGCCGCTTCCTCTTCGAGCTTCTGGTTCACCGCCCAACGGAATTGCGAGAGCGCGGCGTCGATGGAAAACGGCATCATCTTGAAGCTGGGATCAAGCTCAAGGCTTCGCTGCTGCGCCGAGATGATCTCGCGGTCTTCGTCGAACGCGGTGACCACGCTTTGGTGAATCGACGCGGTGACTTCCGGCTTGTCGATGGCAAAGTTGTGCGGATGGGCGAAGAAGTAGTGCGTGGAGTTTTCCGTCTCGGGGGTGATGGCCTGGCAGCCACGGAATTCGGCGGCATCGACGCGCACGCCCGCCGGCGCGCCCGTGCCGGTGGGAGACATGCCGGAGTCCATTAACAGGATGGCGGGGATCGTGAAGTTGTAGATGTTCCAGCGATCGACCTTCCCGGGATAATCCTTGACGGCCTTGGCGAAGGCGGGCGCTTCGGTATTGATGGCCCAGCGCGTGATCCGCACGCCGCCATCGATACGCTCCACCTTGGGCCGCACCGCGGCATAGTCCTCGCTGCCGCCCAGGGTGGTGGGGTGAACGAACGGCAGGTGCGAGAAGTCCAGCAGGTTGTCGCAGATCAGCAGGTAATTCACGTCGTAGTGGATGTAGCCGTCCAGGCTGCGCCACTCCGGATGGTCCAGCCACTGCGTATCCGGGATCAGCGACGGATCGGCATTGTCCGGGTCTCCCATCCAGATCCACACCCAGCGGTGTTGCTCGACGATGGGGAACTTGCGCACCTTGGCCTGCGGCGGAATGCGTTCCTGCGCGGGCGCCTCGATGCATTTACCCGCGCTGTCGAATTTCAGGCCGTGATACATGCAGCGAATGCAATCGCCTTCCCTGCGCCCGACCGACAGCGGCGCGCCACGATGGCAACAGCGATCCTCCAGCGCGACGATGCTGCCGTCTTCCTTGCGGTACATCACGACAGGCACGCCGATGATGGTGCGGGAGAACATGCCTTCGCCAGGGATTTCCTTATCCCAGCCGGCTACATACCAGGTGTTTTTGATGAACATGCGGGGTTCCTTGGAGCGTTCACTTTGCGCCCGGCGCGCAGATTCAGGGCGCACGTTGCCATGCACGCATTGCTTGCAAGCAATGCGTGTTGCGGGCGTTAAAAAAAGCGGAGAGTCAGGATGGCGGCAATGCGCCTTGCAGGGCGGGACGCAGGTGGCGTCGCGTGCGAGCGTGGGGTGTCATGTCTTGTCTCCAGTGCGGCGACCCATCTCCGGGGTCCTTGACTGCAGAATAGATTTGGAGGAAACATGCGTCAACGTCATCCACCTAATAGCGAGAATGTACGCCATGCATGCAGATGAGCTGGACCTCAACCTCCTTACGGTGTTCGATGCGATGCTGCGCGAGCGCAGCGTGACCAAGGCCGCGCAAGAGCTGGGCCTGACGCAAAGCGCGATGAGCCACGCGTTGAACCGGCTGCGCGCCTTCTTCGACGACCAGTTGTTCGTCAAGACACCAGCAGGCATGATGCCCACGCACAAGGCGCAGGAGCTGACCGAGGCCATTGTGGGCGTGATGGCCACTGTGCGGCAGCAAGTTCTATCGCAATCCCGCTTCGATCCGCTAGCGGCACGGCGCACGTTCAACCTGTGCATGACCGACATGGGCGAACTGGTCTTCCTGCCGCCGCTGATCAGCAGGCTGCGCCGCGAGGCACCGCACTGCAAGCTGCGCACGTTGCAGGTTCCACTACAGCAGATTGAGGGCATGCTCGGCACGGGCGAGGCCGACCTGGCTCTGGGATCGATTCGCGCCGCGCCGGAAGGCTTGTTCCAGCAGCGCTTGTTCATGCACTCGTTCGTGACCATCGTGAGCGCGCGCAACCAGGAGGTTGGCGATGCCCTGACGCTCGAGCAGTTCCAGCGCATGCCGCAGATTGTGGTCACGCTGTCCGGGCGCGCCAGCGCGGCGTATGACAGCGCGTTTGACGACCATGGCATCCAGCGCAATATCTACCTCTCGACGCCGCACTTCCTGGTAGTGCCGCTGCTGATGGAGCAGCAGCCGGACCTGATCGCCACGGTACCGCTGGAGCTCGCCAACGTCTTTGCCCGCTACGGCACGGTGCGCGTGATGCAGCCGCCGGTGGCGCTGCCGGAATTCGCCATCAAGCAGCATTGGCATCCGCGTTTCCACCATGACCCGGCAATCATCTGGCTGCGCGAGCTGGTGAAACGGACCTTCGAACATTATCCACGGGTCTACGATGGCGAGGACGAGGCGGCGGTGCCTGTGCCGCAACCCAAGCGGCACAGGCGCGTGGCAAAAGGAAAGTAAGCGGCGGCTCGGCTATCCGTTCCCCGCGGCTGCCTCTAGCGGCGCTATCGGCTCCATCGCGC
Source organism: Cupriavidus sp. 05L411 (assembly GCF_056398045.1). Classification (NCBI taxonomy): domain Bacteria; kingdom Pseudomonadati; phylum Pseudomonadota; class Betaproteobacteria; order Burkholderiales; family Burkholderiaceae; genus Cupriavidus; species Cupriavidus sp. 05L411. The sequence goes on along the minus strand of NZ_JBFTOQ010000012.1, from coordinate 101,585 downwards.
CAAACCGCCACGACAACCGCCGCGCCGCCTGCAACAGCGTCCCGGCCGTTGCGCCGTCCGTACCGCTGTCGAAGCTGCCCGATGTGCCAATCAGGGCGATGACGAGCGCAATGCTGCCGGTGTGGTCGAACACGGCCGCCGCAAGTGTGTCGATGCCGGGCACGGGCCGGCTCAGCGCATTGTCGATCCGCTGCGCGCGGATTTGCGCCAGCCGGGCCGCGTACGCTGGCGCAAGCGCTTCGCCCGCGCCGCCGTCCGCTTCGACGACTTCCGATTTCGGTACACCTGCGAGCCGAAGCGCGTCCTGGCCCAGCAGGCCGATCAGCACAGGCTCCGGCAGGTGCGCCGCGAACAGCCGGCCGATCGCCGTATTGACCAGCGACAGCACAGTGCCGACCCGCAGGCTGACGTGCTGCGGCCGCGCGGCTTCCTCCAGGCGGACCACGGTCGGCCCCAGCGGGCCAAGCACTGCCATTGCCACGCTCAGGCTGGTCGCGCCCGCCAGTTCGATCACTTCCGGCTCGGCCTCGCGGGTTGGCGAGAGCCGCTGCAAGGCGATCAGCCCGAGTTCGAGGCCCAGCGGGCCGGACAGGAAATTGCCCGCCGCGTCGCGCGCCAGCAAGCCGATCTTCTGCAGGCTGACCAGATGCGGGAACGCTTTGGCGGGCGGCATGCCGGCCGCGCGTGCAAGGTCGCGCAAGGGCAGCGGCCGCCCGGCCGCGACCAGCGCGGCGAGCAACTGGCCGGTGTTGTCCAGCGACTGGATGCCGCGTTGCGGCTTGGCGGCTTCGCCCAGGATGTCGTCGATTGGCATGGGGGCGGGTGTCATTCGGCTTCGGTAGTGGCGGCGATCGCGTCACGGATGGCGGCGGCGGTGTCTAGCAATGCGACAGCCACGGGGCCGCGCCAGCCCACATCGATGGCGCCGGTCGATCCCACCACGGTCAGCGCCAGGCGCAGCCGCCCGCTGGCGTCCAGCACCGGCACGCACAGACTGCTGACGGCGGGGCTTGGCGCGTCGATGCTGCGCTCGATGCCACGCTCGCGGATGGCGGCAAGATCCGCAGCGAACGCGGTGGCGTCCACGGCGGGCGTGTCGCCCGCGTGCTGTTGCGCCCAGATCGCCTGCCACTGGCCGGGCGGGAGAAACGCGCAGAACACGCGGCCGGTCGCCGTTGCCGACAGCGACATCACCGTGCCAACGTGCAGGTTCACGTGCAAGGGCGAGCCCGCGTGCGCATAGCGCACGATGGTGGGGCCCTGCGGGCCGGCGGCGCAGATCGCCACACTGAACCCGCACGAGCCAGCCAGCGCGGCCACCCGCGGCACCGCCGCCCGGTAGGCCGGATCGTGATCCAGATACAGCATGCCGAGCTGCAGCGCCAGCGGGCCTGGCTCGTAGCGCCCTGACAGGTGGTCGCGCTTGATCAGGCCAAGCCGCACCAGGCTGACCAGGTAAGTGTGTGCTTGCGCGGGCGCAATCTGCACGCTGGCCGCAAGCTCGGCCAGGGCCATCGGCGCACGGACATCGGCCAGCGCGCGCAGGAGGCGGCCGCCGACTTCCACGCTCTGGATGCCGCGCTGCGCCTTTTCCTCGCCGCCGGCGTCCGCCATGTGGTCCTCGGATCGCGCTGATCGTGCTGATCGTGCTGGTCGTGGCATTCGGCCCCCGCTTGAAAACCCAGATAGTAATCGACCCGGCGCTATCCACCTGGCGGGACCAAGGGTTTCCCCTCGGATTTCTGGGTCTTGCTTGTGCCTTACCCGTCTCGCCATGTTAGTTAGTCAAAAACAATACGATTTGTTATTGACTAATTTCACTGCGATTCCTAAGATGGCCTTACCCCGATACCGGTGCAGCTATAGAGTGAATACGGGGCGAGACAGTCCCCCGCTATGCAGTGATCCGCTCCGGCGCCTGCTGTCTCGTCTTTTCCCCACGCAAGACAAAAGAGATGAGGCAAGCATGAGCAAGGCATTCGCATCCCAGGCCGACCTGGAAGCCAAGAAAGTCACCTTCACCCAGCTCTCCGAGAACGCTTACGCGTACACCGCCGAGGGCGACCCCAACTCCGGCGTGATCATTGGCGACGACGGCGTGCTGATCGTCGACACCACCGCCACGCCCGCCATGGCGCAAGACCTGATCGCCAGGATCCGCTCGGTGACGGACAAGCCCATCAAGTACGTCGTGCTCTCGCACTACCACGCGGTGCGCGTGCTGGGTGCTTCGGCCTATTTCGCCGAAGGCGCGCAGCAGATCATCGCCAGCCGCGGCACCTACGAAATGATCGTGGAGCGCGGCGAAGCCGACATGAAGTCGGAGATCGAACGCTTCCCGCGCCTGTTCGCCGGCGTGGAAACCGTGCCGGGCCTGACCTGGCCGACGCTGGTGTTCGAGAAAGAAATCACCCTGTACCTCGGCAAGCTCGAAGTGCGCATCGCCCATCTGGGCTCGGGCCACACCAAGGGCGATACCGTGGTCTGGCTGCCGTCGCAGAAGGTGCTGTTCTCCGGCGACCTGGTGGAATACGACGCGGCCTGCTACTGCGGCGACGCGCAACTCGAGCAATGGCCCGCCACGCTCGACGCCCTGCAGGCGCTGGGCGCCGAGAAGCTCGTCCCCGGCCGCGGCCCGGCCCTGACCAATCCGGAAGAGGTCAAGAAGGGCATCGAGTACACCAAGGATTTCGTCACCACGCTGTTCCAGGCGGGCAAGGAAGCCGTGGTGGACCGCCTGGACCTGAAGAGCGCGATGGCCCATACGCGCAAATCGATGGACCCGAAATTCGGCCACGTCTTCATCTACGAGCACTGCCTGCCGTTCGACGTGTCGCGCGCCTTCGATGAGGCCAGCGGCATCCAGCATCCGCGCATCTGGACCGCGCAGCGCGACAAGGAAATGTGGGCCGCGCTGCAAAACTGAAGGCCAATCGCCGCAGAGATGGAATGGCCGTACAGAGTGGATGGAGACACAAGCATGAGCAACGATTACCAGAACCAGTCATTTGAGTACCAGCCCTGCCGCGAGCAAAGGCAGGCGCACGCAGGCAAGCCGCACCCGGTGATCGTCGTCGGCGCCGGGCCGGTCGGCCTGGCCACCGCGATCGACCTGGCCCAGCACGGCGTGCCGGTGGTGCTGGTGGACGATGACTGCACGCTGTCGAGCGGATCCCGCGCAATCTGCTTTGCCAAGCGCACGCTGGATGTCTTCGACCGGCTCGGCTGCGGCGAACCCATGGTGGACAAGGGCGTGCGCTGGCACGTCGGCAAGGTCTTCGTGCGCGACGAGCAGGTCTACACCTTCGACCTGCTGCCCGAGGCCGGCCATCAGCGTCCGGCCTTCATCAACCTGCAGCAGTATTACGTCGAAGGCTTCCTGCTCGATCGCGCGCGCCAGTTGCCGAACCTGGAGATCCGCTGGAAGCACAAGGTGACGGGCATCGAACAGCGTCACGCCGGCACGCCGGACGCGGCCGTGGTGCTGACCATCGACACGCCGGACGGCCCCTATGCGCTCACCGGACGCTACGTGGTGGCGGCCGATGGCTCGCGCAGCCCGCTGCGCAACCTTCTGGGCCTGGACAGCAAGGGCCGCACATTCAAGGATCGCTTCCTGATCGCTGACGTGAAGATGGAAGCCGAATTCCCCACGGAGCGCTGGTTCTGGTTCGACCCGCCTTTCCATCCGAACCAGTCGGTGCTGCTGCACCGCCAGCCCGACAATGTCTGGCGCATCGACTTCCAGCTCGGCTGGGACGCCGATCCCGTGCTGGAAAAAACGCCGGAGCGCGTGATTCCGCGCGTGCAGGCGCTGCTCGGGCCGGACGCGAAGTTCGAGCTGGAATGGGTCAGCGTCTATACCTTCTCCTGCCTGCGCATGGACAGCTTCCGCCATGGCCATGTGCTGTTTGCCGGCGACTCCGCGCATGGCGTCTCGCCGTTCGGCGCGCGCGGCGCCAACAGCGGCGTGCAGGACGCGGAGAACCTTGCGTGGAAGCTGGCGTACGTGATCCAGGGCCGCGCGCCGGACAGCCTGCTCGACACCTATGCAAGCGAGCGCGAATACGCTGCCGACGAGAACATCCGCAACTCGACGCGCTCGACGGATTTCATCACGCCGAAGAGTGCGGTCAGCAAGGTGTTCCGCGATGCCGTGCTGGCACTGTCGAAGAAGCATGCGTTCGCCCGGCAGCTGGTGAATAGCGGGCGGCTGTCATTGCCATCCGTGCTGCGCGATTCGACGCTCAACACGCCTGACACCGGCGACTTTGCCGGCACCATGGAGCCGGGCACGGCCTGCGTGGATGCGCCGGTCCGCGGTGCGCAAGGCCAAGGATGGCTACTGCCGCAACTAGGCGGGCAATTCACCGCGCTGCTGTTCGGCACGCCCGACGCCGACAGCCTGGCCGCCTTGCAACGGCTGCAGCAAGGCACGCTGCCGCTCAGGCTGGTCGTGGTCAGCGCGGATGCCCTGTCCGCAGCATCGCCCGGCATAGCGGTATGGCATGACGCCGAGGGACTCGCGGCGCAGCGCTACGACGCGCGGCCCGGCACGCTGTACCTGATCCGCCCCGACCAGCATGTCTGCGCGCGCTGGCGGCAGGTCGACATCGCCGCCGTCCAGCAGGCCATGTCACGCGCGACCGGCAACTTGCTCGGCGCGCAGACCGGCGCACCGGCAGCGCAAGCGGCCGCTCCGGTAGCGGCATGAATCCCGCCGCGACATTCTGAGTCAGAGAGACAGCAATGGCACTCAATACCCAACCCAACCTGGCGCGCGCCGACGACTTCTACGAAGCCCTGATCGACATGCACCGCGATCTCGACGACGGCCAGAGCCAGGCGGCCAATGCGCAATTGATCCTGTTGCTCGCTAATCATATCGGCGACCACGACACGCTCGCCGCCGCCATGCAGCTCGCGCGGCAGGGCGCGGCGCCGGAGATCAGCGCGCAAGCCTGATTGCAGCGGGCGCGGCCCACTGCCCACTGCCCGCTTCCCGCTTCCACTCATTGCCAATACGCACCAGACGTCGGCATCCAGGGCCCCGCCGGGCCCGCGTTCCCGGAGACAATCCATGACCTATTCCTCTGCAGGGGCCATTGCGCCCCCGGCTTCTGCTGCCCGCGACGAAGACGCGCTCTATCGCAAGATCTGGCTGCGCATCATCCCTTTCCTCTTTGTCTGCTACGTCATCTCCTTCCTTGACCGGATCAATATCGGCTTTGCCCAGCTGCAGATGAAGCAGGACCTGGGCTTCAGCGATGCGATGTACGGGCTGGGCGCCGCGGTGTTCTATGTAGGCTACGTGCTGTGCGAGGTGCCCAGCAACATGCTGCTGGCCCGCTTTGGCGCCCGCCGCACCTTCACCCGCATCATGCTGCTGTGGGGCCTGGCATCGGTCGGCATGATGTGGGTGTCGACACCCACGCACTTCTATACGCTGCGCTTCCTGCTGGGCGTGTTCGAAGCCGGCTTCTTCCCGGGCATCGTGCTCTACCTGACTTACTGGTTCCCGGCGCGGCGGCGCGCTGCCGTGATGGCCATTTTCTTCGCGGGCGTTGCCGTGGCCGGCGTGCTGGGCGGGCTGGTGTCGGGCTGGATCATGCGCGACATGGCCGGCGTGCTCGGGCTCTATGGCTGGAAGTGGATGTTTGCCATCGAAGGCGCGCCCGCCATCTTGCTCGGGCTCGCCGCCGCGGTGTTCCTGGTCGATGGCCCGCAGCAGGCGAACTGGCTCACCGCCCCGGAGAAGGCATTGCTCGCCGCGCATAACGGGCCGGCCGGACAGGCCACGCGCGCGCACTCGTTGAGTGCACTCATCGAGGCGTTGCGCAACCCGCGCATCTACCTCTTTGCCTTCATTTACTTCGCGCTGACCTGCGGCTCGCTGACGCTGAGCTTCTGGATGCCCCTGATGATCCGGGACTTCGGCATCACCGATGTGATGTCCATCAGTCTTTACTCCGTCATCCCGAACGCCGTCGGCGCCGTCGGCCTGATCCTGATCGCCCGCCACTCCGACCGGCGCGGCGAGCGGCATCGCCATTTCGTAGCCTGCACGGTGGGCGGCGCGCTGGCACTGGCGCTGCTGACCCTGCACCTGCCCAGCTTCGCGGCGATGCTCGCGTTGCTGTCCGCCGCGTGCGTGCTGATCTTCGCCGCGCTGCCGATCTTCTGGTCCTTGCCGCCAAGCCACTTGCCAGCCCACACCGCCGCCACCGGCATTGCCTTTATCAGCAGCATCGGCATTACCAGCGGCATCGTCAGCCCGTGGGTGATCGGGCAAATCAAGACGCACACAGGCAGCATGGACAACGCGCTGTACCTGCTCGCGGGGTTGCTGCTGGCCAGCGGCGTCGCCATGTGGGCGGGCGTGCCGAAGGCCGAGCCACGGCACTGATCGCCGGGGGCCAGTTGGCCCCTGGGCTCCCATCTTTTTGGGGTTTCGACTAAACTTGCCCGCCCTCTTGTCGATATGAGGGGCGTACTGGCGCTTTCCTTGGCGCGCTCGCTTGGCGCGTGCGCGCCGGGCGGCCTCCAGGCAGGTCCAAGTCAACACCCAGAAAGGTCTTCCATGCACGCCGGTAGCTACAACAGTTTGCTTGTGCTGTTCTCACTGCTTGTGGCGATGCTGGCCTCCTACACCGCCCTGGACATGGCCGGGCGCATTGCCACCGCGCAAGGGCGCGCGGCCCACTGGTGGCTGGCGGGCGGCGCCTGCGCCATGGGTACCGGCATCTGGTCGATGCACTTCATCGCCATGCTGGCGTTCCACCTGCCGATTCCGCTGGGCTACGACCTGCCCATCACCGTGGCCTCGCTGCTGATCGCCATCGCGTCATCCGCGCTCGCGCTCTGGCTGGTGGGCCGGGAGACCTTGCCGTGGCGGCGCCTGGCTGGCGGCGCCTTGTTGATCGGCGGCGGCGTTGCCGGCATGCACTACACAGGCATGGCTGCACTGCGCATGGTGCCGGGTATCCACTACATCCCATCGTTGTTCGTCCTGTCCGTGGTCATTGCGGTCCTGGCATCGGGCACGGCGCTGTGGATCGCGTTCAACCTGCGGCGCGAGTCCGTCTGGGTGCGGCCCTTGCGGGCGAGTGCCTCGGTGGTGATGGGCTTTGCCATCGCCGGGATGCATTACACCGGCATGGCGGCCGCGCAATTTCCGATCGGCGCCGTCTGCGGCGCGGCGCGCGACGGCATGGACACCGGCTGGCTGGCCGTGGTGATCATCGTCGTCACGCTGGCCGTGCTGGCCATTGCCTTGATCACCTCGGTGCTCGATGTGCGCCTGGAAGCCCGCACCTCCATGCTGGCCATCTCGCTCGCCGAAGCCAACCAGGAACTGACCTACCTGGCGCTGCACGACAACCTCACCAAGCTCCCCAACCGCGTATTGCTGGAAGACCGGCTCGAGCAGGCGATCCAGGGCGCCACGCGGGAGAAGAGCCGCTTCGCCCTGATGTTCATGGACCTGGACGGCTTCAAGGCGGTCAACGACGCCTACGGCCATCCCATTGGCGATCAGTTGCTGGTGGAAGTCGCGCGGCGCATTGGCGCCAATGTCCGCTCGCAAGACACCATCGCACGGCTGGGTGGCGACGAGTTCGTGCTGCTGGCCGGCGTCAGCGAGCCGGCGGATGCCGCCACCCTTGCCGAGAAGGTGCTGAGCGCCATGCGCGAGCCCTTCCAGGTAGCCGGCCGCGAATTGCGCGTCTCCACCAGCATCGGCATTGCCATGTACCCAGGCGATGGCGAACTCCAGCACGACTTGCTGACCAACGCCGACGCGGCGATGTATCACGCCAAGGCGCTGGGCCGCAACACCATCTGCTTCTTCGAAGCATCGATGAACGCCAACGTGCACGAGCAGCTTCAGCTTGTGCAGGACATGCGCATGGCGCTGGAACGCCGTGAGCTGACCCTGCAGTACCAGCCCAAGCTCACCGCCCCCAACGGCCCGATAGTCGGCGTGGAAGCCCTGGTACGCTGGATGCATCCCACGCGTGGCCTGATCGCCCCGGACCAGTTCATTCCCCTCGCGGAGAAAACCGGCCTGATCGTGCCGATCGGGGACTGGATCCTGGACGAAGCCTGCCGGCAGATGCGGGCGTGGCGCAACGAGGGGCGCCCCGAGTGGAGCATGGCGGTCAACCTCTCGGCGCTGCAGTTCCGGCACGCCAGCCTGATCGCGACCGTGCGCGACACCCTGGCCCGGCATGCGCTGGAGCCATGCTGCCTGACGCTGGAGGTCACCGAATCCACGGCGATGCGCGACGCGGACGCGAGCCTGCAGATCCTGCAGCAGCTCCACGACATGGGCGTGCGCATCTCGATCGACGACTTCGGTACCGGCTACTCGAGCCTGCTGTATCTCAAGCGGCTGCCTGCGAGCGAGCTGAAGATCGATCGCGGGTTCATCCGGGACCTGTCACGCGATACCGAGGATGCGGCGATTGTCTCGGCCATTGTGGCGCTGGGGCGCACGCTGAATTTGAATATCGTTGCAGAAGGGGTCGAAACGGCGAAGCAGCAGGAGTTCCTGACGCGGCTTGGATGCAATTCGCTGCAAGGATTCCTGCTCGGACGACCGATGTCCGCGGAGAACCTGATTGCATCGCTGTCCAACGACAATCTGCTATCGGATGCCAGATGAAGAAGGCACCATAGGGTCATTCAATGACGCGGGCTACCTCACGCCGCATTATGACTAGCCAAATACTTGACCAACCCCTCAATCCCCCCCTTAGCCACAATATCTGCAAACTGCTTACGATAAACCTCAATCAACCAAGCCCCGCTCATATTGATATCGTAAATCGACCACCCCGCCGCACCCCGCTGCAGCCGATAATCGATCTGCACCACATCCCCGTTGTTCAGCACGCTGGTCTCCACCACCACATCATTTCCCGCGGTCCGCGGCGCCTTGTAGCGAAACTTCAGCGTCTGCTCGCGCACTTGTGAAAGGGACAAGGCGTAGCTGCGCACCAGCAGTGTCTGGAACTGCTCGTAAAGCTGCTTCTGCTGCTCAGGTGTGGCACTGCGCCAGGCGCTGCCGACCGCAAGCCGGGTAGTGCGCTGGAAGTCGGTATAAGGCAGGAACTGCCGGCGCACCACGGCCGTGATCTTGTCCAGATCGCCGTTACGGGTGTCGGCGTTGGCCTGGATGGTGGTGAGTACGCCTTCGACGGCGGCGCGGACCATGCGGTCCGGCGAGGAGCGGTCAACGCCTACGGCTGCGGGGTTCTCGCCAGGAGTCGCGGCCGGCGCGGCGATGGGCAAGGATGCGCCAAGGACAAAGATAAAGCCGGCGGAAACCGCGAGCACGGCGGCGTTGCATCCCGCACGGGCAAAGCGAAGGCGCAAACGGCGAGGCATCGCAATGATCCTCCACGAACAAGATGCGCTCGCCCGGGGCCCGGGGTACCCGCATCTCTTGCCTAATGCTAGTGCTTTGCCGCCAAAAATAAAATGACGAAAACGACAGTGGCCGGCGCGCACCGCGCACCGGCCAATGCCAGCAGGCAATTACTGTGTCAGCGCCTTGAAACCCTGCAGCAAGCGCTCGATGTCATCCATCTGGATATTGCCCATCGTGGAAATGCGGAACAACTCGGCCGACAGCCCGCCCTGCCCCGCATAGATGACAAACCCGCGTTCCTTCAGGCCGTCATGCAGTTGGGGATACGACAAGCCGGCCGGCAAGCGGTAGGCCCGCAGCACCACCGAGGACTGGTCCGACGGCCACAGGGCCGGCATGCCAAGGGCCTCAAGCCCGGCGCGCGCGCGTTCCGCAAGGGCCGCATAGCGCGCATGGCGGGCGCGCCAGCCACCCTCTTCCGCCAGTTCGCGCAGCGCTTCCACCAGTGCGTAATAGGCATGCACCGACGGCGTGAACGGTGTATTGCGCTGGTCCTGCAAGCGCGCGAGCCGCCCGAGATCCAGGTAGTACGTCCGGCTGGCGGCTTGCTCCAGCGCGCTGCGCCGCACAATGACGAACGATGCGCCCGGCACGCCATGCAGGCACTTGTTGGCCGTGGCCGCCACCGCGGCAATGCTGCCGCCGAAATCGATCGCCTCGGCGCCGAAGCTGCTCACGCCATCCACCAGCAGGCGCACATCCCGCGCGCGGCACAGTGCGTCCAGTGCCTGGAGATCATTCAGGCGGCCGGTGGTGGTTTCATGATGGATCACCGCCACGTGCGTGATCGCGCGGTCGGCGTCGAGCGCGGCGGCAATGCGGGCAAGATCGGGCGCCTGCATCCAGTCGTGCGCCACGACCTCATGGGCGATGCGGTACTGCGTGGCGATCTGCGTGATGCGCTCGCCGTACACGCCGTTCTGGACGATCAGCAGCTTGCCTTGCTCGGGCACCAGCGCGGCGATCATGCTCTCCACCGCCGCCGTGCCGGAGCCGGTCATCAGGACCGCGGCCCACTCGGCGGGATCCAGTTCGTAGATGTCCAGCAGGCGTGCGCGGGCTTCGTCCTGCAGGTCGAAAAACTCGCTTTCGCGGTGGCACAGGTCGGGCTGCAGCAAGCTTTGGCGAACACGTTCCGACAGGGTAACGGGGCCCGGATTGAGTAGCAGCATTTACTTCCCTCCTTGGTCGGCGCCGATGTGTCGCGCCAGGCGCGTCTTCACATCGACCGGGGTGATGGTCGGGCGCGGCAAGCCGTCCGGCGTGCCGGCGCTGATCGTCAGCGCGACAAAACGCGGGCCGGCGGCGCTCGCGGGCGCGGCCGTGAGCGTCTGGTCAAGCAGGTCGAGCTGGTCGCCCTCGGCCGCTGACGCATAGCCGCAGGCGGACGCCACGCCGGCAAACGAGACATGGTGCGACACGGTCGCCTGTCCGCCGGTGGAGTCATGGGCGCCGTTGTCCAGCAGCACATGCGTGAGGTTGCCCGGGCCATAGGCGCCGAGCGTGGCGAACACGCCCATGCGCATGAGCGCCGCGCCGTCGCCGTCCACGGCGACCACGTTGAGGTCCGGACGCGCGAGCGCAAGGCCTAGCGCGAAGGGCGTGAGACAGCCCATCGAACCCACCATGTAGAGCTGGTTGGCACGGTCGTCGAGCGCGTAAAGCTCACGCCCGCAGAAGCCGGTCGATGCCAGCACCACGGTCTTGTCCGCTGGCGTATGCGCGATCACGCGTTGCAGCGCGTCGCGGCGCGTAGGCAGGCCATCGCGCGAAGCGCCCTGCGCGCCCGAGAGCGGCGTGCACTTGGGGCGCGGCGCGGGCTGCTCCTGCTGCTTGAGCGCATACGGCGCGACGCTGCCCTTTTGCATCACCAGCGCGTATGGACGGCCGGTGGCATCCATATGCGCGACCGCGCGATCCAGCGCCGGGCCAACCTCGGCCGGGTCGGTCGGGAAGGTTTCCCACGGAATTTCCATGGTGTCGAGCATCGTCGGGGTGACCGGGCCCATCAGCGCGTGCTGCGGTTCGTCAGCCACGCCCGGCTGCCCGCGCCAGGTCACGATCAGCAACTGCGGCAGGCGAAACGTCCACGTGAGCGAGGTCAGCGGGCTGACCGCATTGCCCAGGCCGGAGTTCTGCATCATGGTGACGCCACGGCGGCCGCCCTGCGCGCCCAGCGTCACGCCGGCGATCAGCGCCACCGCATCGCCTTCGTTAGCCGCCGACACGTAGTGCAGCGACGGATCCTGCATCACGTAGTTGATGAACGGCGTGAGATACGAGCAGGGCACCCCGGCATACCAGTCGAAGCCGCGCGCACGCGCGGCCTCGACAAACTGTGCCGCTTCGATCATCGGGCTTCCTCTGCGTCCGTGCCGCCGACCGCAAACGGCGTCTGCGTATGCGCGAAATCGCCCGCGCGCCGGAAGTCGTCGAGGTCGTTCACGCCGCGCCAGTGGCCGTGCACATATTTCACTTCGATCTCTTCGCCGGCTTCGACCAGCGCGTTGAGCAGCGCGGGCATGTCCAGCGTGCTGAAGTCGTCGCGCTTGCGCAGTTCGGCGACCAGCTTCTGCAGGCGCACGCGGCCCTCGCCGCGCACGTTCAGCAGGCCGATCCAGCGGCCGTGCGGTGCCTGGGCTTGACCTGCGCCCGGCTCCTGGCCCTTGCTCGACACATGGCGCAGCAGGATCTTCTGGCCGAACAGGTCGCGGTCGTCGGGCGCGGAGCAATAGGCGAAGTCGCGCACGCTCTGGTTCGACTCCGTGGTCAGCGACGAGTCCACCACCACGCTGAACGGCGCGTCGCTCTCCAGCAGGTCGCGCAGGATATAGCTGCGGAACAGCAGGTCGCCGTAGGCGATCACGGTATCCGTCTGCAAACCGTCGACGGCGCACGCCAGCGAGGCCAGCTCGCCGGTCTGGGCATACTGCTCGTTGACCACCAGCTTGATGCCGGCCGTGTCGATGGCCTTGGCCTGGTAGCCGCCCACCACGGTGATGTCGTTGATCGACTGCTTCTTGAACGCGTCCACCAGCCAGCGCAGCAGCGGCTTGCCGGCCACGGGCAGCATGACCTTGGGACGGTCCTCGGTGAGGGGCTCCAGGCCGGTGCCGCGTCCGGCCGCCAGCACCACCGCCGCGCCCGGCGCTTGCGAGCCGGACAGGTAGATCTTCTCGGCGGTCGAGTATTCGTCGGCGTCCTGCAGGCGGAAGATCTCGTTGACGGTGGCGATGCGGTCTTCCACGTTGACCAGCGTCTCGCTGTCGTGGATTTCCTTGGCCACGGCCTGCATCGAGGATGCCGCCACGCGGATCAGGTGGTTGGCCCAGATCACCACGCTGATGCCGGCCTTGCGGAAGGCTTCGGTCGGGGTGCTGTAGTACTTGGTCGGCACGATCACCAGCKGGCCCCGGCCGGCCCACTCGCGCGCGAACTGCAGGATCTCGTCCGGGCGCGACAGCTTGCTGTGGATCAGGATGGCGTCGGCGCCGGCCTGGCGATAGGCCTCGGCGCGGCGCAGGGCTTCGTCCATGCCCCAGCCTGCGATCAGGGCTTCCACGCGGGCGACGATGGAGAAGTTGTCGTCCGACTGCGAATCCTTGCCGGCCTTGATCTTGCCGCAGAACTCATCGATCTCGGCCAGCGGCTGGCGCTCGCCGTCGATGAAGCTGTTGGTCTTGGGAAACTGCTTGTCCTCGATGCACACGCCGGCAATGCCGCGCTGCTCGAGCTTGCGCACCAGGCGGCGCACATTGTTGAAGTTGCCGTAGCCGGTGTCGCCGTCCAGCAGGATTGGCAGGTCGCTGGCATCGGCCATGAACTCCAGCGTATCGACCACCTGGGTCCAGCTGGCTTCGTTGTTGTCGCGCACGCCGTACTGGGCGGAGATTGCCAGGCCCGAACCCCAGATGGCCTTGAAACCGGCCTCGCGCACGATGCGCGCGGACAGCCCGTTGTGGGCTTCCATCATGAATTCCAGCTCGTTGCCGACAATCATCTGGCGCAGCCGGGCGCTGCGCGAAGCAGTCGAGAAAATCGGGTCAATCGCGTTCACTGTGCTACTCCCACAATCGGCTGAAGTTCGGGCAGGACTTCGTCGCGCGCGCGCGCCACGTCGTTCGGGAAATCGATCTCGATCCACGGTGCGCCGCTCACATCGGCGACATCGAATACGTGGCCGCCTTCGAGCAGCAGGTCGCGCACCGCTTCTTCGTGTGGCATGTTCGAGCGGCCGCTGTCGACATAGCCCTGGACGATCTGCGCCAGGCGGCGCGCGGTTTGCTCCTGAAAGCGGAAGAAACCGACCGACTCGCCAATGGTGTCGTACTCCAGGCCAACCGCGAGCTGCTTGCGCAGCTCCACCGGCACGCCGTCCTTGAGGCACAGCTTGACGGGTTCGTCGCCGGCCTCGAAATCGCGGTCGATCAAGAGGCGGTTGGTAGTGCCGCCCGCCACCAGCGCGCTGAGGATGCGCTCGTCGTAGAGCACGTCCGCATCCATCAGCAGCACGTCGCCACCGCGCGTGAGCGCATCGGCCACCGTGTGCACGGTCAGCACGCTGCCCAGGTCGTAACGCGGGTTCAGCACGATCTCCGGATAGGGGTCGCGCCCCAGCCGTACCAGTTCGGCTTCGACGTGTTCCGGCTGAAAGCCCAGCGCCAGCACGATCTCGTCCACCCCGGCCGCGTCGAGCATGCGCAGATGCCGCTCCAGCAGGGTGATGCCCTCAAAACGCAGCAGGCATTTGGGGAATTGCTCCCCGGGTTGTTGCTGAAGTCGCAGGCCTAGGCCCGCGGCAAGGATGATTGCTCGCATTCGTTCTCCGCACCCATGCAAATTGCCATCGATCAATCGGCGGCCCGCTGCACACCTGCTGCACGCCGCCGTTGGAATTTTCGTTCACTCAAATGTAAATACAGCAGCCCCGGCGCGCCGAGCCCGATCTCGCGGGCGCGCTTTGCCAGGGACAGTGCCAGCGCCGCATCGGGCGGCAGGCCGACGATGGGCGCCAGCAGCAGGTAGCCGCCTTCCTGCGCGCCCAGCGAGCCGGGAATGGCAAACGCCGCGCCACGAATCGCCTGCCCCACGCTCTCCAGCAGCAAGGCGTCGAGCCAGCTGACGGGATGCCCGAGGAAATGCAGGGCCAGCCAGACCTCGCCCGTGCCGACCAGCCAGCCCACCAGGCTCAGCGCGAAGGTGGACGCCACCTTGCGGCGGTCGCGGTACATGCCTTGCACGGCCGCGTCCACGGCATCGGCGCGCATGGTCAACCCCGACCAGTCGCGCTTGCCGAACACCTTCGACAGCAGGCGCAGCACCCGGCCGAACAGGCCGCGCTTCTGCACCACGTAGAAACCCGCTATGCATAGCGCAAGCACGGCGGTAGCGACCAGGGTCGGCGTGCGCAGGTCCGCAAGCGCGTCGTGCCCGCCATACAGGCCAAACAGCGCCAGGCCGATAAAGGCGAACACCATCTGCGCCAGCGCCTGCATGGTGGTGCTCACCGTGATGGCCGCGGCGGCGTCGCGCATGCGCGTGCCGCGCTGCGCCAGGTAGCGCACCATCAGGACCGGGCCACCGATCTGCCCCGCGGGCAGCAGGCTGTTGACGGACTCCCCGGCCCAGCGCGCCAGCAGCGCGTCGCGCATGGTGCCGTGGCCGGCCCGGCGGTCGAACAACACGTAGATGGCGCCGGCGTCCAGCACCAGCGGCAGCAGGTGGAACGCGGCGACCAGCACCAGGCCCCAGCCGGCCGACATGAACGTCGACGCGACGGAGCCGAATCCCTGCCAGGCGAGCAGCGCGACAAAGAGCGCCGCGCCGATCGACAGGAAAAGCATGGCAGCACGGGTCATGGGCGGGGCTTCTGGCCCGGCACCAGTCTCTTGAACACTTGCCGGAAGCCGAAATAGGCGACCGCATCCTTCATATTGGAGATGAAGCGCAGCCACGGACGCATGCCCGGATCGGTCACGTATTCGAACGTCAGCGACACGCGCATTTCGTTGGCGCCGGCCGGCGTGATGCGGTGGCGCAGCTTGTCGCCATCGAAGAACACCAGCCCGCCGGGCGTGGTCTGCACCGAGCCGGGCTCATCGGGCACCTGCGCGTTGCGCGTGTGCAGTTCGTAGTCCAGGCGGCATGATGATTCCTCGATCACGCCCAGCAGCAGCGTGTAGCGGCGGCCGTCGTAATAAGAGGTGTCGTAGTGCCAGCCAATGTGGTCACCCTGGCGCGTGTAGTAATACAGCGCGTAGGCATGGGGATCGGAGTCGGGGGAGAGCAGCAGCTTCTCGCCGCACATCTGCTCCAGCCAGCCGATCAGCGCCTTCGACCGGTACAGCTCGGCGATGAACGGCGCGAGCTCGTCGATGGTGTGCCGGCTGACGCTGCCGCCCTGCTTGTGGCCGGGCAGGTAGTTGCGGTTGATCTGCGGCAGCAGCGCGCGGGCGCTGGCCACCAGTTGCGCGGTGACCTCAGGCGCCAGAAAATCCTCCAGGTGCAGGAAAGCGCCCTGGCGCACGAAATCGGCGCGCAGCTGCTTGCTGTCGAGCCGGGCGGTGCGCTCGGCCACGGAGGCATCGGGATTGGGCAGCATGGCGCCGGGGGCAGGTTCCACGCCCGGCCTTTGGCGGGAGGGAACTAAAGCGGAGGACGGGTCGTCCAGCGTGATGTCGTTGGCTTGCTCGCTCATCGGGTTTCTCAGATCTCCGTCGAAGCCGTGGCCGGCAGGGGACGCCGCATCACGCGCCAGTAATCGATGATGACCCAGGCCGCGAACAGGGGGGCGCCGATCGACGCCGCCATCAGGAACGGCGCGATGCCGCTGGTCAGCGTAACGAGCGGAAGCAGGTAAAGCACGTCTTCTGTCTCGAAACCGCCGGCAGAGGCTTGCTTCGTCCCGCTTTTCCCCACGCGCGACTCGATCCGCATGCGCAGGAAGAAGATCAGCGCCACCGCCACGCCGGCGAGCGTGCCTTGCAGGACAGGCGACATCGCATCTGCCGCGGCCTGCCCGGAAATGGCTACGCCCATGCCCACGAAGAGCAGGACGGTAATCAGCGCATCGCTCGCCAGGTCATAAAAATGACCTATCTTGCTCGATTTACCGCTAATTCTCGCCAATTCTCCATCAGTGTGGTCAACGAAGTTGGACACCACGATCAGGAGCGCACCGTAGTTGGTCCACGCGAAACCGCCCTGCATCAGGCACGCTACCCCGGCAAGGCCGATCACGAGCCGCAGGGTGGTCAAGTGGTTCGGAGTGATCCAGGAGTCCTTGAGCGGGCGGACAAGCGCGCGCGCCAGACGGGCATCCCAGGTACGCGGAGCGGGAGGCTCGCCACGAGAATTCTTTGGATTTTTATTCATCAGGAAAAAGGTCCACCGGCAGGAAAGCTGCCGCACGGCTCGCATACTAGCGCTGGTTCGCGCACATTGCATTGCGGAAACAGAACGGCCGAGCCGGCCGGGTCGCTAGACAGGGATACCGCCAGTCAAACCGCTATGGTAAGCGAAGTGAACCGCAACAGCACGCGCGCGGTGCCGGGCGGCTGGCAGGCAGGGGGTTCCTGCCTAGCTTGCGGAGCTGATGGTGGGTGCGGGATGCCATGCGATGGCTTGCTCCCGCTTGCGCAGGCGCAGGCGAGCGCCCGGGGGGGACGGACGGGCGCTCGTGATGGCGTTGTGCTGCCGGCTCATGCCGGCAACCCTTGCCCGGTCATTGCCCGGCCCGGCGCGGATCCACCGGCACCTCGCAACTGGCGCGCGCCTCGATCGCCTCGCCACCGGCCAGGCACAACTCCTCCTGAAAGCGGCCCGCGACCAGTTGCACGCCCATCGGCACGCCTTCCACCAGCCCGGTCGGCACCGACATCCCGGGCAGGCCCAGGATCGCGGTGGCCAGCATCGGGCTTTGCGCGTCGAGTATCCGGCGCATCGCGTCGTCGCCCTTCTGATCCGCGTCGATGGGGAATGGCGGCTGCCACGAGACCGGCAAGAGCAGCAGCGGATAGCGCGCAAGGAACGCCTGCCATTCGCGCAGCAAAGTAGAGCGCTGCGACAGCGCGGCCATGTATTGCGTCAAGCCTAGCTGAGGCGTGTGGCAGTTCATGCTTGCGAACGCTTTGCGCATGGGGTTGTCGCCATCTTGCTCGACGGCCTGCCGCACCCCAGCCCCCGCCTCGTTCAAGGTCAGCGCAAGCCATAAGTCCGCCGCCTCGCGCAGCCGCGGCGGGGCCACCTCTTCGATGGTGCAACCCGCCTGCTCCAGCCAATGCGCCGCCTGCCTGACCGCACCCGCCACCGCAGGCGAGACGGCGTAACCCGGCAGTTCCGCGCAAACGGCCACGCGTACAGGAAATCGGACCGAGCCTTCAAGCGGCGCCGGTACCCACCAGGGATCCCTTGGATCCGGCGCCGCCATGGCGGCAAGACCCAGCCTCAGGTCCGCGACCTGTCGTGCCAGTGGTCCCTGCACCGAGCTGATCTGCATGCCGAGGGTCCGCTCTTTCGCTTGCGACGGATTGAACGCCGGTACCCGGCCCAGGCTTGGCCGCAGTCCGGGCACGCCACAGGCATAAGCGGGATAACGGATCGATCCACCCTGATCATTGCCGTGGGCAAGCGGCCCGATGCCCGCCGCCACCGCGGCCGCGGCGCCGCCGCTGGAGCCGCCAGGCGTGCGCTCCGGGTTCCATGGATTCACCGTGCGGCCATGCAGGTCGTTATCGGTGAACCAGCGCATGGAAAACGCCGGCGTATTGGTGCGGCCGATGACAATAGCACCCGCCTTGCGCAGGTTCGCCACTACCGGGCTGTCGGCGCAGGCCAGCACATCGCGGTAGGCGCCCACCCCGTTGGTGGTGGCGCAGCCTTCCAGGTCCACATTGACCTTCACCGTGACCGGGACCCCATGCAAGGGGCCAGCCGGCTCGCCCCTTGCCAGTGCGGCGTCGGCCAGTGCCGCCGCCTGCATCGCCTGCGCGGCCAGCACTTCCACCACGGCGTTGATCTGCGGATTCGCCTGGTCAAGCCGATGCAGGCAACTGGCAACGGCCTCCTCGCACGACACCTCGCGAAAACGGATACGGCTTGCCAGGTCAACAGCGCTCCAGCGCCAGATTTCATTGCTCATCGGACTTCCTCCCTTTGGTCCCTGCTTTCGCCCGCGACGCCGGGCATGCGCGTTTCAATCTGCCCTGACCCCAGCGCGCTTGACGCTCGCGGCCCACTTCGGCACCTCGCTATGAATCAGCGTCGAGAACTCGGCGGGCGTCGAGGGCATCGCGTCCACCGACAGCAGTGCATTGGCTCGTACCACTGCGGGATCCCTGAGGGCGCTGTTCAGCGCCGCATTGAGCTTGCGAATCACAGCCTTGGGCGTGCCCGCCGGAGCGACCACGCCACCCCAGGCGACCACATTGAATCCCTTGATGCCGCTCTCGTCGATGGTCGGYACATTGGGCAATACGGAGGCACGTTGCAGGCTGGTAACCGCGAGAGGCTTGACGCGGCCGGACTGGATGAACTGCTGCACGGCGGAAATGTTGTCGATCATGATGTCGACCTGCCCGTTGACGATGTCGCCGAGGGCCTGGGCGCCGCTTTTGTAAGGCACGTGCAGCATGACGGTGCCTGTGCTGGCCTTGATCAGCTCGCCTGCAAGCTGTCCCGCGGAGCCGACGCCAGGCGAGCCCATCACCACTTTCCCCGGATGCTTGTGGGCATAGGCGATCAGTTCTTCCAGGTTGCTGGCCGGGAAGTCCTTGCGCGCGATCAGCACGTAGGCGTTGCTCACGGCCAGCCCGACCGGCTCGATGTCCTTCTCCGGGTCGTAGGGCAGCTTGGTGTAGAAGGCGCGGTTGATGGCTAGCGTGACCAGGTTGCCATACCCGATGGTGTAGCCGTCCGGCGCCGAAGCGGCCAGCACCTGTGTACCGACGATGCCGCCCGCGCTGCCGCGGTTGTCCAGCACCACCGGCTGACCCAGCTCCCGTCCCATGACTTCGGCGATGGGGCGCATGGTGACGTCGACCCCCGAGCCTGCCGCATAGGGCACGATCAACTTGATCGGGCGGTCCGGCCACTCCGCGCGCGCGAACGCGGCGGCTGTGAGCAGGCTGAAGAGAAACAAAACGCGCAAAACCGGGGAAAGCCTCGATCTCATGGGATGTCCTTTCATACGTGTTCGATGCAGGTTCGATGCAGGTTCGATGCAGGCCATGTCAGCGGCACAAGCCCCTTGGCGGGCCGGCGCCCGGCGCGGTGTGTGCAGGCAAAGCGTAAGCAATCGACATGAAAACCGGTAGACTAAATATTCTTATTCATGACAACTATGAGTTGTCATTGCAATGGCAACACGAATTCACCGGAAACCGGAAACGCCATGAAAGACCACCACCTGAAAGCTTGGCTGCGGCTCGTCGAAACCGGCAGCATTCGCGCCGCCGCGCGTAGCCTGCATCTGAGCCAGGCGGCCATCACGAAGGCGGTAAAAGAACTGGAAGAGGACCTCGATGCGCCGCTGGTCGTGCGCAGTTCACGCGGCGTGACCCTCACCGAGTGCGGGCATCAGCTCACCTTGCGTGCCCGCATGGCACGGGCGCAGCTTGCGCTGGCGCGCCAGGATATCCGAGAACTGCAGGGGGGCAATACCGCGCGCGTCGCGGTGGCGGTTACACCGATGGCGTTCCTCAGTGTCCTGCCGGAAGTGCTGCGGTCCTTCCGGCTCAGCATGCCCCTGGCCGACGTCACGATCGATGAAGGACTGATGCCCATGGTGCTGCCGGCCCTGCGCGAAGGCGCTGTGGACTTTGCCGTGGCTGCGCCAGTGCGCGAATCGATCGGGAGCGACTTCAGTTTCGAGCCGCTGCTCAACCTCGAGACGATGCTGGCGTGCCGGCGCGGGCATCCGCTGGAAAATGCCACGCAGTGGGACGAATTGCTGGAATGCGAGTGGCTGATGTACCTGTCGCCAGGCAGCCAGCACACGCACTTCCTGGAGAACATCCGCGATGCGGGACTCGCCCGGCCCCGCCGCATCATCAAGGTCAATACCTTTGGCGTGGGCTGGAACCTGCTGACGCGCAGCGACGCCCTGCTGACCTGCCCCGCTGGCATGCTGAAGACGGCGCCGTATGGCGACCAGGTCAGCCGCATCCCGCTGGCCATGTCCCTGCCGCCAATCACGCTCGGCATTCTTACCTTGCGCGACAATCCGCTCTCGCTCGCCGCAACACGGTTTGCCGATCTCTTTCGCCGCGCGATCAGGAATGACGCCCGGCTTGCCTGAGCGCGAGCGCCGCCCGGACACGATATTCGGCCGGGCAGGATCGACCCGCGCGGTCTACTCGGAACGCTGCGCCGCCTGCGGATCAAGCCGTGCTGCCTAGCGCGCCAGCAGGACTCCCGCAGCCAGGCCATCAGCTCAGCGAGCACGGCCTATGGCCATGGGGTATGCACCGGCAAGGCCGCCAACGCCGGCTTCAAGCAATACGGCGAGGCTCCCTCCCAGCCACAGTCCCGCCGGGCCTGGGCCCACTTCAGGGCTGGCTGCCTTCGCTGGCCCGTACCCTGGGATCATCCTGCGCGGAGGATGGCGCGGCGATGGCCGGGGGCACGCTTGCAGACACCACCGCCGGTGGGTTCGCCGGCGCCGCATCCAGGACACCCGGGGCGACGGCCGGGCTGCTTGCGCCCGGCAACGCGGGCGGCACCGCCGATGCCGCCACGCTGGTGTCTGGCTCGGCAGCCGCCGCTGGCTCCGGTGCGGGGCGCGCGGCCCGCTTGGGCGCGGGCGGGGCTTCCGGCTTGGCCGCCGGCCCGAACCACCGCTGGTACCAGCCGCGTATCGTCCAGCCCAAGGCTTCAAAGAGGCCGGTCTCCTTCTGCTCCACGAAGCGGATGTTCGCATCGATCATGCGGGACCGGAGCGAACGCTGGAAAAAGTCGCCCACCATCGGCAGCGCGCTGTGCGCGCCCTGGCCCCAGTAGTCGCTGCGCAGCGTCACCCGGCTGTCGTTGAACCCGACCCAGGCGCCGGCTACCAGTTGCGGATGCATCAGGATGAACCAGCCATCGGCGTTGTCCTGCGTGGTGCCGGTCTTGCCGGCGACATCCGCGCGAATGCCGAAGCGCGTGCGGATGCTCGCGCCGGTGCCGCGGTCGATCACGCCGCGCATCACGTCGAGCAGGGTCTGCACGGTGGCAACCGGCAGTGCCTGCTCGGGTGACGCTGGACGGAACGTCTCCAGCACCTCGCCCTTGCGATCTTCGATGCGCGATACCATCACCGGCTCCAGGTAGGCGCCCTGATTGGCGATGGTGCCGTAGGCACTGACCATTTCCCTCAAGGTGACCGGGCTGGTGCCCAGCGCCAGCGAGGGCACGGGATCGAGCCGGCTTTGCCGCACGCCCATGGCGCGCGCCAGCTTGGCCACCTTGGCCGGGCCAACGCTCTGCATCAGTTGCGCGGTGATGGTGTTCTTGGAATACACCAGGCCATCGCGCAGGCTCATGGCACGCCCGCTCGGGGGGCCATCGTCGGAGGGCCGCCAGACCTCGCCGCCGGCGAGCGGGATTTCCACGGCCTGGTCGATGAAGGTGTCGTCGGGCTTGGCACCTTGCTCGAACGCAGCGCCATACACGAACGGCTTGAACGTGGAACCCGGCTGGCGCTGCGCCTGTTGGACGTGATCGAAGGCATCCAGGGTGAAGTCGCGGCTGCCTACCCATGCCTTGATCTCGCCGGTGCGCGGGTCCAGCGCGAGGAAGCCAGCCTGGATGCGGGTCTTGGACTGGCGCAGCGCCTGCATGAAGGCGGTGTCAGCCAGCAACTGCTTCATGGCCGCCTCCGGTGTCTGCCCGGACTCCCTGGCCGTGCGGTACGCCGGGGTCTCGCGCACAAAGGCCTGTACGAGGTCTTTGTTGGCGGCCCAGCCGGAGCGCGGCGCCCACGCGGCGTCGGCGATGCCTTGCAGCTGGTTGCCCTGGCGCGCCACCGCCTGGTTGGCCAGCGCCTGCAGGCGTGAATCGATGGTGGTGCGCACCACGAGCCCGTCGGTGTAGATGTTGTAGTCGTTGCGGTCCGCCCAGGCGATCAGCCATTTGCGCAACTGCTGGGCGAAGTGCGGCGCCGGGCCGGGCGGCTCGGTCTGCCGCTCGAAGTCGATGCGCAGCGGGCGCTTCTTCAGCAACTCGTATTTCGCCGGCTCCAGCTTCTGGTACTTGACCATCTGCGCCAGCACGGTATTGCGCCGCTGCACGGCGCGCTCGGGGTTGATGACCGGGTTGTAGTAGCTGTTGCCCTTGAGCATGCCGATCAGCGTGGCACTTTCCAGCACGTCCAGCCGGCCGGCGGATTTATCGAAGTAGGTACGCGCCGCCATCTCGATGCCGTAAGCGTTGTACAGGAACGGCACGGTGTTGAGATAGGTCTCGAGAATCTCGTCCTTGGTGTAGAGCGCCTCGATCTTCAGCGCCGTGATGGCTTCCTTGAGCTTGCGCGTGAGCGTAGGCGCGCGGCCGATCTCGTCAGGATAGAGATTGCGGGCCAGCTGCTGCGTGATGGTGGAGCCACCTTGCCGGTCGCCGGAGAAGGTATGCAGCGCGGCCGAGCCCATGCGGCGCCAGTCCAGGCCAAAGTGCTGGTAAAAGCGGTGATCCTCGGTGGCGATCAGCGCGGTCGTCACATTGGGCGAGATATCGGCCAGGCGGACCCATTCGCGGTTGGCCCACTTGAACACGGCCAGCGGCTTGCCATCGGCTGACAGGATCTGCGCGGGCTGGTCGGACTTGGCCTTGCGGATATCGCTGATGCCCGGGGTGAACGGAATCAGCACCAGCACATAGAGCAGGAACAGCACCGGCACGGCGGCCACTGCCTTGGCCACGCCGCGGCGCGTGGGGCGCCGCAAGCGGGCAAGCCGCTCAGCGGCCAGGGTTTTGATCTGGGCCAGATTCATGAAGCAAGCAGCATGGGGCGGAGTCACATTCCGGCACGAAGAAAGGCCTGCATCCTACCAAAATCGCTTGCCGCACCCCGGCATATCGTCCCGAGTCTGGGAATCAAGGCCGGATCGGGGCCACTTCAGTCGAAGCGGTGCTCCTTCAGCACCAGGCTCTCGTCCAGGCGCTCGTACTTGGACGCGTAGCTGGCATCGAAGCGCACCACGCGCTTGAGCTCCGGGGCATACCACGCCACCGCCGTGTAAGGCACGGAGGATGGTGCGCCATACGAGACGCCGTAGAACGGCCGCGCCACATAGCCCTTGTAGGCCAGGCGCAAGACGCGGAAGCTGCCGGCGGGCACCGTGATGGTGGATTCCCCGGTCACCTCGCCGGTGAGTTCCGTGCGCAAGTCGGTGCCGGCCTGCTTGTAACTGGTTTTCCATCGGGCGCCCGGCTTGACATCTGCCGGCACCCAGCCGCGCGGCGGCGATGCGCCATCGAACTCGCCGCCGCTGGGGGTGCTGATCCGCTCGACGCGGCCGTCCAGGGTCTCGACACGGGCGCCCTGGTTGAACGTGATGCGCTCCCCTTCGACGCGGTCGACCCGGTAGACCACATCGCGCCGCTTGCGCGTCAGCTTGTCGACCAGTTCATAGCGCCAGACCTCGCCAACGCGGGGCGACTCGCCGCCAGCCGGGGCAGCGCCGGCCTCGTCCACCACAGGCGCCGCAGCCGCCGGCGCTGGCGCGGACGAGCGATAGCTGGCCATCGCCGCCACGCCGCGCTCCTTGATCTGAGCGATCCAGCTGGCGGGCAACGCCTTGAGCTTTTCGCCGGGCGCGCGCCGTGCCGACAGGATGCCCACGAGCCGGCCCGTCTCATCGAACAGGCCGCCACCGCTGGCCGCCGCCGGGAAATCAAGCGTGAGCTCGATGCGGTCCAGCTTGCCGTCCGAGCCCGCGCGCAACCCGGACACGCTGCCGTCCAGCACAACCACGCCCGTGGCCTCCGGGCTGGCTGCCGCAAGCACCTTCTGCCCGAACGACGGTGCCGCCGCGGCCGACACGCTGACGGCCGGCGCGTTGAAGTTCGCCACCCGCAGCAGGCACAGGTCGCGATCCACGTCCGGCGCWTCCAGCGTGGCRTCGTAGCTCACGTTGTCGCGCCGCACGGCRATSSCGCKCGCRCCGGCCAGCACGTGGCARGCCGTAACCAGTTGCCCCGGGCCGATCACCACGGCGGAGCCCGACGCCAGCGGCGCGTTGTTGGCACCCATTGCCCGCACGGCATAGATGCTTGGCGTGAGCTTGGTGAGCAGCTGCGCGGCATCGAGCGCGCAGGCATTGGCGGCGGCGAGCGCCAGGAAGACAGGAGTAGCGATCAGAGCGAAGCGGCGCATCGGTTGCGGTGACGTTGTCATGTGCAGGAAGCCGGGAGGGGTTGCCGGTCCGCGTGACAAGGCAGACGGCTTCGCGCAAATGCGCGACGGCGGCGAGGGTGTCTCTATTCTGGTGTGGCCGTATTCTGCAATGGCCGGACCGATAGGACAAGGGCGGCGCCGCTGCGCGAAGGCGATTGCGGGCAAGCCGGCGATCCGCTAACATCATGCGCCATGACCCGCGCGCAAAACCCGTCGATTATTCGCACCATCCCTGGGATGGTGGGTTAGCGCACGTGGACTGAGCACACAAAGCGACCCGCCCAACGAGGCGGGTTTTTTGTGCCCGCCTCCTTGGGGCCCGCAAACACCAAGGAGCCTGAAGATGCAGCCAACCCGCCCCGCAGCAGCAGCAGCACAAGCAG
This sequence comes from Cupriavidus sp. 05L411, assembly GCF_056398045.1. Classification (NCBI taxonomy): domain Bacteria; kingdom Pseudomonadati; phylum Pseudomonadota; class Betaproteobacteria; order Burkholderiales; family Burkholderiaceae; genus Cupriavidus; species Cupriavidus sp. 05L411. The sequence continues at coordinate 76,396 of NZ_JBFTOQ010000012.1, read as the reverse complement.
CAGCACCCGCCGTCCTCTATATGGTCTGCGGCAAGATCGGCTCCGGAAAATCGACACTGGCCAGGCAGCTCGCTGCCCGGCCAGCCACCGTGCGGATCAGCGAGGACGACTGGCTGTCACGCTTGTATCCCGGCGAGATCCGGGAGGTAGCCGACTATGCCCGCTGTGCCGGAAGATTGCGTGACGCCGTGGCCAGCCACATCGACGCGCTGCTGCTGGCGGGCATGTCGGTCGTGCTTGATTTCCCTGCCAACACGCCGGCCACCCGAAGCTGGGCCAGGGCCATCGTCGAGCAGGCGGGCGTGGCGCATCAACTCCACTACCTCGATGTGCCTGACGCCGTGTGCAAGGCCCGTCTGCGCGCGCGCAACGCCAGCGGCACGCATCCGTTCGAGACGACCGACGCGCAGTTCGATGCCATCACGCGTTACTTCGTGGCGCCGTCAGCGGACGAGGGTTTCAACGTGATCCGGCATGAGCCATCCGAGGCCGGCGCGGCGGCGACCTGACAGGCAAAGCCGGGGAGGCAGCGGGCCGCATGGTTTGGCTCGCTATCATGGCGAACACGTTCACCCACTAATCGAAATCCGCCATGTCCCAGATGTTCGAGCTTGCATCCACCCTGCCGGTCAGTGCCTGCCAGGCATGGCAGCGCGCGACCACGTCTGAAGGCATCAACGACGAGCTGTTTCCCTGGCTGCGCATGACGGCGCCCCCCGCCATGCGCGGCAAGGCGATCGGCGAGCTGCCGCTCGGCGAGCGGCTTGGCCGCAGCTGGCTACTGGCGTTCGGCATGTTTCCCGTGGACGCGGACGACATCATGCTGGCGGAGGTGGGGCCGGGCTACCGCTTCAAGGAAACGTCGCGGATGCTGAGCATGCGCAGCTGGGTGCACGAGCGAACAGTTCGAGATACCCCCTGCGGCTGCGAGGTGCACGACCGGCTCACCTTTGCCTTGCGCGGACCCGCAGCCTGGCTGCCCGGCGGTGGCAGCGCGATGGCAGCCGTCGTGAAATGGCTGTTTCGCCACCGTCATCGGCGCCTGGCACGGTGGGCACGAAATGCCAGGCGCATTGAATCCCCCGCCTCGCCCGATAATTCAAAATATTTCAATGAATAATTGAGATTTTAGTCACCAACGCGATCGGCCGGCGCCTAGAATTTCCTCACCGGCCCAGCAATCAAGCAGATCCAGCGATCCACGCGATGCGAGCCAAATTCAAATATTTCCAACTTTGTCGAGGCACTGCATCATGAACCCCAACGCTACCCAAATCGCTATCGTCTACCACAGCGGCTACGGCCACACCGCTAGGCAAGCACAGGCCGTTGCACGTGGCGCCGCCAGCGTCGATGGCGTGGAGAGCCTGTTGATCAGCGTCGACGACATCGACCAGCACTGGGACACGCTCGAAAACGTGGACGGCATCATCTTCGGCGCSCCCACCTACATGGGCAGCGCSTCGGCGCAGTTCAAAGGCTTTATGGACGCCACCTCGCGCAACGTGTTCGCCAAGGGCGGCAAATGGGCCAACAAGGTGGCGGCAGGTTTCACCAACTCGGCCTCGCGTTCGGGCGACAAGCTTGCCACGCTGCAGCAGATCGCGATCTTCTCCGCGCAACACGGCATGCACTGGGTCAACCTTGGCCTGCCCCCGGGCCACAACAACTCGAAGTCGACCGAGGATTCGCTCAATCGCCACGGCTTCTTCCTGGGTGCGGCAGCGCAGTCGAATGCAGACGAAAGCGCTGATGTGGTGCCGCCGCCGGCAGACCTGCGCACGGCCGAGCATCTGGGTGCGCGCGTGGCGGAAGTGGCCCAGCAACTGGCGGCTGGCCGCGCGGCATTGGCGTCGCTGAAGAAGGCCGCCTGAGGGCTTGCGCACCCATGCGCTCCACGTGATTGAAACGTTTCATAGCGTGCTACACTGCATGCCACAGGAAACGACGATATCCGTGGAGTGCCATGCAGAAAAAAGCGGCAGCGCAGCGCAAGCCGACCCTGAAGGACCTGGCCGAGCAAGCGGGCGTCTCGGTTGGCACCGCCTCCAACGTGATGGCGGGGCGAGGCGGCCCGTCCGCCGAGACCGTCACCCACGTGTTCGAGGTGGCGCGCAAGATCGGCTATGTCACCAACGCCGCGGCCCGCAGCCTGCGCTCGCGGCGCTCGCGCCTGGTGGCATGCCTGGTGCCGGACATCACCAACCGCTTCTACGGCGTGATCGTGCGCGCGGCCGAACATGTGCTGCGCGAAGCCGGCTACACCTTGCTGCTGGTCGACACCCATAACGACACCGAACGCGAATGCGAGCTGCTGCTGGACGTGACCCGCGTCGGCGTTGACGGCGTGCTGTTCGCGCCCGGCTCCGAGAGCTCCGGAAAGCTGCAGCAGCAGATCGCGCAGGTGGATGTGCCGCTGGTGATCCTGGACCGCGATATCGCCCCGGATCGGCCCAGCGTCAAGGTGGACCACTTCAGCGGCGCGCTGAAGACCGCCAACTATCTGCTCGATCTCGGCCACCGTCGCATTGCCCTGCTCTTCCCCAGCTCGCACCTGCGCCCCGCGCGCGAGCGCTGGCATGCCTTCGAGACGGCTGCCGCCGCGCGCGGCATCGGCGATGCGCTGGAGCTTGTGCGCATCGACACCAGCTCGATGGACGTCGCTTTTTCGCAATGCCTGGCGTTGTTCCAGCAAGCCGCGCCGCCGACCGCCATCTTTGGGCTCGGCACGACGCTGCTCGCCGGCGCGCTCAAGGCGGCACGCCAGACCGGCAGGGACATTCCCGGCGACCTGTCGGTGGTATGCGTGGGCGATACCGAACTGGCCCAGGTGCACACACCCGAGCTGACCACGCTCACCTGGAACCTGCAGGACCTGGGGCGCCATGCCGCCCGCCTGCTCCTTGCCGAGATGGAGCCCGGCATCGATCCGCAAGGCAGCCCTGGCGCAACCGGGCACCTGATGCTGACCTGCGAGCTGATCCTGCGCGAGTCCTGCGCCGCCGTCGACACGGGGGCTGGCAGGAAACCGGCGCGAGGCCGAGCGAAGAGCCTCGCCAGCTAAGACTGCAGCGTTATCGCCAGACCCATCGCGCAAGCACCTGCCGGGCGGCGCAATGCCGCCCTTGCAGCATCCCCTCCCCAAGCTCATGCCCCTTGCAGCCGGTCGTTTACCCTTTATATGAAACGTTTCAATTCCATGCTATATTTTTCCCATCCCTCGTAGCGGGGACCATAAGAACGATCACCCAAAGATCACCATAAGATCACCACGGAGACAGCCACAGCATGCCGGACAGCAATCGCAAAGGAATGAGCCGGCTTGCCGGCAAGGCAGCCATCGTCGTAGGCGCGGGATCGATCGGCGCCGAGACCAGCAACGGCGCAGCCGCCGCCATCGTCTACGCCCGCGAAGGCGCGCGGGTGCTGTGCGTGGACCGCGACCTGGCGCTGGCCCGCAGGACCGCGAGCCAGATCGAGGATGCGGGCGGAAGCGCCAGCGCCTTCGAGGCCGACGTGCGCGACGGCGCGCGGCTGGCGGCCATGGTGGCGGCCTGCCGCGAGCGCTATGGCCGCATCGACGTGCTGCACAACAACGTGGGCATCGAGGAGATCGGCGAGCTCGAGGACATCACGGAGCCATCCTGGGACCGGGTGTTCGACATCAACCTGAAAGGCGCCATGCTCGCCTGCCAGAAGGCAATGCCGCACATGATCGCGCAGGGCGGCGGCTCGATCATCAACATCTCGTCGATCGCCAGCCGCAAATGGGGCCCGATGCCCTTTCTCTCCTACAACGCATCGAAGGCCGCGCTCAACCACATGACGCGGATCCTCGCGCGCCGCTACGCCGCGGACCAGGTGCGCTGCAATGTGATCCTGCCCGGCCTGATCGATACGCCGCATGCGGCCCACCTGACCGATGGCGACGAAGCCGCCGTGCAGGCCGCGCGCGAGTTTCGCAACAGCCGCTGCCCCATGGGCCGGCAAGGCACGCCGTGGGATATCGCCTACGCGGCGTTGTTCCTTGCCTCCGATGAGTCGCGTTATGTGACGGGCCTGGAGATGGTGGTAGATGGCGGACTGGGGCTTTGACGGAAACAGACAGCGAATCGAAGGCCGCGCCGCGGCACATAACAAAGAACCAGGAGACGCCCCATGCCCCGCCACCTAGCCGCCGCTACGCTCGTCGTCGCGCTTGCCGCGCCCGCCATCGCAGCGCGGGCCAATGAATCCTCCGCCGACTACCCCTCCCACCCCATCCGCCTGTTGCTGCCGATCTCGGCCGGCTCCGGCGGCGACATCCTTGGGCGCGTGCTCGCGCAGCGCATGTCGGCCATCCTGAAGCAGCCCATCGTGGTGGAGAACAAGGGTGGCGCCTCCGGCATCATCGGCACGCAAGCGGTCGCGCGCGCGGCGCCCGACGGCTACACCTTCACGCTCGGCGGCGCGACCACGCATATGCTGAACGCCGCGGTCTACACCAAGCTGCCATATGACCCGGTGAAGGACTTCACCGCCATCGGCCAGGTCGGCACGGCCGCCATCCTGCTGGTGGCCAGCAATGACTTTCCCGCGAACGACATCAAGGAGCTGGTGGCGTACACCAAGAGCCATCCCAACGAAGTGCAGTACGCCAGTTGGGGCACCGGCTCCACGGGACAATTCTGCGGCGAGGTGCTCAAGCAGCTGGCCGGCGCCTCCATGACGCATATTCCCTACAAGACCGTGCCTCAGGTGCTCAACGACATCGTTGCCGGGCATATCAAGCTGGGCTATGTGGACATGACTTCGGGCACGCCCTTCGTCAAGTCCGGCAAGGTCAAGGCGATCGGCACCTGTACCTCGCGCTCGCCGAGCCTGCCCGGGGTGAAGAGCTATGTCGACGAGGGCATYGATTTTGACCGTGTATTCCGCTGGGGCCTGTATGTGCCCGCCGGCACGCCCAGGCCGATCGTACAGAAGCTGTCGGACGCCTTGAACCAGGTGCTGGCCATGCCGGAGATCAAGGCACGCCTGCTGGAGATGGGCATCGCGGCCACGCCGATGAGCGGCGAGGAACTCGGCAAGCTGAATGCGCGCGATATCCCGGCGTGGAAAGAAGTAGCAAAAACCGCCGGGGTGACGCAGGACTAAGCGCCTGATGCGCGCGTCAATGCACGCGCCATTGCATCAATCACTCGACAAGCCTGCAAACCCAAAAACCACAGAACCCAAATCACGGAGCCCTGAACATGGATAGTCTGTCTCTCGCCCGCATGCAGACCGTGCGCGACCATATGGCCCTGGAGTGCACCCAGGAATGGGACGCCGTCATCGCCACCTTTGCCCATCCGCGCTACGAGATGCACGGAGGCGGCGCGGTCTTCGACGGCGAGCAAGCGGTGCGCGGCTACTTTGCGTCTTCGCGCACGCCCTTCCCCGACCAGGCCAACGAGATCATCAGCATCGCCGCGGCCGGCGACACGGTGCTGGTGGAATTCTGGCTCACTGGCACCCACCTTGGACCCTTGAAGGCGAACGGCACCGTCTACCCGCCCACGGGCCGCGCGTTTCGCGTGCGCATGGCCGCGTCGTTCGAGTTCGCGCCCGACAGCGACAAGATCGTTTGCGAGCGGCCGTACTTCGACCAGGGGGCAAAGCTGCGCTCGCTGGGGCTGGTCGCCGCCTAGCGGATGGCGTTTCAGGCCACGCTTCCCGCGCCGCAGCCACATCCGCCACGCTATTCGACTTCGCCTTCCTCGCTGTCGCCGCCTTCCAGCGCTTGCGCAGCGCGCTCGTGATCCATCGCGGCCCGGGCAAGCGCCGCCGCAACCGGCGGCGCGCTCTCCTTGCGCTCGCTGTACCGGTCCGTCAGGTAAGCGGAGCGGTCGCGGACCAGCAAGGTGAATTTGACCAGCTCCTCCATCACGTCGACCACCCGGTCATAGAACGCGGAAGGTGCCATGCGGCCATCCGCGTCGAATTCCTGGTAGGCCTTCGGCACGGATGACTGGTTCGGGATCGTCACCATGCGCATCCAGCGCCCGAGCACACGCAACGCATTGACGGCATTGTAGGACTGCGAGCCGCCGCACACCTGCATGACGGCCAGCGTGCGGCCCTGCGTGGGACGAATGCCGCCGATCTCCAGCGGCAACCAGTCGATCTGGTTCTTGAACACCGCGGTCAGCGTGCCGTGCCGCTCGGGGCTGCACCAGACCTGGCCCTCCGACCATGCGGACAGCGCGCGCAGCTCGGCCACCTTCGGATGATCCGCCGGCACGCTGTCCGTGACGGGAAGGCCATGCGGATCGAACACCTTGGTTTGCGCGCCGAGGTACCGAAGGATCCGCTCGGCTTCGAGCGTAAGCAGGCGGCTGTAGGAGTTCGAGCGTAGCGAGCCGTAGAGCAGGAGAATGCGCGGCGCATGCGTTGAGACGCTGCGCGGCTCCAGCCTTTGATCGGTGGGTATGTCCAGCAGCGGCAGCACGACGTTACGCAGCGCATCCGTCATCGGCCGACCCTCCGGCCGTCGGCGTCGATCACGCGCTCGCCATCTTCCTTGGCAAAGGCGCCGCGCTGCGGCGATGGCAGGATGTCCAGCACCAATTCAGATGGCCGGCACAGCCGCACGCCGAGCGGCGTCACCACAAACGGCCGGTTGATCAGGATCGGGTGCGCCTGCATGGCGTCGAGCAGTTGGTCGTCGGTGAGCGCCGGATCCCCCAGGCCGAGTTCGGCGTAGGGTGTCCCTTTCTCACGCAGCGCTTCGCGTACCGTCAGCCCGGCACCGGCGATCATCGCCTTGAGCACCGCGCGCTCCGGCGGTTGCGCCAGGTACGCGATGACTTCGGGCTCGATCCCGGCGTTGCGAATCATTGCGAGCGTATTGCGCGATGTGCCGCAGTCGGGGTTGTGATAGATCTGAACGTGCATGCTTGACTACCTTGATGGATGCTTCTGGATGCCGGCTTCGTACCAGGGCCGCGAGCGGTTGACGATGCGCACCACCAGCAACATGACGGGCACCTCGATCAGCACGCCCACCACGGTAGCCAGCGCCGCGCCCGACTGGAAGCCAAACAGGCTGATGGCCGTGGCAACGGCCAGCTCGAAGAAATTGCTCGCGCCGATCAGGCTGGACGGGCCGGCCACGCAATGCGCGACGCCAAGCTTGCGATTGAGCAGATAGGCCAGCCCCGAGTTGAGGAACACCTGGATCAGGATCGGCACGGCCAGCATCGCGATCACCAGAGGCTGGTTGACGATGGCCTGCCCCTGGAAGCCGAACAGCAGCACCAGCGTGGCCAGCAGCGCGCAGATGGCGTAAGGGCCGAGCGCCGCCACCGCCCGCCGATACGCCGCGTCTCCTCGTGCGAGAAGCGCCCGGCGGATGACCTGCGCCACGGCCACGGGAACGATGATGTAGAGCGCGACGGAGGTGGCCAGGGTGTCCCACGGCACCGCGATGGACGACAGGCCCAGCAGCAGCGCCACCACCGGCGCGAAGGCGACCACCATGATGGCATCGTTCAGCGCGACCTGCGACAGCGTGAAGTACGGATCGCCCTTGCAGAGCTGCGACCACACGAACACCATCGCCGTGCACGGCGCGGCCGCCAGCAGGATCAACCCGGCGACGTAGCTGTCGAGCTGGCCGGCGGGCAGCCATCCGGCAAAGACGTGCCGCACGAACAGCCAGCCCAGCAGCGCCATCGAGAACGGCTTCACCAGCCAGTTCACGAACAGCGTCACGCCAATGCCACGCCAAACGCCGGCCACCTGGCCCATCGCCCCGAAATCGATCCGGATCAGCATCGGGATGATCATCACCCAGATCAGCGCGCCCACAGGCAGGTTGACCTGCGCCACCTCCATGCTGGCCACGGTGGCGAAAAAGCCGGGCATGGCCTGCCCCAGCACGATCCCCGCGACGATGCACAGCGCCACCCACAGCGTCAGGTAGCGCTCGAAAAAACCAATGGCCTGCGCGGGCGCATCCGCCACAGCGGGCCGCGCGGATTCAGCGTGCTGCATCGGAGGCCTCCGGCTTGGCGTCGCAGCACGCCGGCGCGGCGGGCACCTCGCATGGCGTCCCGCCACAGCAGTTCTCGGTCAGGAAGGCAACGAGGCCGCTCATGGCCGCGAAGTTGGCCGAGTAGATCACGAAGCGCCCGTCCTGGCGGGAAGCCACCAGTTCCGCGTGGGACAGGTCCTTCAGGTGAAACGAGAGGCTGGAGGGCGAAATGCCGACCTGTTGGGCGATGTCGCCGGCGGCGATGCCCCTCGGGCCCGCTACCACCAGCGCGCGGAAGATGGCAAGACGGGATTCGTGGGCAAGGGCGCCAAGGGCGCGTACGACCAGGTTCGAGTTCATGCCCCGGATCATAACGCCATCATTTCAATATTTCAACAATCATTGAAATGGTACGAGCAGGCATAAAAGCGATCCGCGAGCCTCCTTGTGCCTGGTGCCTGGTGCCTGGTGCCTGGTGCCTGGCCAAAACAGCTTATGTCGCTTCAAGCACAGAGAGAATATTGCCGGCCGGGTCCTTGAACCAGGCGATGACGGGGCCGCCCTCGCTGCGGCAGATGCCCCGTTCGTCGGTCTTCAGCCCCGGCAGGTCGTAGGTCTCGAAGCGCACGCCGAGCTTGCCAAGTGCCTCCACGGCCTTGTCCACGCTCTTCACCGGGAAATTCAGCACCGTGAACGTCGCAGGCACGTGGTTCGGCTTGGGATAAAGCAGCACGTTGTTGCCGCCGGCGATATACAGGGTCAGCAAGCCCCCGCTCGCGGACACTTCCAGCCCCAGCGTACCGCCATAGAAGTTCGTGGCCTTGGCGATGTCGTCGACCGAGAATCCGCTGAAAGCATGACTGTCGCGCAACATGGCTTGCTCCTTGAAATCACTTCCGCGCATGCGGAAACAAAACCGGCCCGCTCGCGCCGCAGCGGCCTACGGGCCAGTATTGTTCATCGCGGCGGGGGACTCAAGGCGGGCGAGGTAACAAAGCACAGCGCGCAATTCAGCCTGGGCTTACTTCGTGCTGCCAGGCTCCGCCGCCTCGGTGCGCTGGAGCGCACGGCTGCACTTGCGCGCAAGCCGCGCAGGCGATTGCTCAGCCTCAAGCGCCTTTGATGCGGCGATCAGCATCGCGGGCAAGGCAGGATCGCGCCTTGCCTCGTCCATGGCCGCCTGATCGTCGGCACCCAGCTTGCCAAGCTCCACCGACAAGGCTGCCTCATAGCGCGGCGCGTTCGCGGGATCCAGCTTCGCGCAAGCCATCGGGAAGGCGACGATGGAGGCGTACATCGCCACCTTGAATTCCGGCGGCAACGCTCCGCACGGCGCATCGGGCGGGCACTGCGTGGTGGAAAAACTGCTTGCAGAGAACAATGCCAGGATCAATGTGTTGACTGTCTTGATATGCATGGTGGTGTTCGCGCCTGTGACGGGCAACGCCTCAGGCCGCCGCATCCGCCCGCCCCCTGACCGGCAGCCAGATTTCCACGGTGCCCGTTCCCGCCACCGGATCGAAGTCCGCGCTGTAGCGCTCAAACTCAGGCGCATGCCCGGCCTGGAACCCGGACGCCGGCAGCCAATGATGCCAGATGCGGTGAAACGTCTCGTGCAGCGTCGAGACATCGCCTGCATGCACGAATACGGCGTAGCGCTGCGGCTCGACCTTGATGCAGCGAAACGATGATGGCAGTCCGTCCGGGCTGCTCACTTCCACGCCAGCCACATACTCGAAGCTGCCATCGTCCCTAGGATTGCAGCACAGGCCGTAGGTCAAACCGCCCACCTGGCCCGGAACTTCGCCAATGCAGGGGCCGAACGCTTCCCAGAGCGCAGGGATGCCGCCGTTCGTTTCCAGGGTGAACCGCCCGCCGAGGCCCGCTATCCAGAATGTGCGGCCGGCTTCAAAACGGGGGGTGGGCAGAGCGGTCGAGTTCGGTTCTTGCATGCGTTGTGGCTCAGAGAAACAGCAGTCCATGGGAGATGTGCGGCGTGCGCGGCGCCAAGCATAGCGCAAACGCCGCCGGCACTTGATGCGCCTATTCGAACCTCGTACCATGCCTTGGTTAGCGAAATATATCGATGTATATAACGCAGGTCAAAGCAGGCGCCCTGGCCAACCAAGGAGAGCGTTCCGTGAATGAAGCACTGTCCGCCAGCACTGGCGAGAGCAAAGTGCGGCAATACCAGTCCGATGCACTGACGATTTCGGGGCTGACGCAAACGCTCAGCCTGGACGCCGCAGCCCTGACGGGCTGCGCTGATGTGGTGGGCGGGCCGGCAACCATCCAATGCTATTCGGGGCGCCATGTCCGCGAAGTGCGGCACTGGCGCGGCGTGCGCGTGACGCAGTTGCTTGACCTCGCCGGCATGCAGGCGCTGCCCATCGGGCGGCGCAAGCAGAGCGTGGTCGCCGTGGTCGCGAAAGACGGCTACCGATGCCTGTTTACCTGGCACGAGCTGTACAACACGGCCGTGGGCAGCGGCGTGATCCTGGTGGTGGAAAAGGACGGCGTGGCATTCGATCCCGACCTTGGCGGACTCCACCTGGTGTCATTGCGCGACCTCAAGCTTGGCCCGCGCCAGGCGCTGGCGGTCAGTGGCATCGAGGTCCGGCATTGGCCAGATTAGGGTTCAGGGCTCAGGGCTTGGGCCGCAAGCTCAAGGCTTGGCCAGCAGCTTGATCAGGCCGTTGATCTCGGCTTCGCAAGCCTTGGCCGCGCGTAGCTCCGCGGCGCGGTAGAGCCGGATCGCTTCCTCGCCCACCGGCGTGAGCACGGTGCCGCCGCCCTGCGCGCCGCCATGCTCGGAATCCACTGCCGGCCTGGCCAGCGAGCGGTTGATTTCGTTGAGCAGATCCCAGGCCCGCTTGTAGGACATGTCGAGGTGTTTCGCCGCGGCGGAAATGGAGCCGCATTCGCGGATCGCTTCCAGCAGCGCAATCTTGCCGGGGCCAATGGCGATGGTATCGCCCAGCATCACGCGCATGCGAAACAGCGCCTGCGGCGTATCCGGGCTGACCGAGGTTCGGGAGCGAGCAAGTTTGACCATGGCGGCATGGTACCCCGGCGGCATCCCCAGCGGAATATGCGCGCTATGCAATAGCGCCTGCGTGGGCAGCGCCATACGACCCGCAAAGCGTTATGTTAGAGTGAATATAACGAAAAGAAATAAGCCACAGGGGAGATCCACATGTTCAAGATGAAGCGTCCGGTGTCCGTATGGCTCGGCACCGCCTTTGTGCCACTGTGCCTGGGAGCCTGTGGCGGCTCCGATGCCGAGACACCGGCCACTGCAGCCACCCCGGTAACGCAGCCTGTGCAAGCGCAGCGGCAGCTCCAGGTCGGCGGCGCGCTGGACCGGCCCGCCACGCTGACGCTCGCGCAGCTCCAGGCGCGTCCGGCCGTCACCCAGGCCGTCAGCTTCTCAAGCGGCTCCGGCGCGCAAACCCACACCTATGTGGGGACGGCATTGTGGGACCTGCTCGATGGCATGGGCATCCAGGTGAATGGCGCCGTCAAGAACGACGTGCTCGGCAAGTACGTGCTGGCGACCGGCGCCGATGGCTATAAGGCGGTGTTCTCGCTGGGCGAGATCAAGCCGGATTTCGGCAACCGGGCCAGCCAGGTTGTCTATAGCGAAACGGTGAATGGCGTCGCGACCCCGCTCACGGCTGATGGACTGCTGCGCTTGACCGCGCCGGGCGACGGCAAGGGCGGCCGCTATGTCTCAGGCCTGCTGCGGCTGGATGTGCGCGCGTCCGGCTCTACGGCCATGGGCACAGGCGGCGCGCCATCCACCCTCCTCACCGTGACGGGCGCGGTCAAGCAGCCCGGCACGTTCGACCTGACTGCCCTGAAAGCCCTGCCGGTGGTCACGCGCACGGTGGGCGCCAACATCTACACGGGCGTGAGCTTGTGGGATTTCCTGAACACCACGATCGGCCTCGCCACCAACCCGGCGGTGAAAAACGACGTGCTGGCCATGTATGTGGTGGCAACCGGTAGCGACGGCTACAAGACCCTGGTCGCGCTGGGCGAGATCGAGCCCGGCTTTGGCAACCAGCCGGACCTCATCGCCTATGCCATGGACGGCGCGCCGCTGGGCGCCAACGGATTTGCCAGGCTGGTGATCCCCAACGATGGCAAGGCGGGCCGCTACGTCTCCAAGCTGATCAGCCTGGAAGTGTTCGCGGCACCGGCCGCCCAATAGGCGCCATTGCGCGGCAAGCTTATGCGCGCGCGGCCAGCAAGACGCTGGAGGCCTTGAAGATGGCGACGGCCGCGCCGCCTTGCACCAGCCCGAGGCTGGTCACGCTGTCATTGGTGATGATGGCCACGATCTCGCCGCCCTGCGCCAGGCCGATGGAGACCTCCGCATTCACCGCCCCGATCTTGATGCCCGATACCGTGCCGGCAAGCTRGTTGCGCGCGGAGAGCAGGATGTCCGGGTCGGGCACACCCACGATCACGGACGATGCCTTGATCAGCGCGACGGCTTCCTTGCCGACAGCCAGCCCGAGGCGCTTCGTGCTCTCGGCGGTGATGGTCGCCACGATCCGCACGCCGCCGGCGATCTCCAGCTCGATTTCGTCGTTCACCGCGCCTTTGTGGACTGCGGTGACCTTGCCGCTCAATTGGTTTCTTGCGCTGGTTTTCATCATATTCTCGCCTCGTCATGTCGGCGGCCATCGCCCGGCCGCATGGGTCCCGGCCTGTCGCGCCCGGGTGCCTGATCGGCAGATCATAGCGCGTTCACATCCCTTCGCCATGCCGTCCTTCCTGATAACCATTCTTGCTCAGGCCCGGACGTAGACCCACGCCTGAACGCCTGACTTCAACGTCACCGCGATGCGCTTGTAGTCCGAGACTTCATAGGCATCGGCCGCGGCCAGTTCCTGCGCGGTGATCTCGAAGACCATGCCGGCCACCTCATCGTTGGGATCCGGGCTGGGCTGGACGATCGGATGATGCGTCTTTCCGCTGGTCGCAACCACGGCAGGGTCATCGATGGCGACCATCGATTGCGAGTAGCCGGGGATGGCGTCATGGCGGCCGACCAGCTCGCGGCCGAAGTTGGCGATCTGCACCGCCTTGTCTTGCAGCGTCCCGTAAGAAAAAAGCAGTACAGCCGCATCTTTCGCATCCACCATCATCACCACTCCTTTTGATCTGCCTGTCTGGCGCTGCAATTCTAGGGCATGCCCAGTGGTTGCTGGCAGCGCTGCATGACATGCCTTACGCGTCTGCGACGCGCTGCGTCGCCGCTGCACACCCGTTATATTCAATGGTATATTTCGCTGACCAAACGGGAATCCTGGCGTTGCTCCTCTCCGAGGCATGGCAACGCGCCACCCTGCCCGTCTTCTCCCACGTGAGGTCCGCATGCACACGCCACCGTTTCGCCTTGCTCGCGCCAATGGCATTGGTGCAGCGCTTGGCCAGGAGCAGCCACTGGCCGCCGGTTGTTGCACGCCGGCCGAGCCGCAGAGCCGCGCTGTACGGCGGCGCACGCGCCTGGCCGAACTGGACTCGCAACTGCACTGCTCGGTGATCGGCACCTGCATGACCACCGGCGAGCTGCGCAAGCTGGTACCGCGCTTCACCACGCTGGACCGGCAGCGCGCCACCGACCTCGAAATCCACCACGAAGCGGTCAAGCTTTCCAGCGCGGGCGGCGAGGGTTGCAAAGCATTCCAGAAAGCGCTCGACGAGCGCTACGCGAGCACCTTGAAGCGTTTCGGCGTGGCCAAGGATGCGGATGCCGTGCGCAAGCTCTGGGACGATGCCGTCAGCAGCGGCGACATCCCGGCGGCTTACTGGGCGGTGATGACACACCCAGAAGCCAGCACCGCGGTTCGCCAAGCGGCGTTTGGCGAGGTGCATATGCTGTCGCACCTGGTGGGTGCGGCGAATCGCGCCGACATCCGCCGGCTGATCGCGCTGGAAGAAGAAAACGCCACGCTGCGGGACAAGCTCGAGCGCCAGCAGGAGCGCCTGCAGGCGTTGAACACACGGCATGAAATAGCGATCCGCCAGATGAGCGAGCAGCTCAGCCAGCTGAACGTGCGCGCGGTCCGGCAAGCGGGGCCGCGCGACACGGGCACAGATACGGATACGGCATTGCAGATGCTGCGAGAGAGCCTGGCGGCACGCGATGCGGAACTCGCACTGCAAGCAAGCCGCCGCGAAGCCGCGGAGCAACGCGCCATGCGCGAACACGAGCAGATGCAAGCGGTGCGCGCGCAGCTTGACGACGCACTGGCCCAGCTGAAGATCAGCCGCGCCGAATCGGAAGCCATGGAACGCGCCGTGCTCCCCGCCGCGGCACAAGGGGAGGAGCGCCACGCCGGGCTGCGCCAGCTACAGGGAAAACGCATTGTCTATGTCGGCGGACGCCCCGGCTCCAACCACACCCTGAAATCGCTGGTGGAATCCACCGGCGGCCAGCTCGTGCTGCACGACGGCGGCATCGAGGACAGGAAGGGCCTGCTGGCGGCAACCGTGGCCCGCGCGGACATGGTGGTGTTTCCCGTCGACTGCATCGACCATGACTCCATGAGCATGCTCAAGCGCGTCTGCGAGCGCCATCAGGTGGCCTACTATCCCTTGCGAACCGCCAGCGTGGCCAGCTTTGTCGAGCTGACCACGCGCGTCAGCGCAGCGGCGTAGCAAGAAGCCTGCGCCAGGGTATCGGCTTCGGAAGGCTGACAAACCTGAAGCTTTAGCCGAAGCCGCCGAACGGGCAAACGCCGCGCGCCATGACGACGGCTGTCTCTCCCTCGCCCCTCAGGGGGAGAGGGCCGGGGAGAGGGGTGGCTTAGCTAGGAGCCACTTGAAGCGAAGCCTTTGGTGTTTTCCAGCACGCAGGCGTAACGAGCGCCCGCCCGCTCCCCCACGCGGGAGCGGGAAGCACGGCAAGGCAGATCCGGCTTTGTCGGCAAGTATCAGGGCTTGGTGCCGCCCAACCCGCCAAGCAGTCCGCCGAGCAGGCCACCCGTGCCCGCGTTGCCGCCGCCCGCCGCGCTAGTTGCACCAGTGGCGCCTGCCAGCACGTTGGTGACCGGAGCCAATGCACTGGTCAGCGAGCCAGGCAAGGCACCAGGCAGCGCGCTGCCACCACTGCCCGCGGCATGCGTCACCGTGCCGAGGGTGTTGTTGAGCAGGCTGGTCACTGGCGCGAGCAGGCCCGACGCTGGCGTATTGCCCGGTGCCAGGCCACCCGTCAGCCCGCCAAGCAGGTTCGTGACCGGGGCCAGCGGATTATTGCCAGTGCCGCCCGTGGGGGCGTTGACCAGTCCGCCCAGCGCGGAAACCGTATTGCCGGTGGACGTCACGATGCCCCCCAGGCTGGATACCACCGGCGCGTTGGTCTGCGTGATCGTAGTGCCAACGGTGCCCACCGTACCGCCAACAGTGCGCAGCAGATTGTCGACGACGGAACCCAGGCCGGTCGCTGCGCCCAGGGTCTGCGTGGCGCCGGTCAGCGTGGAGGTCAGCGGCACGATCGCCTGGCCGAGTGTGCCTGTGATCTGGGTCACCGGATTGGTGATGGCCTGCGGTCCCGCGCCACCCACGATCTGGCCAACCTGGCTGACGATGGATCCCACAGGCGTGGTGACGGCGGCCAGCGGGCCGGTGCCCACCGCGCCGACGGCACTGCCCACGCCGCTGATTGCCGTGCCGAGTTGATTGAGTGCCGAGGGGCCGGTCGCGCCGGTGAGCCCCGTGCCGCCGGTGGCGCCGGTGGGTCCCGTGCCACCCGCCGGGCCGGTGGCTCCCGTGGGTCCCGCAGATCCGGTGGCGCCAGTGGGACCCGAGGGACCTGTAGCTCCCGTGGCGCCGCCCGCACCGTTCGTGCCCGTCGCACCCGTGGCACCGGTAGCGCCTGCGGAACCCGTTGCGCCCGTGGCTCCCGCTGCGCCGTCCGCCCCGTTCGTCCCCGTGGCGCCGGTAGCCCCGGCATCGCCCTTGGCACCTGCACTACCGGCCGCACCCGTGACACCGGCATTGCCCGCCGCTCCCGTATTGCCCGTCGGGCCAGTGGCGCCTGTCTTGCCCATGGCGCCGTCGGATCCGTTGGCGCAGCCGCCAAGCAGCACCAACGCGCCCAATGTGATACCAAGGAAATATTGCTGATTGCGCACGGTCAGACCTCTCTGGTTATTGCGTTGAATCGTCAAGTAGAGGCCTGGACGCAATAGTTATGCCCGAGGTGAAAGGCGCCTCTTCCCGTGCCGCACGCGACCGTGCTCACGGCCCAGGAACCCGCTTGTAGATTGGCTTTGCGGGAAATGGATAAAACCGGGATCGCGCGTTTGAAGCGCGCCCTTCGCCCACCTGTTCCGTTACGCGTTACGTAACGTCCCCCGGCTCCACCGCCAACCAAACAGAAGAAATGGGCGCCTGGCACGCGCGCGCCAAACCCGGGGTTTATCCGGATCGGCAACTGCCAAGCGGCGACAGTCTTGCGCCGGCACGCTGCAGATAATCACGCCAGGCAACGGACTGCGGCATCGGCCGCAGTGTTCCGCAGATTGCCCGCCACGGAGCTTTCAGCATGACCACAACCCTCTCCCCCGATCTCAAGGCGCGCCGCGAGCGCCTGGTGCTTGACCACTTCGCCGATGAAACCCGGCAGGATTTCGACGCCGTGCTCGCCACCTTCCCGCACCCGCACTACGAGCTGATTCCCAGTGGCGAAGTGCATGACGGCATCGACACCGTGCGCCAGTACTACATCGACAGCCGCCTGGCCTTCCCCGACCAGCGCCACGAGATCATCCAGCTGCGCCACACGGACGATGCCGTGATCGTGGAGTTCTGGCTGCTAGGCACGCACCGCGGCCCGTTGCGCGGCTTGCCGCCGACGGGCAATGCGTTTCGCTGCCGCATGATCGCGCTGTTCATCTTCGAGGGCGAGCGCCTGGTTTGCGAGCGCGTGTATTTCGACACGCTGACGATGCTGCGCCAGTTGCTGGCCGGCACGCCGCCGGACATGCTGCCCCAACTGATCGGCGGCCTGCTGGGCCAGCCACAAGCGCGCCAGGCCGAAGCCGCATAAAAAGAAAAACAAGAACCACAGGAGACAACCCATGAAACGCGAACCCGATCCGACAGGCCTGCTGCCGATCTCCGATTTTGACGGCGCGCGCAGCGCCAGCGCGCCACAGGACCGCCTGCGCGCACTGCGCCGGGGCGCGGCGCACTTCCGCGAGCAGTTCCTGGAAGCACCGCCGGTCCGGTTCGCGCGCAGCTTCAACCTGCTGCGGGTTCCCTACCCGGCCTGGTACGCCTTTAACGGCGTGTACTCGCAGCAGATGCTCAAGCCGCACCTGATCCACCTGCTGTCGCGCATGGTGCTGATCCAGTACGAGGACTTCGCGGGGTGCCTGCGCACGCTGCTGTTTACCCCCGCGGACTTCGAGGCCGGCGCCGAGACGCCCTACTTCAAGCGCATGAGCACGCAGACGCCGCGGTTCCTGCACAACACCATCGCGCCCGTCTACGGCACGGTGCTGCAAGCGCTGGCACGCTGCGGCGTGGCGCCCGAGCAGATCGACTACATCACCTACGATCACCTGCACACGCAGGACGTGCGCCGCTGGCTCGGCAGCGGCGCGAGCCGCGGATTGCTGCCCAACGCGAGGCTTCTGGTGCACCGGCAGGAACTGGCCAGCGTGC
The DNA here is from genome assembly GCF_056398045.1 of Cupriavidus sp. 05L411. NCBI lineage: Bacteria > Pseudomonadati > Pseudomonadota > Betaproteobacteria > Burkholderiales > Burkholderiaceae > Cupriavidus > Cupriavidus sp. 05L411. The sequence continues at coordinate 58,710 of NZ_JBFTOQ010000012.1, read as the reverse complement.
ACGGCCTGCTGCCGGTGCAGGCCGACTGGTACTGCCCCAATGGCCTCGCGGACGTGCCACGGGAACGCATCGTCGCTTTCGACGGCAGCGTGCACCTGGGCCACGGCCTGGCGCTGGTGCACACGCCAGGGCACACCGAAGGCAACCATTCGCTGGTCTATCGCACGCCTGACGGCATCCGCGTGAGCAGCGAGAACGGTGTCAGCGCGGACAGCTGGTCGCCGGAACACTCGCGCCACAACGGCATCCGGCGCTTTGCGCGCGCCACCGGGGCCGAGGTGATCCTGAATGGCAATACGCAGGAGGGCAGCAACGACCAGTACCTGTCCATGGTGCTGGAGAAAACCATCGCGGGCGCCTCCGAAGCGCATCCGTTTTGCAACGTCGTGCCGTCGTCCGAGTGCACGCCGTACTGGCTGTTCCCAGGCGCGCCGTCCAGCCAATTGTGGGGCGAGACCGAGTTCGGCCACCCGACCAGCACGCGGGCAGACCGGGGGCCCGCGCAATGAACACCGCCACCCTCACCAAGCCGGCCGGCGCGGCCGCCGCCGATCCGGCCAGCGACGCCGAACTGTTCCGCAAGATCACATGGCGTCTGCTGCCGCTGCTATGCGTGTGCTATGTCTTCAATTACCTGGACCGGACCAACGTTGGCTATGCGCAGCTGCAGATGCGCGAGGACCTCGGCTTTGGCGATGCCGTCTTTGGCCTGGGCGCGAGCATCTTCTTTCTCGGCTATGCGCTGTTCGAGGTGCCCAGCAACCTGATGCTGGCGAAGATCGGCGTGCGGGCCACGCTGCTGCGCATCATGGGGCTGTGGGGACTGGCGTCCGCGGCCATGATCTTCGTGAGCACGCCCACGCAGTTCTATGCGTTGCGGTTCCTGATCGGGGTGCTGGAGGCCGGGTTCGCGCCGGGGGTGCTGTTCTACTTCACGCTCTGGTACCCGTCGCGCCGCCGGGCACAGGTGACGGCGCTCTTCTTCATGGCTTATGGCGCCGCGCCAATCGTGGCCGGGCCGCTGGCGGGCCTGGTGATGACGTTTCTCAACGGCGCGTGGTCCTTGCAGGGGTGGCAGTGGCTGTTCCTGCTGGAGGGGATCCCGAGCGTGCTGCTGGGCATCCTGGCCTTCTTCATCCTGTCGGACGGTCCTGCGCAGGCACGGTGGCTCAGCGCCCCTGAGCGGCAACGTGTCGTCCGGTTGCTGGAGGAGGACCAGGCCGCCAATGGCATCCGCGCGACCCACGGCTTTGGCGCCGCGATGCGCGACCGGCGCGTGTGGATGCTCGGCCTGATCTCGTTTCTCGCCATCCTGGGCATCTACGCCTTGTCGTTCTGGCAGCCCACGCTGTTGAAGATGATGGGGCTGAGCGTGCTGCAGGTGGGGTTTTACGCGGTGGTGCCGGCGGTCACCGGGATTGCGGCATCCATCGTCATGGGGCGCCATTCGGACCGCACGGGGGAGCGGCGCTGGCATTTTGCCGTGGCGGCGCTGGTTGGCGCGCTGGGCTTGTCGCTCACCACGCTGTTCATGCACAACCCGCTGGCGGCGGTGCTGTGCCTGGCGCTGTCGTCGGCAGGCATCTCCAGCGCCTTCACGATTCTCTGGTCCGTGCCGGGCAGCATCCTGGCGGACCGGGGCGCGGCTGCCGGCATCGCCATGATCAGCACGATCGGCAGCAGCGCGGGCCTGGTGGCGCCGGTCATGGTGGGCACCATCAAGGCGGCCACCGGCGGCTTCACGGATAGCCTGTACATCCTCAGCGCGGCCCTGGTGCTGGCCGCGCTGCTCTTCGTGCTGGCGTTTCCCATGCGCATGGCTGCGCTTGAAACCCGCCCCGCGCGTTAAGCGTTGCCGCGGCGTGCATCCAGGCTGAAGCGGCCTGCACCGTAGACCACGATCTGCAGCAGGCCGCCGGCCATCGCGATGTTCTTGAAGAAGTGGATGAACTGGTTCTGGTCCGCCAGGTTGGCATGGAAGGCCAGCGCGGTCGCCACGCTAAAGACGGCCAGGATGGCAGCTACCAGGCGGGTGCGGTATCCCAGCACCAGGGCGACGCCGCCCACCACTTCCACGGCGATGGCAATGGCCAGCGCCACTTGCGGCAGCGGCAGGCCGGCCGACTGGATGTAGCCGATCATGGCGGCCGGCGCGGCCAGCTTGGACGCACCGGAGAGCAGGAAGATGGCGCTGATCAGGACACGGCCCAGCGCTGCCACGCCGGCTTCGGCGGGTGTGTCGGCACGGGAGTTGGCCTGGGCGTTGAGTTGGGCATTGGGTTGGGCGGCTTGGGACATGGTGGTTCTCCATTCGATGCGGCCGCACGGTCATGGCAGGCCGGTTGTATCAGGGGATCAGGGGATCAGGGGATCAGGGGATTAGGGGGTCAGGGTTCAGGTTCGGGTTCAGGGTCTGAATCGGGTACTGCAACCGATGGGCCTAAATGTAGGTGGATTTTTACGTCCGCGAAACTGGGATAATATGGATCGAAACGTTCGATAAAATCGACAAGATGCCAAATCCCGGTACGCCCACGCTGGATCAACTGAAGGTGTTCCTGACCGTGGTGGACGTCGGCAGCTTTGCCGGCGCGGCCCGCAAGCTCAGCCGGGCGACCTCGGTCATCAGCTATACGATCGCCAACCTGGAGAATCAGCTCGGCGTGGCGCTGTTCGACCGCAAGACCACCAAAAAGCCGCAACTGACCGAGGCGGGCCGCACCGTGCTGGCCGAGGCGCGCACGGTCACCATGGGCATCGACGGGCTGCGCGCGAAGGTCAAGGGCCTGCTGCAAGGCCTGGAGGCCGAGGTCCACCTGGCGCTGGACGTGATGCTGCCGGCATCCCGGGTGGTGGACGCGCTGAAGGCCTTTCGAGAGGCATTTCCCACGGTAGCGCTGCACCTGCACATGGAAGCACTTGGCGCCGTGACGCAGATGGTGCTGGACCGCGCCGCCGCCATTGGCGTCAGCGGGCCGCTCAGCTCGGGCGTGGCGGGAATCGAGCGCATCCGGATCGGCAATGTGATGCTATGGCCAGTTGCGGCGCCGGGCCATCCACTGGCCAGCGGCAACCCGAATCCACCGGGCGCCGCGCGCCATCATGTGCAACTGGTGCTGTCGGACCGCTCGGCGTTGACGCGCGGCATGGATTTCGCGGTGGTCAGCACGCATACCTGGCGGCTGGCCGATCTTGGCGCCAAGCACATGCTGCTGCGAGAAGGCATCGGCTGGGGCAATATGCCGGTGCCCATGGTGCAGGAAGACCTAGACGCGGGCCGTCTGGTGCTGCTCGACCTGCCCGACAATCACGGCAACTTCTACCCCTTCGATGCGATCTACCGGACCGACACGCCACCCGGCCCCGCCGCCGCGTGGCTGATCGAACGCTTCTCCGGCCAGGCAGCGGACTGAACCTGCCCGCCGCTAGCGGGCGTTGCCGGCAGCACCGCCGGACACCGGCAACTCAAAGCTGAACACCGTACCGCTGCCGGCGCGCTCCACCAGCCGGATCTGGCTGTGATGCAGCTGCAGCATGCGCTGCACGATCAGCAGCCCCAGCCCGCCGCCGCGATGCGCGCCGCCGGCGCTGAACGGCCGCTGGAACAGACTCTCGCGCAGTTCCGCCGGAATGCCGGGGCCGGTATCGCTGACGGTGACCGCCACCTTGCCGTCGCGCAGGGCGAGATCGACATCGATGGCGCCTTCGGCGGGCGTATGGCGGATCGCGTTATCCAGCAGGTTGGTCAGCACGCGCTCGATCATGCCAAGATCGGCCGTGACGGCGGGCAGGCGCTGCGGGATGCCGGCACGCAGCCGCACATGGCGCGCCTCGGCCGGCAGCTCGAACTTCTGGAACACGTCCTGCACCAGGTCCACCAGGGAGAAATCCTCCAGCGCCGGCTGCACAATGCCGTGCTCCAGCCGCGCCAGCTCAAACAGCGATTGCGCCAGCCGCCCCACCTTGACGCTTTGCGCCAGCGCGATGGCCAGGTAGCGCTGGCGCTCGGCATCGCTGAGCGTATCGGCCTTGAGCGACAGCGTTTCCAGGTAGCCGTGCAGCGAGGTCAGCGGCGTGCGCAGGTCATGGGAAATATTGGCAACCAGCTCGCGCCGCTCCTGGTCCTGCTTGGTCAGCGCGCGCCATTGCTCGGCGATGCGGTCCGCCATTTGCGCGAAGGCCGCTTCCAGCGCGACGATTTCATCGCGTGCATTGCCAGACGGCGAGCGCGGCACGCGCGGCTGCGTCTCGGGCGCGCCATCGGCATCAAACCGCCGCATCGCCTCGGTCAGGCGGCGCAGCGGCCGCGTGATGAGGCCGAACGCCATCAACCCGGCCAGCAAACCCAGCAGCGCCACCAGCCCCATCGACCACAGCGTGGTGCGCAGCACCGAGTTGGCGGAGGCGCGCGCCGCCAGTTCGTCATGCGCCTCGCCCAGCAGCACCACGTAGATGTAGCCGGCGGGCTCGGCACCGCCCACGCGCAGCGGCGCGGCGCTGAACACCTTGCGCCCGCCCGCGCTACGCGGATCGTCCCCAAGGATAGGCAGCGGCTCGCCGGCCAGCAGGCGCTGCACCGGCTTGAGGTCAACCTGCTGGCGCTGCAGGTGCCCGGCCGGCGCATCGTGCCCCTGGATCCGGCCCTGGCTGTCCAGCAGGTACACCTCCACGCTCGGGTTCACCACCATCAACTGGCCGAACAGGCGGCGCAACGCATCCGGCTTGAGCCCGTTGGCGTCCATCAGCGACGCATTGCGCGCGATATGGCCGGCCAGCCCGCGCGACAGGTCCTGGATGACTTCCTTCTCGCGCATGTCGTTGGAGCGGACCTGCAGCCACGCGGAGGCGCCGCAGCAGGCCAGCAGCAGCACGGAAAACACCAGGGACAGCCGCTGCGTCAGGGTCAGGCGGCGGCTCAGGTTCAGTCCAAGGTCAAGGCTCACGGCGCGCCTCCCTGGGTTACCGCCGCGAGCTTGTAGCCATGCCCCCACACGGTCAGGATGCGGCTGGGTTGTGCCGGGTCGGCCTCGATCTTGGTGCGCAGCCGGTTGATATGGGTGTTGACGGTATGTTCGTAGCCCTCGTGCTGATAGCCCCAGACGGCGTTGAGCAGGTCCATGCGGGAGAACACCTTGCCGGGATGCCTGGCGAAGAAATACAGGAGGTCGAACTCGCGCGGGGTGAGCTCGATGCGCCGGCCGTCCACGCTGGCCTCGCGCGTGAGCGGGTCGATCGACAGGCCGCCCAGCTCCAGGCTGCCCGCGTCGATGCGCAGGTCCTTGGCCATGGCATCCACGCGGCGCAGCAGCGCCTTCACGCGGGCCACCAGCTCGAGCACCGAGAACGGCTTGGCCAGGTAGTCGTCGGCGCCAAGTTCCAGGCCAAGGATGCGGTGGACTTCGCTTGCGCGCGCGCTGGTGATGATGATCGGCGTGTAGCGCGTCATGGCGCGGGCGCGCCGGCAGATCTCCAGCCCGTCCACGCCCGGCAGCATCAGGTCAAGGATCAGCGCGTCCCAGTTGCCCTGCGCCAGCAGGCGCAGGCCTTCGTTGCCGTCGGCGCTGTGCACGACTTCGTAGCGCTCGTCGCGCAGGTGCAGGCTCAGTACGTTGGCGATGTCGACGTCGTCTTCGACGATCAGGATGCGCTTGGGGTGATCCATGTTCAGCCTAGAGGCGCGAGCCGGCTCGCGCGTGACAGGGGAGGCACAGGAAAAGCGCCGGCCTGGCTATTGTGCAAAATTTCGAGGCGGCGAGTTATCACATTTAATTTAACCTTTGGTGAGGACTCCGGGATGGTGCCAGCCATACGATGCGGCCAACGATCCATGGCAGCGATCGACGGCAAGTCGGTCGCCGCGATCGATACATTGAGGCAAGGAGCACATCATGGGAAGCAGAAGGCGCTTTTTGGTATCGGGCAGTGCCGCCGTGGCGGCGCTAGCGGCCGTTAGCGGCTGGCGCGCGCTGGCCGCCGGCACGGCGAATGCGGGCAAGCCCACCGAAACCTTCGAGGTAGTGCGCTCCGACGCCCAGTGGCGCCAGATGCTCAGCGCAAGCCAGTACAACGTGCTGCGCCAGGAAGGCACGGAGCGGCCCTACAGCAGCCCGCTGAACGATGAGCATCGCGCCGGCATCTTCGCCTGCGCCGGATGCCAGCTCGACCTGTTCTCGTCGCGCACCAAGTTCGACAGCCGCACCGGCTGGCCCAGCTTCTGGGCACCGCTGGAGAACGCCGTGCGCACGAACGAGGACCGGTCCTTCGGCATATCGCGCACGGAGGTGCATTGCCGGCGCTGCGGCGGCCACCTGGGCCATGTGTTCGACGACGGCCCCAAGCCGACCGGGCTGCGCTACTGCATGAACGGCGTGGCGATGACGTTCAAGCCGCAAGCCGCCTGAGCCCGCGGGCCTCCAACGCCGACAACAACCAGACTGAAGCATTCCATGTTCCTCCTTATCCTCGCCTACCTTGGTGGCGCGCTCACCATCCTCAGCCCGTGCATCCTGCCCGTGCTGCCCTTCGTGTTCTCGCGGGCCGACCAGCCCTTTGTGCGCAGCGGCCTGCCGCTGCTGGCCGGCATGGCGCTGACCTTCGCGGCGGTGGCAACGCTGGCGGCGGTTGGCGGCGGCTGGGTAACCCAGGCCAACCAGTACGGACGCTGGCTGGCCATTGCCTTGCTGGCCGTGTTCGGCCTGACGCTGCTGCTGCCGCGCCTGGCCGAGCGGCTGATGCATCCGCTGGTAAGCGCGGGCAGCCGGCTCTCCGCGTTTGCGCAGGCCGATGGCGGGCAGGTCCGGCCGGGYTCCTCGTTCCTGCTCGGCATTGCCACCGGCCTGCTGTGGGCGCCTTGCGCCGGCCCGATCCTCGGCCTTGTGCTGACCGGTGCGGCGCTGCGCGGCGCCAGCGCCGGCACCACGCTGCTGCTAGTGGCCTACGCGGCCGGCGCGGCCACGTCGCTGGCGGTGGCCTTGCTGATCGGCGGCCGGGTCTTTACCGCGATGAAGCGCTCGCTGGGCGCGGGGGAATGGGTCCGGCGCGGCATTGGCGCGGCCATGTTGCTCGGCGTGGTTGCCATCGGGCTAGGGCTGGACACGGGTGTGCTGGCCCGCGTCTCGACCGTGGCCACGGGCGGCATCGAGCAGCAGCTGGTCGACAAGCTCTCCGCTAAACAGGCCGAAACCGGCAACGGCGCGGCCATGGCCACGTCGTCCGGCGCGATGATGCGCGCAACCAGCCTCAAGACCGGCAAGACCAGCGAGAGCGCCGCCGCGGCACTCCCCGTGGAAGGCCAGTTGCCCGGGCTGGGCGGCGCCGTGGCGTGGCTGAACTCGCCGCCGCTCACGGCCGAGGCGCTGCGCGGCAAAGTGGTACTGGTCGACTTCTGGACCTACTCGTGCATCAACTGCCTGCGCACCCTGCCCTACGTGAGGGCCTGGGCGCAGAAGTACCGCGACCAGGGGCTGGTGGTAATCGGCGTGCATGCGCCGGAGTTTGCCTTCGAGCGCAACCTCGACAACGTGAAGAAGGCCACGCGCGACCTCGGCATCGACTATCCCGTGGCGGTCGACAACAACTATGCGATCTGGCGCGCCTTCAACAACCAGTACTGGCCTGCGCACTATTTCATCGACGCGCAGGGGCAAATCCGCTTTCACCACTTCGGCGAAGGCGAGTACGCGAAATCCGAGCAGGTGATCCAGCAACTGCTGGCGCAAGCGGGCCACGCCGATGCGGCGAAGGTGGCGATGGGCATCAGCCATGCCGATGCGCAAAGCGTGCAAGGCGTGCAGATGGCTGCCGACAAAGCGGAAATCCAGTCCGGCGAAACCTACCTTGGCTATGAGCGGGCGCAGAACTTCGCCTCGCCCGGTGGCGAGGCGCAAGACAAGGCGCACACTTATACCGCGCCCGCAAACCCCGCGCTCAACGACTGGGGCCTGGCCGGCACCTGGCAGGTGGGTGCGGAGCACGCCACGCTGGCCGGCGCCTCCGGACGGATCGTCTACCGCTTTCACGCGCGCGACCTGCATCTGGTGCTGGGGCCGGGCAAGGATGGCAAGCCAGTGCGGTTCCGGGTGAGCGTGGACGGGGGCGCACCAGGCAGCGCGCACGGCACCGACGTGGCGGCGGATGGCAGCGGCACGGTGACCGAGCAGCGGCTATACCAACTGGTGCGGCAGACGGGCAGGGTGGCCGATCGCACGTTCACGATCGAATTCCTGGACCCCGGCGTGGAGGCTTACGCCTTTACCTTCGGTTGACGCGCACGCGAGCCGCCATATCGCCATATCGCCATATTCCATGCATTGATTACGACACAGCAACGTTCAAGGACAGGCAATCATGACCACGCAAACATCAACCGGTTTCTCATGGTGGACGCGCTCGTCCGCCGCAAAAGTCGCTGGCCTCGTCATGCTGGCGGCGGGCCTGCTGGCCTGGCAGCGCGTGGCCAACTCGGCTGAAGACGCCGTCAAGATCCCCCCGCCCGCGCTCGATGAAAAAGCCAGCGCGGCGCCGACGGAAACGGCCGTGTTTGCCGGCGGCTGCTTCTGGGGCGTGCAAGGCGTGTTCCAGCACGTGCGCGGCGTGAAGCAGGTCACGTCCGGCTATGCCGGCGGCGCGGCCAGCACGGCCCAGTACGAGACCGTCAGCGGCGGCGGCACCGGCCATGCGGAATCGGTGCGGGTCACGTTCGACCCGGCACAGATCAGCTACGGCCGCCTGCTGCAGATCTTCTTCTCGGTCGCGCACAACCCCACCCAGCTCAACTTCCAGGGCCCGGACCACGGCACGCAGTACCGCTCGGCGGTGTTCCCGCTCAACGCCGAGCAGCGCAGCGTGGCGCAGGCCTATATCGCGCAACTGGGCAAGGCCAACGCGTTCAAGGCGCCCATCGTTACCCGCATCGAGGACTACAAGGCCTTCTACCCGGCGGAGAGCTATCACCAGAATTTCCTGACCCTCCATCCTTCGCACCCGTACATCGTCATCAACGACATGCCCAAGATCGGCTACCTGAAGCAGATGTTTCCCGACCTGTACCGCAACGACCCGGTGCTGCTGAAGGTGGCGGGCTCGTGATGGCCGCGCGCCTGCGCCCCCCAGCTCGCGCTCGATGCGGATCAACGGGTTGTACTTCGCGGTGCGATCCGCGCGGGAGATGGAGCCCGACTTGATCTGGCCTAGGCAATGGATTGCGCTTAACCCGGTGCCGCCGGTGGTGCTGCCGGTAAGAGTCCGTAGCGGGACATGACCGCAACCAGCGCCGCGCGGTCGGGTGGCGCGCCGGCATTGACAACATCGGCGACGTCGCGGAAGTACTGGGCCCCGATGTCCGGCGTGAGAACAACCAGTGCGCGAGCCGCGTCGCCGTGCGGGTTGCTGAACTGATGCACCGATCCGCGCGGGGTATGCATCCACTCTCCCGGCGCCAGGTCTCGGGCCACCCCATCGACAGCGTACCGAAGCCTGCCAGCCAGCACATAGACACACTCTTCGTTGTGCGTGTGGCTGTGCGCTGGCGGCAACTGCGAGCCGGGCGGCACCGTCAATTCGAATACACCCATTCCACCCGTCGCTGCCCCATCGATCAGGTACTGGATGTGCAATTGACCCACCTGGATCGAATCGCCCGGAGTCCCGCCATCAAGTGCCATTTTCAGTCTCCCGCCAATTCAAAGAACCGCTCGCCCCTGCCGCTATTGCGATTCTAGGTCAGCGTGGATGCTTGCGACAGGACCATCGCCGAACGGGAAGCGGGAGGCAGGCGGCGCAATGGCTTGCCCTGCGCCCGCTCTGGCGCGATGATGCATGCTGCGCATTCCCCCGACCTGTCGCAGCTTTCCCACCAAGCCACCCGGCCTTTACCCGTGACCGCCCACGCCCAACCCTCCCGGAACGCCATCGCGTCGTTCTATCTCTACTATGTCGCGCTGTATGCCCCGGTTGCGATCACCATCAGTTTCTTCCCCCTCTGGATCCGAGCCCAGGGCCTGAGCGAGCAGCAGACCGGGATGGTGCTGGCGCTCGGCGCCGCGCTGGCGGTGCTGGTCAATCCGGCCGTGGGCGCCATGGCGGACCAGTACCGCAGCCGCAAGGTGATCCTGCTCGCGCTGGTGGCCGGTTCCGCGCTGAGCGCCGGGCTGTTGTTCAGCGCGCAGGGCTTCATCGGCGTGCTGCTGGTCTTCCTGGCCATCAAGGCCTGCTCGGCGGGCCTGATACCGCTGAGCGAATCCATGGTGCTGGCCGGCATGCCGCGCTATGGCTTTGACTTTGGCCGCTTGCGCAGCGCCGGGTCGATGTCGGTGGTGGCCATGTCGATCGTGCTTGGCTGGCTGGTGGATCGCGCGGGAACCGAGGTGATCGCGATCGTGTTCGTGGTGGCGTACCTGGCGCAGGGCCTGCTGGCGCTGGCGCTGCCCAACGACACGGTGGCAGCGCGCCATGCGGCGAAAGCGCCGTTGCTGCAGGTGCTGCGGCTGCCCGGCTTCTCGCTGTTCCTGGCCAGCGCCGCGCTGTCGCAAGCGTGCCACGGTTTCTTCTACAGCTACAGCGCGTTGTACTGGAGGAGCGTGGGGTTCCCGGCATCGACCATCGGCTACCTGTGGGCGCTGGGCGTGATCGCGGAGATCACGGCGTTCACCTTCGGCTCGCGGCTGCTGGCGCAGGTGTCGGCGCCAGCGCTGATCGCGCTGGCCTGCGCGGCGGGCATCCTGCGCTGGTCGATGATCGGCCTGGCCGAGAGCGCCGGGGTGGCCATGCTGGCGCAACTGCTGCAGGGCGCCACGCTAGGCTTCACGCAACTGGGCGCGGCGCAGTACATCCGCACCCGGGTGCCGGCGCAGGTCATCTCCAGCGGCACGGGCCTTTACTCGGCCTGTGCCGGCTTGCTGACGGCGGTCTGCGTGTTCCTGGGCAGCTACCTGTTTGCCAGCGTGGGCGGCCGCGCCTTCTTGCTCACGGCCGCGCTTTGCGGCGCGGGCCTTGCGGCAGCGCTTGCCCTGCAGGCGCATGAGGCACGCCAGGCGAGCATGGCGTAACGCCGGGCGTAATGGCGCACGTAATGGCGGGCATGACGGCGGGCATAACGCCGCGATGCGCGCCGGCGCCTACTCGGGCCGGATGTCCGCCGCCTTGGCGACCTTCCTCCAGCGCTCCACCTCGGACGCAATGAAGGTGGCGAACTCAGCCGGCTTCATCACCGCCGGCTCCGCGCCTTCCTTGAGGAAGAACGCCTTCATGTCCCGCGACTGGACGATCTTGCCGATCTCACCATTGAGCTTGTCCACCAGGGCTTGCGGCGTGCCGGCGGGCGCCAGTATGCCCCACCACAATTCCACGGCACTGCCTTTGTAGCCGGCCTGCTCCAGCGGCACCAGATCCGGCGCCACGGGCGAGCGCTCGGCCGTGGTAACCGCCAGCGCCCGGACCCGCCCGCTCTTGACCTGTGAGAGGATGGACGGCGCGCTGGCCACCATCATCTGGATCTGGCCGCCTACCATGTCGGTCACGGCCGGTGAGATACCCTTGTATGGGACATGGGTCAGCTTGATATCGGCCGCGTCCGCGAACAACTCGCTGGCGAACTGGTTGATGCTGCCCGCCCCCGAAGTCCCGTAGTTGAGCTTGCCCGGATTGGCCTTTGCGTTGGCCACCAGATCGGCCACCGACTTGAACGGCGAATTGGCGGACACCGTGACCAGCAAGGGCCCTTTGGCGAGCATGCCCACGGGCTTGAAGCTCTTCACCGCATCATAGGGCAGGTTGGTCCGGATGGCCGCCCCTGTCGTAAAGGTCGACGTCACCATCAGCAAGGCGTAGCCGTCCGCCGGCGCCCTCGCGACATAGGTACCTGCAATGACCCCGCCGCCCGCTGGCTTGTTCTCGACCAGCACGGGTTGCCCCAATGCGTCCTGCAGATGCTTGCCGATGGCACGCGCGAAGAGATCGACAGAGCCGCCCGGCGCACTGCCGACGACGAGGCTGATCGGCTTGGAAGGGTAAGGAGCGGCTTGCGCAAGCGCCGGTGCGGGAAGGCAAAGGGTTGCCAACGCCGCCAGTACGAACCTGCTGCGCGTGGCCGTGCGTGTAGTCAGTGTAGTAAATGACATCCATGTCTCCTCGGTTGATGCCTGTTGTTGTGGGGTTGCAGGCGAGCAAGCGTGGACATCAGCCTGGACCCCATGTATCGCGTGGAGCGGATTCTTCCCTGCACGACAGTTTCCGTCCAGCTTATTATTTTTATGTTTTTGAAATAAAAAGTAATCAATCAAATGGAAGCCGACGGGTGACGGTCCTCTGGGCGAAGGTGTCCCGCGGATTGCAAGATGCACGCACTGTAGAGATCTCTACATGGTTGAAATGACTGCTACGCGTTCCTATCATGCCCTCCATGACTCCCTCTTCCGACTCCTGGCTCCTACTGATCGTGAGCCTCCCGACGTCAGGCGCCACCGCCCGCATGCGAATCTGGCGAGCCGTGAAATCGCTTGGGTGCGCGGCTTTGCGCGATGGCGCCTACCTGCTTCCCGCCGGCACGTCACAAGCCGCGCAATTGCGCGAGCTGGCTGACGAGGCATTGCAGCAGGATGGGCAAGCATGGTTGCTGGATGTCCAGGCCAATGCGTCCGATGATCCGGCGGCCTATCGGCAGCTGTTCGACCGCACGCGCGAATACGGCGAGCTGGAGAGCACGTTGGCGGATGCGCGTAAGTCCCTGTCCGCCTTGAGCGAAGCCGAGCTGGCCAGGCTGCTGCATCGGCACGAACGATCCCTGGAGGCCATTCGTGCCATCGATTTCTTTCCGAACGAGGCCTCACTGCGTGCTCAGGCGCAATGGAAGGATTTCGCAGGCACCATCGGGGCGATTCTCTCGCCAGGGGAACCCCATTGCGCTGCCGGCGCGATCGCCCGCCGCGACCGCACCCAGTACCAAGGGCGCCTGTGGGCCACGCGCCAGCACCTGTGGGTGGACCGGGTCGCCAGTGCCTGGCTGATCCTGCGCTTCATCGACCCGCATGCCCGCTTCCACTGGCTGGAGAAGACCGCCGATTGCCCACCGGATGCGCTGGGCTTCGATTTTGACGGGGCGACCTTCACCCACGTTGGCGAACGCGTGTCGTTCGAGGTCCTGATGGCAAGTTTCGGCCTGGATGAGGACCGGGCGCTGCGCCGCCTGGGCAAGATCGTGCATGCGCTGGACGTGGGCGGAAACCAACAACCCGAGGCAAGCGGCTTCGAGGCCATCCTCGCCGGCGCACGCGAGCGGCTGCCCGACGATGACGCGCTGCTGGCTGAAGTCGGACTGGCTCTCGATTCGCTTTACACCCACTTCACCACCAACCGCCGAGGCTGAGACGGGCCTCGCGGTCCATCGTCAATCAGGAACGCCCATGAATACGCAGGACGCTTCGCCACCTGGTCATCCCGGCTATACGCTCTGGCAACTGGTCCTCTATATGCTGCGGCTCGGTACGCTGGGCTTTGGCGGCCCGGTTGCCCTGGCCGGTTACATGCACCGTGATCTTGTCGAGCGGCGCGCGTGGATCACGGATGCGGACTACAAGGAAGGCATCGCGCTCGCGCAGCTGGCACCCGGCCCCATGGCGGCGCAACTCGCCATTTATCTCGGCTATGTGCACCATCGCATCGTGGGTGCCACGCTGGTCGGGGTCGCGTTCGTGCTGCCGTCTTTCCTGATGGTGATCGCGCTGGGCTGGGCATACCGCGAGTTCGGCGGCCTCACGTGGATGCAATCGGTGTTCTACGGCGTCGGTGCCGCCGTCATCGGCATCATCGCGATCAGCGCCTATAAGCTCACGAGGAAGAGCGTCGGCAAGGACAAGCTGCTTTGGGGGATCTACCTGGCGCTGGGCGCGGTGACCGTCATCACCGAATCCGAGATTGCATGGTTGTTCGTGGCCGCGGGCGTGCTCTCCTGGTTCTGGCGCGCCCCACCGGCCTGGTTCCGCCAAGGCGGCCTCAATGCCCTCGCTGCCAGCCAGGTTCCTGCGGCCGGCGGCGTGTTCAGCACGCTGGATTGGCCACTGCTGGCGCAGATTGCCGTGTTCTTTGCCAAGGCCGGCGCCTTCGTCTTTGGCTCCGGCCTTGCCATCGTGCCCTTCCTCTACGGCGGCGTAGTGACCGAGCACCATTGGCTCAACGACAAGCAATTCGTCGATGCCGTGGCGGTGGCGATGATCACGCCGGGTCCCGTTGTGATCACGGTCGGGTTTATCGGCTATCTCGTCGCCGGCTTTCCCGGCGCCTGCGTGGCCGCCCTGGGCACCTTTCTGCCGTGCTACCTGTTTAYGGTCATCCCGGCGCCCTACTTCAAGCGGTATGGCAAGTTGCCCGCCATCGCCGCATTCGTGGATGGCGTCACGGCAGCGGCCGTGGGTGCCATCACGGGCGCCGTGGTCGTCCTGGCCAAACGCTCGATCGTGGACGTGCCCACCGCGTTGCTGGCGCTGGTCACGATCGCGCTGTTGTGGCGCTTCAAGAGACTGCCCGAGCCCGTCATCGTGGCCGGTGCCGCACTGGTCGGCCTGATGGCCTACCCTTTGCTGCACATGGCCCGATAGGCCGCCGATGGCCCAGCGAACATCGGCAATTCTCAAAGGAGCCAGCCATGCAATGGATTACCCGCGAAAGGCCAAAGATTGACCGGATCGCCTGCCCCTGGCTGATCGCCAGGTTCATCGACGACGCACCGGAGTTCCTCTATGTGCCCGCCGCCGAGGTCCTGAAGACCGCTCGCCAGACCGGTGCGGTTGCCTATGACATCCCCGACGTCGAGCTATCGCACGTTGGAGAGTTCTGCAGCTTTGACGCCTTCCTGGACAAGTACCGCCTGACGGATCCCGCCCTGCGGCATCTGGCCAGCATCGTGCGGGGCGCCGACACGTCGCGGCTCGATCTCACACCGCAATCGGCAGGCCTTTACGCCATCTCCCTGGGTCTGTCGCAGGTGTTCCCGGACGACCACGAAATGCTCCGCCACGGCATGGTGATGTACGACGCCCTGTATGCCTGGTGCCAACGTTGCCAGGCCGAGACGCATCGTTGGCCGCCGGAGATGCCGGCATGACGTGGCGCGCCGGCACGCGCCTTCAAGCCAGGTTCGCACGCCGCAGCTTCGCCCTTAACGTCTCGATCTCGTCCAGCAGGTCGAGCACGACGGCCGCGCCGGCCACCCCAAGCTCCAGGTCGCGCGCGAGCCGCAGCGCCGTGCGGGCACGCTTGAGCGTGGCGCCGTCGAAACGCCAGCGCGGCGCGTCCTCTCCGCGCGGCGTCAGCACGCCCTCCTCCACCAGCGCCACCACCTGTCCAATGTCGGCATGACAGGCCACGCTCAGCTCCACCAGCGTGAACTGCACCTCTTCTTCGACAAGGACGCCATGCAGCATCGATATGCCTTGATCGCTCATCGCATCAAGCCTCCAGTGAACGGCGCGGGGCAAAGCCGCTAAAGGTCTTGGCCATTTCCCGGTACGCATCGTTGGCCTTTTCCGTGTCCGCGGGCGGCAAGACGATCGACAGCACCGCGTACAGGTCGCCGGGCGGCGTGCTGGGAAGGCCCTTGCCCTTGAGGCGCAGCTTGCGGCCTGCCGACGAGCCCGGCGGCACGCTGAGTTGCACGCTGCCGTCCGGCGTGGGTATGCCGACGCTGGCGCCCAAGGCCGCTTCCCATGGGGCCACGGGCAGGTCGAGGTAGACGTCGCGATCGACTACGCGGAACAGCGGGTGCGGCGCGATCTCGATTTCGAGATAGAGGTCGCCGGCGGGAGCGTCTCCAAATCCGGGGCCGCCCTGGCCTGCAAGCCGAAGATGCTGTCCACTGCGAATGCCTTTGGGAATATTGACTTCCAGTTGCCGCTCCTGCAGTCGCACGTGCCCGCTGGCGTCTGCCTGGGGCGTGCGCAGCGTGATGGTGCGGCGCCCGCCCCGGTAGACGTCCTGCAGATCGATTTGCACCTTGGCATGGTGATCGCCCCCTGCCATGCGGGCAGCGCCTCGCCCGCCGCGAGACTGCGCATGCCTGGCGCCGAAGAGCGACTCGAAGAAATCGCTGCGATCCAGGTCTTGCTCGAAATCCGCCTCGCCGCCGCTGTATTCGAAGCCGCTATCCCATCCCGGCGGCGGCGTGAACTCGCGGCCGCTCTTGTACCGCGCCCCCACGTCGTCGTAAGCGGCGCGCTTCTCCTCGTCTTTCAGCGCTACGTACGCCTCGGCCACATCCTTGAAGCGGGCCTCCGCATCCGGCTCCTTGCTGACGTCCGGGTGATACTTGCGCGCCAGCTTGCGGTAGGCGCGCTTGATGTCATCCTGCGTGGCCGTGGGCTCCACCCCGAGCATCGCGTAGTAATCCTTGTACTCCATGAATGCCCCCGGCAACTGGCGTGCGGAACGCGCACGGCGCTTGGCGAATGATGCGCTTGACCTGCGGCTCTAAGTATAGGCAAAGGCACGGGCATGCGGCTCGATGCGGTTCGCTCTGCGCGCGCTGTCGGCGCACGTATCCATAACGTGGCGTGCGCACCTGCGGAACCTGCTATGTTAGCGGCAAGCCAGCTACTGGAGGCATCGGTGAAAGATGTGGCATCCGCCCCGCAAGACGCAGAACAATCATGGCTCGGCAAGCTCGGGCCGGGCTTGATCACCGGCGCGGCGGACGACGATCCCAGCGGCATCGCCACTTATTCACAGGCGGGCGCGCAGTTTGGCTTCAACATGTTGTGGACAGTGCTGCTCACCTATCCGCTGATGGTGGGCATCCAGGTGGTGAGCGCCAGGATCGGGCGGGTGAGCGGCCATGGGCTGGCCACCAATATCCGCAGGCATTACCCCGCGTGGCTCCTGTATGCCGTGGTCAGCCTCTTGCTGGTTGCCAACACGATCAATATTGCGGCCGACGTCTCGGCCATGGGCGAGGCGCTGCGGCTGATCGTGGGCGGGCCGGCCCAGCTTTATGCCGTGGTGTTCGGCATGATCTCGTTGCTGCTGCAGGTGTTCGTGCCCTACCGGCGCTATGTCCGCTTGCTGAAATGGCTCACGCTGGCCTTGCTGGCCTACGTGGCCACGGCGTTTGTCGTGCATATCCCGTGGTCGCAGGTGCTGTCGAAGGCGCTCCTGCCGCATATGTCCTGGAAGCCCGAGTACGTCACGACCGTGGTGGCGGTGTTCGGCACCACCATCAGCCCCTACCTGTTCTTCTGGCAAGCATCGCAGGAAGTCGAGGATCAGCTCGCCAGCCCGCGGGCCCGGCCCCTGATCAATGCACCCTGGCAGGCGCAAGCCAATTTGCGGCGCATCAAGATCGATACCTATATCGGCATGGGCTTCTCGAACCTTGTGGCGTTTTTCATCATCCTGACGACAGCGGTGACGCTCAACCTGCACGGCGTCACCGATATCCAGACCTCGGCACAGGCAGCCACCGCGCTACGCCCCATTGCCGGCGATTTCGCCTTCATGCTGTTCAGCGCGGGCATCATCGGCACCGGGCTGCTGGCGATTCCCGTGCTGGGCGGATCCTCCGCCTATGCCATGGCGGGCGCCTTCAAATGGAAGAACAGCCTGGAGCGCACGCCGATGACGGCAAAGGCCTTCTACGGCATCATCGCCGTCTCCACCCTGATCGGCATCGCGCTGGGCTTTACCGCGATCGACCCGATCAAGGCGTTGTACTGGAGTGCCGTCATCAACTGCGTGATCTCCGTGCCGATCATGGTGGTGACGATGCTGATGGCGGCGCGCACCGACATCATGGGCGAGTTCGTCATCAGCAAAAGGCTGAAGGTGCTGGGCTGGCTCGCCACGCTGATGATGGCCTTGGCTGTCTGCGCGATGCTGGTGACCATGCGCGCCTGAGCAACGCTTGAGCGGCGCCTGTCCGGCAAGTGCTTGCGCAAAGCGAAGTGCGATGAAAGACATCTCCGTGTCCGCCATCGTACCGACGCCATGGCCGATCCATGTCAGTCTCGAGCCATCGGATGCCGCTTGCAGGGAGATACGATCCCTCGCGACGTCATGCCGCGCGGTTGCATTTGCCCTGGGGCAGGCTCGCCTAACAAGCCGCTCCGGCATGTGACAACTGATTGGATCTGAATCGAGGTAACTGACGTGAAAACCATCCATCCCCTGCAATTCGCCATCGGCACCGCGTGCATCACCGTCGCGGCCAGCCTGTACGCTCCGCTGAGCCTTGGCGCCACGAACGACACCGGGCCGTCGCCCATGTCGTCGATCAATCCCACCCATGAGCCGGTTGGCGACGCCATGAGCGACACCGCCATCACGACCAAGGTCAAGGCCAGTTTGCTTGAACAGAAGAAGCTGAGCTCAACGCACGTGCATGTCCGCACCCGCGAGGGCGTGGTGCGCCTGACCGGCAGCGTCCCGAGCGCGACGCAACGGCAGACAGCAGCCGATGTGACCCATGCCGTCAGCGGCGTGAAGTCGGTCGAGAATCACCTGTCCGTCCAACACTTGTAACCAACAGCCCGCGCGGCGCCACGATCCACCGGCTGCGGCGCGGGCTGCCGCTTGTTGCATTCGCCTATTGCATTTCCCTGCCTGGAGTCACTCCATGAATCCCTATGAACTCGACCACAACAGCGGTGGCCCGCGCGCCACCATCGTCGGCAAGATCGAAGAGAACAGCCCGGGACCCGGGCCGTTCCTGATGGCTGCCGATACGCTGGAAGGCAACCCGGTGATCGGCCCCGGCGGCGACAAGCTGGGCAAAGTCGACCACATCATGCTGGACGTACCGGGCGGGCGCATCGCCTATGCGGTGCTGTCCTTTGGCGGATTCCTCGGCATGGGCGGAAAGCTCTTCGCCGTGCCCTGGTCCGCGCTCACGCTCGACGTCCAGCGCAAGAGCTTTGTGCTAGGCATCGAGAAGGAAGTGCTGGAGGCCGCGCCCGGCTTCGACAAGGATCACTGGCCAAGCATGGCGGATGAGCAATGGGCCACCAGCATCCATGAGTACTATGGCCAGCCCCCGTACTGGGAGCATGACCGGTACCAGCGGGAGACGCGGCTCTGAGACCGCTTGGCCTGCCTCGGCTGCGGCGCTACACTGCGTGCGGCACCGCTTCCGGGACGCGTTGCAGCGGGAAGCTCCGCGCTGCCCCGATTGGGAGCACGGCCCGCTGATACACCTCGTTGATGACGTCGGCCGCCGATAGATAGAACGCCAGTGCCGCCGTCAGGAGCCCGGTGTATCCGCCGGCGATATGCAACGCGCCGGAACCCGTCCAGTCGCCCGCGGCCAGCAGGAAGAAGGTGATCCACAGCGCCAGGAAAACCAGCTGCAGCGCCCGTGGCGACCTGAACGTGGCCAGCCACATGTAGAACGTAAAGACGCCCCACAGGAACAGGTACCACCCCACAAATGCCGCCGGCACCTTGTCGTGCGGGAACATCAGGAACAGCGCGAACGACCACCAGAACGCCCCATAACTCAGGAACGCCGTGGCGCCGAACGTATTGCCGCGCGGCAGTTCCATCACGCCTGCGATGGCCTGCGCGGTACCGCCATAGGCCAGCGCGCAGGCCAGCACAAGCCCCATGGATTCTGCCGGGAACCAGCCCGCGTTGATCATGCTGAGCAGCCATGTTGTCAACGCGAAACCCGCCAGTCCCAGCGGGGCGGGATTCGATAGCTTGAGTTGGGTCGGTGCGGTGCTCACTTTATATCTCCAAGATGGCGGGGGGCGGCGGCCCCGGGGCGCTCCCATGAGGAGACTCCCCGGCAGCCCGGATTCCGGCCTCTGCCTGTTCAACGAAGCTGCTCGAGAATCGCCGGGTTCTCAAGGGTTGACACGTCCTGCGTGATCTCTTCGCCCTTGGCCAGAGAACGCAACAGACGGCGCATGATCTTGCCGGAGCGGGTCTTCGGCAGGTTGTCCCCAAAGCGGATGTCTCGGGGCTTGGCGATCGGTCCGATCTCCTTGCCCACCCAGGCGCGCAGCTCGCTGGCGATCTTCTCCGCGGCCTCGCCCTCCGGCCGCGGGCCCTTCAACACCACGAACGCGATCACGGATTCGCCCGTGACATCGTCCGGACGGCCGACCACCGCGGCTTCGGCAACAAGGACGTTCGCAACCAAAGCCGACTCGATCTCCATCGTGCCGAGCCGGTGGCCGGACACGTTGAGCACATCGTCGATGCGGCCCATGATGGTGAAATAGCCAGTCTCCACATCGCGCACCGCGCCGTCGCCGGCGAGGTAAAGCTTGCCGCCGAGCTCCTCGGGGAAATAGCTGGACTTGTAACGCTCAGGATCGCCCCAGATGGTGCGCAGCATGGCGGGCCATGGGCGCTTGATGACCAGGATCCCGCCCTGGCCTGCCGGCACGTCCTGTCCGGTTTCATCGACGATCGCGGCCATGATGCCGGGCAGCGGCAGCGTGCACGAGCCTGGCACCAGCGGCGTGGCCCCGGGCAGCGGCGAGATCATGTGCCCCCCCGTTTCGGTCTGCCACCAGGTATCCAGAATCGGGCAGCGGGCGCCGCCGATGTTCGTGTAGTACCACATCCATGCTTGCGGATTGATCGGCTCGCCGACCGTGCCGAGAATACGCAAGGAGGAAAGGTCATAGCGCGAGGGATGTACCTTCTCGTCGACAGCCGCGGCCTTGATCAGCGAGCGGATGGCGGTCGGCGCGGTGTAGAAGACCGTGACCTTGTGCCTCGCGATCATGTCCCAGAAACGGCCCGCGTCGGGATAGGTCGGCACGCCCTCGAACATCACCTGGGTGCCGCCCATCGCGAGCGGGCCATAGGCAATGTAGCTGTGCCCGGTGATCCAGCCGATGTCGGCGGTGCACCAGAACACATCGGATGGCTTCAGGTCGAAGGTCCACGCCATGGTCTGCGCGGCCCACAGCAGGAAGCCCCCGGTGCTGTGCTGCACGCCCTTGGGCCTGCCGGTCGAGCCGGAGGTGTACAGGATGAAAAGCGGATGCTCCGCGCCTACCCATTCCGGCTCGCAGGTGCCGGCTTCCGGCTGCGCCAGTTCGTGCATCCAGAAGTCGCGATCCGCATGCCACTGGATCTTGCCGCCGGTACGCCGGTAGACGATCACGCTCGTCACGGCTTCGCAGCCGCCCTGGGCCAGGGCTTCGTCCGCGATATTCTTCAGCGGCAGCGCCTTGCCGCCGCGCATCTGTTCGTCGGCGGTGATGAGCGCAACGGCGCCTACGTCAACCAGCCTTTCATTGAGCGATTTTGCCGAGAAGCCACCGAACACGATCGAATGCGTGGCGCCGATGCGGGCGCAAGCCTGCATGGCGACCACGCCTTCCACCGACATCGGCATGTAGATCACGACCCGGTCGCCCTTCTTCACGCCCCGCGTCTTGAGCGCGTTCGCGAACCGGCACACACGCTGCAGCAAGCCCTGGTACGTCACGTCGACGACTGTGCCATCGTCAGCCTCGAAATGGATCGCTACGCGGTTGCCGTTGCCCGCGTCGACATGGCGATCGAGACAGTTATACGAGGCGTTCAGCGTGCCATCCTCGAACCATGTGTAGAAAGGCGCTTTGGACTCGTCGAGCACCTTGGTGAAAGGCGTCTTCCAGGTGAGGGCTTCGCGGGCAAGACGTCCCCAGAAGCCGTTGTAGTCGCGCTCGGCCTCGGCGACCAGCCTCTTGTACGCGTCCATGCTTGGAATCGCCGCGTGCGCAGCCAGGTCCGCCGGCGGCGGAAAGACGCGTCGTTCATGAAGAACCGATTCGATGGCTGACATTTCAGATTCCTCCGTCAATATCCTAGGGAAGCGTTATGCAAGACCCGATCACTGTCTTCCCCGAACCACGACGGCGTCTGTACGGTGACGGACCGGGAGTAAGGCAGCATCCATGAAAACGCATCCAGGCCGAGAAGCGGCCCCCGGCGATATCGATGCCCGCTAGCGTACCGACGCCAGGGTGAAGATCGCGTAGTGTCACCAAGGATGGCTGCACGCGAAGGCTGGTGTCTGGCTTCCTCGCAACGTGGAGACCGCTGAGACATCAGGGCGTTGCCCCTGCGTGTTCCCGCTCTCACTGGATAAGCAGCCCGTCAGACAGCCCACGACTTCATGGGCCGTTCAAGTCAGCAAAAAAAGGAATCATCATGAAATATTCGAACCTGATAGTCGCGGCGCTGATGGCGCTCGCTGTGACGGCATGCACGGGCCCGGCCGGGCCGCAAGGCGCAACGGGTGGCACCGGAGCACAAGGCAACACCGGCAATACCGGCTACATGGGCGCGACCGGCCAAACGGGCGCAACCGGAGACACTGGGGCGACCGGGGGCGCTGGGGCAATGGGCTCCACGGGCGCGACCGGCGATACGGGCGCAACCGGCGGCACGGGTGCCAGGGGTAGTACCGGCGGTACCGGGGCAAAAGGCAACAAAGCCGATAGCACTGTCGTCATCGTCCCTCGCTGAGGGCCGCTGAGCCGGCCATGGATTGAACGCGAAAAACGCATCGCTGCGCGCGGGTACTTCCGGCACGCAGCGATGGCGGTGCCAGGCGATATTCAGCCTCGACGTTCAGCCTGTCAACGAGAGACTGCGCCTCCGGCCGTCCAGCCTTGAATCCAGCCTTGAATACGGCGGCTGAACAAAACGCTCCAGGAAGCGCCAGCGGAAGGGGCCGACTGCATTTGCGCCGGCTCGATCGGCCATGCGCCGGGCGGCGGCGGACAGGCAACGCCCTGCGCGGTGCGCAACAGGGTGTCATCGTCGCAATCCGTCATGCCGGTAAGGGTTTCACGTGGTATGCCGGCAGGGTAGATGACGAGGAGAATATCGTTGACGATCTTTTCGCTCTCGAACGGGCCGAAGCGATAGGTGCAGCCGCCATCCACCTCCGCGAAGAACCAGTGCTGCGGATGGCTTCGATAGATGACGACCACGGTTCGGCGAGCTTCCTTTGACATTCCACTACCCCCAACTATCCGCGATCCGAATCTGAAACTGGTGGGGCCCCACACCGGACATGTTCCAGAAGATCCCAGCGCCAACTTTGGTATGTAGCGGCATGTGCGCCCCTACGTATACATATAGCTGCCTCCCGGCAGAAGTGCTGTCCGCGAGCGTACGCTTTGGCGACCTTATTTCGGCGCGGCCCGATGCCATGCCCACAGGTTCGCGATTCCCTGCAAAAGGCCGCCAGCGTCGCTGGGCTGGCCTATATTTCAGTTGCCGACGCGCCAATGACCCCGACAGACATCAAAGGGCGCATGCGGCGGGACATGCCATGGGCGAGCGCGTCACCGGGCCTGACGCCGCGTAGAGAAGCACCTTGGCCACGCCGATGACGCAATCAGGTATGCGGCCCCGGCAAGAGAAGCAAGAGAGGGATGATGGGAAAATCTCGCAGCAACTTGTGGATGCGATTCTGGGAAATTGCAAAGCCTTACTGGTTCTCTCAGGAGAAATGGAAGGCCAGGATGCTCCTTTTTCTATTGGTCTTGTTACTGCTCGGGCAAACTGGGACGAACGTACTGTTCAATGAACAATCGGGGGAGTTCACATCGGCGCTGGCCGCCAAGGATGCCGGCAGATTCTGGCACTCCATTCTGATATGCGTCTATGTGCTGATCGCCGCCGTGCCGGTCTACGCCTTCTACTACTACGTCAGGAACACGCTTGGCATTCACTGGCGCCGCTGGCTGACCCATCACTACCTGGATAAGTATTTCAGCCATCATGCGTTCTACAAGCTGAACGCCAGCGCCTCGATCGACAATCCGGACCAGCGGATCTCGGAAGACATCAACACGTTTGCAAATCAATCGTTGTATTTTCTCTTACTCAGTCTGGGGGCGCTTCTGCAGCTGATTGCGTTCAGTGGTGTTCTCTGGTCGATCTCCAGGCAGCTGGTGCTTTTTCTTGTTGTCTATGCGATTGCTGGCACGTCGATCTCGATCTTCGTGTTCGGCCGGATCCTGATCGGGTTGAATTTCTATCAGCTGAAACGAGAAGCCGATTTTCGCTTCAGCTTGATCCGGGTGCGCGAGAACGCCGAGTCGATTACCTTTCATCGCGGCGAGGCCCACGAATCCCTGCATGTGCGAGGCCGTTTCGACCATCTCTTCGCCAATTTCAACAAACTGATCCGATGGCAGCTGAACCTGAATCTTTTCCAGTATGGCTATGCGTTTCTCACCATCATGCTGCCGAGTGCCATTGTGGCTTCACGCGTGCTCTCCGGCGAACTCGAGGTTGGCCGGGCCATCCAGGCAGCCGGCGCATTTGCCGCGATCCTGGCCTCGCTGACCGTCATCGTCGACAACTTTGAAAGTCTGAGCCGGTTCGTCGCCGGACTCGACCGGCTGAGCACATTCTCTGGCGCCCTGGCGCAGACGCCTGTCACGCTGGGCGCGCAGGCCGCGCCGCATGGCGGTGGGAACAAGATCGAAGCGACGCAAGACGCTCGCCTGGCGCTCGAGCATGTCACCTTGCAGACGCCGAACTACGAACGGACCCTGGTCAGGGATCTCACGGTATCGATCAACCCGGGAGAGGGATTGCTGATCGTGGGCGCGAGCGGTGGTGGCAAGAGTTCGTTGATGCGCGCGATAGCGGGACTCTGGAACTGCGGGACCGGCCGCATCGTCAGGCCGGAACTGGAACATATGCTGTTTCTGCCGCAGCATCCCTACATGGCGCTGGGCAGCCTGCGCAGCCAGTTGCTCTATCCGGATCGCAATGGCCGCAAGGTATCCGATAAGGAACTCCGACTGCTGCTTGAGATGGTCAACCTGCCGGACGTCGTGGACAGATTTGGCGGCCTGGATGTGGATCTGGACTGGGGGAAGGTGCTGTCCGTGGGAGAACAGCAGCGCCTCACCTTTGCCCGCGTGCTGCTCGCCAAACCGCGCTATGCCATGCTGGATGAAGCCACCAGCGCCCTCGACATCGGCAACGAGGAACGCCTTTACTTCCAGCTTTCGACGGGTTCGACAACGCTGGTCAGCGTCAGCCACCGTCCCACTCTCCTGAAGTATCACCAGCAGGTGCTGGAGTTGAGGGGCAATGGGGAATGGGAGCTTCACCCCTCCGGGAGCTACCGCTTTAGCTGGTGAGCTCCCGCACCGCAACGCCTGCAACGGCCCCCGCCGTGCTCATCCTTGTCCGGTGCCGGACAGACACAAGCCGGAATCTGGTCCACAAGTAAGCATGCGATCGCGCCGCCAGCGATGGCGAGCTGCCGGCGGGATCATGGAATTCCATGGAGACCGATCATGAAACTCACTGCCCAATCATTCCTGCCGAAGACGGCATACGTGCTGCCTTCCGTCGCGCTTTTCTCCATGCTGGCGCTGGCCGTTCCCGCCGGGGCCATCACCGCCACGGACGCGCAGGGGTCCCCGCATGTCTTGAAGATCGCGAAGCAGGATCGTATCGACACGCACATCAGCGACCTCCACACGAAGCTCCAGATTACGCGCGCGCAGGAACAACTCTGGCAGAAGGTCGCGCAGGTCATGCGCGACAACGCAAGCAAGATGGATTCGCTGCGGCAGGAGCGCACTGAGGATGCCAAGGGCATGACCGCCGTCGGCGACCTCAAGTCCTACGGGGAGATCGCCGATGCGCATGCCGATGGCATCAGGAAGCTCACGCCCGTGTTCCGGGATCTGTACGACAGCATGTCAGACGTGCAGAAGAAGAATGCCGACCTGATCTTCCGGAACCGGCAACAGCATGCGTCGACAAAGAACTGAAGCCCCGGGCCCGGACGGCCGCCGCAGGCGCAAGCAACGCGGCACGGTTCGGGCTTTCGCTCAAGAACAGGAGAGCAAGATGAACACCTCAACAACGCGATCGCGCTGGATGCGCGCGGCGACCATGAAGGCCGCCGCGGCATTCGGCCTGGCGCTGGCACTGGGCGTCGTGTCGACGGCACCGGCCTTCGGCGACGACCACCATGCTGACCAGAACCGTGGCAACCAGCATGCTTCGTCCCATCAGGGACACAACGGCAACGGGCAGGGCAACCAACACTACGATCACTCCCGTGACCATCACGACTATCGCGGCTATCGCGACTATCGCGGCTATCGCGACTATCGCGACTATCGCGACTATCGCGGCAACTACTACGACAATCAGCGCTATGTCTACGCGCCGCCGCCGGTAGCTTACGTGCCCCAGCCGGCACCCGGCATCAGCCTGTTCTTCCCTCTGCAGATCCGCTAGCCTGGCAAGGCCTGGGCAAGCAGGCAAACCTCCCAGGCAACGAATACGTTGCCTGAGCGCCCACTGCCCGCGCCAGGTACGCGCCCGTCAGTGTGCAGTGTTCGCTACGCTGCCAGCGCCTTTGATCTCCCACATTGCTGACCTATATTTTGATGGGTGGCTCCGGGACTGTCCCGGGGGCTCTTACTTGCGCGGCTGGCGCAAATTGCCTGGCACATAACCCAACTCAGCATTGGGAGGCAAAAGATGGCATCCATCCACGATCCGAGGGCCAATCAACTCCTTGCCGTATTGCCCGAAGGGGAGTGGCTGCGCCTCGCGCCGCACCTGATCCTGACCGAGTTGCCCCTGGGCCATGTGGTGTATGAGTCGGGTGACCAACTCGGGTACGTGTATTTCCCGACCACGGCGATCGTCTCCCTGCTCTACGTGATGGAGGACGGGGCCTCCGCCGAGATCGCCATCGTCGGCAATGAGGGCATTGTCGGTATTGCCTTGTTCATGGGCGGCGAGACAACGCCCAGCCGGGCCATCGTGCAAAGTGCCGGCCATGGCTATCGCCTGAGCGCCAAAGTGCTGAAGCAGGAATTCACGCGCGGCGGCCCCATCCAGCATTTGCTGCTGCGATACACCCAGGCGCTGATCACCCAGATGGCCCAGACCGCGGTTTGCAACCGGCATCACTCCATTGAGCAGCAACTCTGCCGCTGGCTGCTGCTGAGCATCGACCGGCTGCCGTCCAATGAACTGACGATGACGCAGGAGCTGATCTCGAACATGCTCGGCGTGCGCCGCTCCGGCGTGACCGAAGCGGCCTTGAAACTCCAGAGCGCCGGCCTGATCCGCTACAGCCATGGCCATATCGCGGTGCTCGACCGGCCGGCGCTGGAAAAACATGCCTGCGAATGCTACGCGGTGGTCAAGCGTGAGTTCGACCGCCTGTTGCCTGCCGCGCCCGCGACCTGAACCTCAGCATCCTGGCCGTTAGCAGACGTTAGAGCCGCTAGTAGCCGTTACTCCTCGCTGGTCCACTCCACCTCGACACCAAGGCTGCGCAGGTTCTCGACGAAGCGCGGATGGGCACGGCGGATGGGCGCCGCGTTGCGGATCTCCGAGCGGCCATCGATGCTCGCGGCCACCATGAGCAAGGCGATGGCCACGCGGATGATGTACGGGCTTTCCACCACCGCCGGCGTCAGGGGATTGCCACCAAAGGTGATGAGCCGGTGCGGGTCGGACGAGAACACATGGGCGCCGAACTTCGACAGCTCGCCGGTCCAGCCCAGCGCGCCGTCGTACACCTTGTTCCAGAACATGGCGTTGCCCTGCGCGCGCACGCCCAGCGCGATGAAGATGGGCAGCAGGTCAACCGGGAAGTAAGGCCACGGCGCGGCCTCGACCTTGGTCAGCACGTTGCTGGTAAACGGCGTCTGCACTTTCAGGGGGCCGGCGCTGGTGGCGCGGGACCAGCCATCTTCGTGCGTGATCTGCACGCCGAACTTGGCGAAGGTGCGGTCGATCAGCGGGAAATTCCCCGGCGCGCTGTTGCGCACCACGACATCGCCGCCGGTGATGGCGCCCAGCGCCAGGAAGGTGGTGATCTCGTGAAAATCCTCGTCGAAGGTAAAGTCGCCACCCTTGAGCTTGTTGCCGCCATGTACCGTCAGGCGCGAGGTGCCCATGCCTTCGATGCGCACGCCCATCATCGCCATGAAGCGGCAGAATTCCTGCACATGGGGCTCCGATGCGGCATTGGTGAGCGTGGAGGTGCCACCCGCTGCGGCGGCACACAGCACGAAGTTCTCCGTGGTGGTGACCGATGCATAGTCAAGCCAGTGGTCAGTGGGTGTCAGCTGGCCGGCACTGCGCACCAGCAGCGATCCGTCGGCCCGCTCCACCTCGCCACCAAAACGGCGGAAGACATCGACGTGCGGATCGATCTCGCGCACACCAAGCGTGCAACCCTTGACGTTATCTTCAAGCCGGGCCACACCGAAGCGGGCGAGCAGCGGCGGCACCAGCATGATGGACGAGCGCATCTCTTCCGGCAGCCGATGGCGGGCCGCGTCGAACACGGTCTCCTGATGGTGCAGCGACAGCGTGCCGCTTGCGTCATCCATATGCACCTTGCTGCCCAAAGCACGGAAGATGTCGAGAATCTTGCGCACATCGGTGATGTCGGGCACGCCATGCAGGCGCAAGGGCTCATCGGTCAGAAGCGTGGCGCAGAGCACAGGAAGCACTGCATTCTTGTTGGCGGAAGGGGTAATACGCCCCCGGAGCGGCTTGCCGCCGTGCACGATGAGATTGGACATGGGATGGGATATTGCGAGACGAGCCCGGACAGGATGGAACAACGCCCAGCATTGTACTTGCACTGCCAAGGGCAAGGATGCCGCCCTGGCAGCGCTCACAAATGACGTTCTCGGAAAAAGACCAGGTTGGAGAAACTGCCGCAGTGAAGAATCTTCACGTGTTTCTTATCCTGGCAAAGCGTATTGACAAGGTGACAAGGCCTGCGCAAGTGCCACTAGTGCTCCAGCAGCGGCTGGCCGGAGGTGTTCGCCGGATCCGCAGGTTGCTGGCTCTGCGGGTCGCGTTCGCCCGGTTGCGTGGTCTTGCGGCCTTCTCCCGGCTGCTCGATATGGCCGCGGGCGCGGGGCTTGGCCCGCTTTCTGGCATCAGGCCCGGCGTTCTCAACTGTCATCGTCGATCTCCTGTGCTGTGAAGGCCACGGACTCTCTGGGCAATGCATATGCTCGCAAAATATGTGCCCGGCGTGGCACAACAGTACAGAGAGCGTTCGGGAAAATGCGGAACTGGCCGGGCGAGTAGCTCATCCCGCTATGGGAGCGTGGGAGCGCAGGCTTGCGCAGACGCCGTCTTCGTCCCGAATCAGCAGCGACACGCCTCGCCTGGCGGCCATCAGGGCGCCGATGCTTGCCGCTTCCTCCCGCGTTTCATACTCAAGGATCGCGGTGGCGGCCCCGTCGACCTTCAATGCCCAGCCCCCGCGCGCGGGGAGCACTACAAAATCGCCAAGCATCTGTTTCTCCGGCTGCGGGCGTTACAGCAAGGTTAGGCAGCGCGCAGGCCCTGGGCAATGGGATGGCGTCCTACAAGCGGCGCGCCTGGAGCACTTTGCGCCGCGATATCATGGTGGGTGCACAAACGCRTGGAGCGACAATGCAGATTGACTGGACGACGATCCGTCGGAGCGATGCCGATGCACCGCCTGGGCAGCCACCGGGCAGTATCAGCCGCCGCGCGTTCCTGGCGTCAGGCGCTGCGCTGGCGCTAGCCGCCTGTGCGCAGGGACACCTTGCCGGGGACACCCAGCCGCAGGGTTCAACCAGTACGAAGGCCGCTAAAGACGTTAACAATGTCAAAGACGCCTCCGCCTGGAAGCCCTCCCCCACCGCGCTGGTCATCGACATGCACAGCCATGCCGGCCGCGTGATCGTGTCGCGCGATCCCGCCATCGGCGCTGACCGGCCCTTCCTTCCGCTGGCCGCGCCGATGCGCGCGGGCGGCGTGAACGTGATCTGCCTGGCGATCGTGACGGATACCATCGTCACGCGCGTGTCGGCCGATCGCACGCGCTTCGAAGCCTGGCGAACCCCGTCCGAAGGCGAGCTCTACGCGCTTGGCGTGGCCGAATTCGCGCGCGCGCATCAACTGGTGGAGCGTGAGCAGATGCAAGTGGTAACCGATGCGGCTACGCTGGCCACGCGGGCGCCAGCCGGGCCGTGCGTGATCATCGCGTCGGAGGGCGCGGACTTTCTGGAGGGCAGGCTGGAGCGTGTGGACGAAGCGTACGGCATGCACCAGTTGCGGCACCTGCAGCTCACGCACTACCGCGTCAACGAGCTGGGCGACATCCAGACGGAGGCGCCGGTACACGGGGGCCTGACGGATTTCGGCGCGGATGTGGTGCGGCGCTGCAATGCCTTGGGCGTCGTCGTCGATGTCGCGCACGGCACCTATGACCTGGTCAAGCGCGCCGCTGCCGTCTCCACCAAGCCGCTGGTGATTTCGCACTCCGCGCTGGCGACGCGCCCCAGCCTGCGCAGCCGGCTGATCACGCCCGATCACGCGCGCGTGATCGCGGGCACCGGTGGCGTGATCGGGGTCTGGCCCAGCGCGGGCACCTTCCGCGACCTGCCTGCGATGGCGCTAGGCATCAAGCGCATGGCCGACGTGGTTGGCGTGGATCATGTCGGCGTGGGAACGGACATGCTCGGCTTCATCTCGCCGCCGGTGTTCCGGACCTACGATCAGTTGCCCTCGCTGGCCGCCGCGCTGCTGGCGGCAGGCTTCACGCAAGAGGAAGCCGGCAAGGTGCTCGGCGGCAATTACCGCCGGGTGTTCGAAGCGTCCGTGGGGTAGCGCGAGGGACCCGCGCTTACGGCGCCCGCCGTCCCGCCTTGCCCTCGCCCTGTGTATCGTCGGCCCGCGACCGGCGGTACGCCTCCCGCCCGGCATAGACGGCGCCCGCGGCAAACATCAGCGCCAGCGCAAACCAGGTGATCGCATAGACGAGGTGGTTGTTGTTGAACGTGATGACGGTCAGCCCGCCCACCGGCCAGGTGCGCTTGCTGGCGYCCCCGAGCGGCACGGCCGCGTCTGCATCGATGAAGTAAGGCGCCACGTTGCGCAGGCCGCGCGCGGCGGCAATGGCCGGCACATCGCGCGCGTACCAGCGTCCGGCCGCCGGATCGTTGGTGCGCAGAAAGCCGTTGCCGGGCTCGCTGAAGCGCAACAAGCCGGTGACGGTGGTCTCGCCGGTGGGGTCGTCCCCGCCGCGCTTGGCGCGCTCGCTCAGCTCAGGCGGCACAAAGCCGCGGTTAACCAGCACCACATTGCCGTCCGCCGTGCGCAACGGCGTCACCACCCAGAAGCCGCCACCCAGCTCCGTCACGGCCTGCACCAGGGTCTCGCTGTCGTTCAGGAAGGTGCCGGTGAGACGCACGCGGCGGTACTCGTCGGCGGCCTTGGTGAGCCGCGGCCACTGATCCGCGCTGGGTGCGGCCGTGGCGGGAGCATGCACGCGCGCGTTCACACGTTCGATGAGGTCGAGCTTCCACGCGCGGCGTTC
This sequence comes from Cupriavidus sp. 05L411, assembly GCF_056398045.1. Lineage (NCBI taxonomy): Bacteria > Pseudomonadati > Pseudomonadota > Betaproteobacteria > Burkholderiales > Burkholderiaceae > Cupriavidus > Cupriavidus sp. 05L411. Next base: position 27,398 of record NZ_JBFTOQ010000012.1, on the reverse strand, counting down.
GACTTGCCAGACGCCAAGGGAAAGCAGCCCGGCCACCGCCACGATGGCGAGCAGGGCAAACGCCACAAGCGCGCCAGTGGCGCGCTTGCGGGAAGACGGGTTGGATTGGGCTACGCCCGGCTGCCGGGCCGTCAAGGCAGGTTCTTCATGTCGTGCATTGGCATCATGTTCTGGTCGAGGTGGAACATTACCCAAAGCGAGCCGCTCAGCGCGATGACCACCAGCACGATCGTGAAGATCAACGCCAGCATGGTCCATCCGCCCTCGGATCTCGCATTCATATGCAGGAAATATATCATGTGGACGACGATCTGCACCGCGGCGCAGCCCAGCAGGAACAACGCGGTGGTGCTGGATTTATCGAAAACCTTGGCCATCACCAGCCAGAACGGGATCGCCGTGAGGACCACCGCGAGCACGAAGCCCGTCATGTAGCCCTTGAAGGTGCTATGGCTGACCTCGCCATCGTGGCCGTGGCCGTCATGGCCATGCCCGTGGCCATGGGGATCGCCTGCAAGGGCATTGTCATGCGCGTTCATGGCAGCACTCCCATCAGGTAGACGAAGGTAAACACACCGATCCAGACCACATCCAGAAAGTGCCAGAACATGGACAGGCACATCAGGCGGCGCTTGTTCTCCGGGATCAGCCCGTGCTGCCCCACCTGCACCATCAGCGTGATGAGCCAGACGATGCCGACCGTCACGTGCAGCCCATGGGTGCCCACCAACGTGAAGAACGAGGACAGGAACGCGCTGCGCTGCGGCCCCGCGCCGTCGTGGACAAGGTGCGCGAACTCGTAGAGCTCCAGGCTGATGAACGCCGCGCCCAGCAGGCCGGTGATGCCGAGCCAGATCAGGGTGGTGCGCACCTGCGCCTTCTGCATCTCCAGCACGGCAAAGCCGTAGGTGATCGACGACAGCAGCAGCATGGTGGTGTTCAGCGCCACCAGCGGCAGCTCGAACAGCTCGGCGCCCGTGGGGCCGCCGGCGTAGCGCCGCCCCACCACGCCGTACACGGCGAACAGGCTGGCAAAGATGAGGCAGTCGCTCATCAGGTACAGCCAGAAGCCGAGCAACGTGCCATTCTGCGCATGCACCTCGCTGGTTGCGTAGAAGCTTAGCTCGCTCTGGCGCGGGGTGTCCGGCATGCTCACGTCGCCGGGGCCGTAGGGGGCAGTGGTATCAACCATGGGTGGCAAGCAGGCGCGTGCGCTCTGCCTCGGTGCGGACGACGTCGTCGGCCGGGATGTAGTAATCGCGCTTGTAGTTGAAGGTATGGCCGATCGCCACGATCAGGATGGCAGCGAAGGACACGATCACAAGCAGCCACATGTGCCAGATCAAGGCGAAGCCGAGCACGGTGCTCAACCCCGCCAGGATGATGCCCGCGCTGGTGTTCTTTGGCATGTGGATCGGAATAAAGCCCTGCTGTGGCCGCTGGTAGTGGTGCTCTTTCATCTGCCACCACGCATCGTTGTCATGGATGACCGGGGTAAAGGCAAAGTTGTACTGCGGCGGCGGCGATGAGGTCGACCACTCCAGCGTGCGGCCGTCCCACGGATCGCCCGTGGTATCGCGCAGGGATTCGCGCCGGCGGTAGCTGACCACCAGCTGGATCAGGAAGCAGCCGATGCCTAGCGCAATCAGGAACGCGCCGAATGCCGCCAGCTGGAACCAGATCTGCAGGGACGCGTCCTCGAAGTGGCTCATGCGGCGGGTCACGCCCATCAGCCCGAGCACATAAAGCGGCATGAAGGCAACGTAGAAACCAACCAGCCAGAACCAGAACGAGCACTTGCCCCAGAATGGATCCAGCCGGTAGCCGAAGGCCTTGGGAAACCAGTAGGTGATGCCGGCCATCAACCCGAACAGCACGCCGCCAATGATCACGTTATGGAAGTGCGCGATCAGGAAGAGACTGTTGTGCAAGGAGAAATCCGCTGGCGGCACGGCGAGCAGCACGCCGGTCATGCCCCCGATCACGAAGGTGACCATGAAGCCGATGGTCCAGAGCATCGGCACCTCGAAGCGGATGCGCCCGTGATACATGGTGAACAGCCAGTTGAACATCTTGGCCCCGGTCGGGATCGAGATGATCATGGTGGTGATGCCGAAGAACGAATTGACGCTGGCGCCCGAGCCCATGGTGAAGAAATGGTGCAGCCAGACCAGGTAGGAGAGCACCGTGATCACCACCGTGGCGTACACCATCGACGCGTAGCCGAACAAGCGCTTGCGGCAGAACGTGGAAACCACTTCCGAGAAGATCCCGAACGCGGGCAGCACCAGGATGTACACCTCCGGGTGGCCCCAGATCCAGATCAGGTTCACGTACATCATGGCGTTGCCGCCAAGATCGTTGGTGAAGAAGTTGGTGCCTGCATAGCGGTCCAGCGCCAGCAGGGCCAGCACGGCGGTGAGCACCGGGAAGGCGGCGATGATCAGCACATTGGTGCACAGCGCGGTCCAGGTGAACACCGGCATCTTCATCATGGTCATGCCGGGCGCGCGCATCTTGACGATGGTCACGAGCAGGTTGATCCCCGATAACAACGTGCCCAGCCCGGCGACCTGCAAGGACCAGATGTAATAGTCCACGCCCACGTCCGGACTCTGCAGCACGCCCGACAGCGGTGGATATGCCAGCCAGCCGGTGCGCGCGAACTCGCCCACGAACAGCGACATCATCACCAGCACGGCGCCGCCAACCGTCATCCAGAAGCTGAAGTTGTTGAGAAAGGGAAAGGCAACGTCGCGCGCGCCGATCTGCAACGGCACGACAAAGTTCATGAGCCCGGTGACCAGCGGCATGGCCACGAAGAAGATCATGATCACGCCGTGCGCGGTGAAGACCTGGTCATAGTGGTGCGGCGGCAGGTAGCCCAGCGAATCGCCAAAGGAGACCGATTGCTGCAGCCGCATCATGACCGCATCGGCAAAGCCGCGCAGCAGCATGACGATGCCTAGCACGACATACATGATGCCGATCTTCTTGTGGTCGATGCTGGTGAACCACTCGCGCCAGAGGTAGCCCCACGCTCGCAGGTAGGTCAGTGCGCCAACCAGCGCCAGCCCCCCGATCGCGACGGCCGCGAAGGTCGCCAGCAGGATGGGCTCGTGATAGGGGATTGCCTCCCAGGTGAGGCGGCCGAATACCAGTTGCGTCAGGTCGAGGTGCTCGGGCATTGTGTCACCAGGGCCGCAAGGGCGTTGTTTCAGGAATCGGGGAGCAGCGGGTCATTGTTGCAACATCATTGGGCAATGTCATTGGGCAATGTCATTGCGGCAACGTCCTGGCGGACGCCACACGGGGGCCGTTGCCAATGCCGGCAGGGTCGCCTGCCGTGCAGACGGCGCCCAGGCTCGCGCCAGCGGCGCCGCGTTCGAGCGCCGCCACGTTGAAGGCCCGTGGCTTGTCCTTGCCCTGGCCCTGCCTCGCACTCATGGCCATGTCCTTGATGCAAGGCCGGTTGGCTTGCACGCAGCGGTTCAGGATCGCGTCGTACAAGCCCGACGCCACGCTGGCGTAGCGCCTCACCGGCTCAAGCTCGCTGGGTTGCTCCAGCTGCAGGTAAGCGTCGCGCGTCAGTGCCCCGCCGCCGGCTTTGGCTTGCTGGACCCAGCGCGCGAATTCCTCCGCGCTCATGCCATGGAACTTGAAACGCATGCCAGAGAAGCCCGCGCCGCTGTAGTTGGCGGAGAAGCCCTCGTAGACACCGGGCTGGTTGATCACCGCGTGCAGCTTGGTCTCCATGCCCGGCATGGCATAGACCTGCCCCGCCAGCGCCGGGATGAAGAAGGAGTTCATCACGGTGGACGCCGTGATCTTGAAGCGGATCGGCTGATCCACCGGCGCCGCCAGCTCGTTGACCGTGGCGATGCCCTGCTCCGGGTAGAAGAAAAGCCACTTCCAGTCCAGCGCCACCACCTCCACGGTGAGTGGCTCCATGGCCATGGGCACCGGGCGCCCGGCATCGATGCGGCTCAAGGACTGGTAGGGATCGAGCTTGTGCGTGCTGACCCACGTCAACGCGCCCAGGGCGATGATGATCAAGAGCGGCGCGGCCCAGATCACCAGTTCCAGCAAGGTCGAATGGTCCCAGTCGGGCTCGTAGATGGCCTCCCTGTTGGCCTCGCGGTAGCGCCAGGCGAAGAGCAGTGTCAGCGCGATCACCGGCACGATGATCAACAGCATCAGCCCGGTTGAAATGATGATTAGGTCACGCTGCCGGATCGCGAGATCCCCGGCCGGGGCTAGCAAGACAGCATTGCAGCCCGTCAGCAGCAGGATGGCAGCAAACAACAGACACCCGCGCGTCGCGTAGCGGGATGGCACTATCCGAATGCGAAATTGCATAGCCGTGGAAGTGATCGTTGGAACTACGCCGGTGGGCTGGCCGCGGAAACTCAACATTTCCTATGGCACTGTAGTCAAAGAAGTGCCATTCTTAAAGGAGTGACACAAAACGCCACCCCGAACAACGAGAGACGAGAGGGCCTGACGATGTCCAGCAGCAGCAGCAGCAGCGGCGTTGCGCACCAGCACCAGCCGTCACCGTCTTCCCCCACGCCAGCGCAAGACGCGGCGCACCGGGCGCGGGTGGCGCCAGCCGAGATCGCCGCCGGCGTCGTCATCGGGCGAGCGTCCGAGTATTTCGACTTCTTCGTCTACGGCATCGCCTCGGTGCTGGTCTTCCCCAGCGTGTTCTTCCCGTTCGTCAGGCAACTGGAAGGGCTGCTGCTCTCCTTCACGATCTTCTCCTTTGCTTTCATCGCCAGGCCGTTCGGGACCACCTTGTTCATGGCGATCCAGCACCGCTGGGGACGCAGCATCAAGCTGACGGCCGCGTTGTTCCTGCTGGGCACCGCCACGGCGGGCATGGCGTTCCTGCCGGGCTACGATGCGCTCGGCAACCACGCCATCGTCATCCTGGCGGCGCTGCGCATCCTGCAGGGCATTGCGCTGGGCGGCTCATGGGACGGGCTGCCATCACTGCTGGCACTGAACGCCCCGGCGCACCGCCGCGGCTGGTACTCGATGCTGGGACAGCTCGGCGCGCCAATCGGCTTTCTCCTTGCCGGCTCGCTGTTCCTCTACCTGCGCGCCAACCTGGATTTCGACGAGTTCCTGGACTGGGGCTGGCGCTATCCGTTCTACGTGGCGTTCGCCATCAACGTGGTCGCGCTGTTCGCGCGCCTGCGGCTGGTGGTGACCCAGGAGTACACGCAACTGCTGGAAGAAGGCGAGCTGGAGCCGATCAGCCCGGTGCAGATATTGCGCGCCCAGGGCTACAACCTGTTCATCGGTGCCTTCGCCGCGCTGGCCAGCTACGCGCTGTTCCACCTGGTCACGGTGTTCCCGCTATCGTGGGTCGCGCTGCACGCCACGCAGGACATCAATGACGTGCTGATCATCCAGATCATCGGCGCGGGGATCGCCATGGTGGCCACCATCGCCTCGGGCTGGATCGCCGACCGCATCGGGCGGCGCACCACGCTGGCGCTGATGGCAGTCCTGATCGGCATCTTCGGCCTGTTCGCGCCGTACCTGATGAACGGTACCCCGGCGCGGCAAGACCTGTTCATCCTGATCGGCTTCGGCTTGCTGGGCTTGTCGTACGGGCAGGCCGCGGGCGCTGTCACGGCAAACTTCGGATCGCGCTTTCGCTATACCGGCGCGGCGCTGACGTCCGATTTTGCGTGGCTGTTCGGCGCCGCCTTTGCGCCGCTGGTGGCGTTGGGACTGTCGGCGGAGTTCGGCTTGTTTGCCGTCAGCGGTTACCTGCTGTCCGGCGTGGCATGCACGTTGCTCGCGCTGTGGATCAATCGCAAGATGGAAGCCCGCGACTGACCCGGCCACGACAACACAAACGGCCAGTCATGCGCGATGACTGGCCGCTGTCTTTTCCGCGCCGATTTGCTCAGAAATTCCCGAAGAACCCGCGCGCGGCGACCATGCAGAACGGCGCCACCAGGCTCCCGTGGTAGGCCTCGATCACCGCCGACGCACCGCCATCGGTCGCGCCCGCCGCCACGGCCTGCGCGGCGAGCGTAGCCTTGGCCAGCGCAAAGCCCTGCTTGATCGGGGCATACGGATCGGCAGGCCCGGCCACCGGCGCATCCACATCCAGCACCGAAGTCAGCCCCGCCGGCACCTTGGCGTTGCGCCAGTAAGCCTGCTGCACGGTCGCGTTGAAGAAGAACACCGTCGGGTCGAAGCGACCGCCGCAAAGCTGCACCGGGACACGTGGGATCCAGTTGCGCAAGTCATTGCGCTTGAACGCCTGGCGCAGCGGCGCAACCGGGTTGGCCGCCGGCGCCATCGCCACCGTGGTGTACGGGAACGCACCATCCGGATTCACCAGCGCGTCTTCCAGCAGGCCGAGGCGGAAGCTGTTGCGCACCAGGTTGCCTTTGCCAAACCCGAGTGCAAAGATCGGCGTCAGCTCAGGCGGCGCCAGCGGGGGCGAAGTGGGCGGCGTCAACGAGGCAAACTGCGGGGCCGGCGGATAAGGATTGAAGAGCGCCGTGGCGGGCAATTTTCCGTTGCCGATCAGCGTGTCGATTGGTGTCACGCTCGGCAAGAGATCCTCGATGCCACGCGCGTAGGTTGGCTCAAACAGGTCGCCCGGCCTGCGGTAGATGTTGCCGTAGGCGTTCTGGTAGCTGGTCGCCACCAACGTCGTGAAGATGGTCGAACCCACATCCACCTCACCCGCGATCAGCGCGTCCCCGGTGGCCGCCATGGCATAGGGCCCCGAACCCGTGGAAGCCGCCGTCACGTTGATGCCCGCCGCCTGCAGCGCGCGATGCGTGGCCATGGCAACGTGGCCGCCCTGCGAATATCCGGTGATAAAGAGCTTGCCATTCTCCCGGGCCGCTCTGCCCGAGTCCGCCCGGCCCAGCGCAACCCGTGCGGCCCGCAGCGAGTCGATCATGTCCGCCGATTGCTGCTGGGCATTCAGGTAGGGATGATAGGAAAGCTCGGAGCCGGCGTAACCTGCATAGTTGCTCGCCACCACGATATAGCCCTGCGCGGCATACATGGCAGCAACGCTGATGCCCTCCGAGGCGCCATCACCATTGCCCGGGTCCTTCTGCGTCAGGTCCGCAAGGTTGTATTTGCGGTAGGTGGTGGTGCCATGCGCATACATCAGCGCCGGGCGTGGCCCACTGCATGCGCGCCCGCCGCTTGGAATCATCAGCGCGCCGCTCGCGGTGGTGGGCTCATTGGCGCCGCCGATGGTGCGGTAGCGGAAATAGACGATCTCCAGGTCGCACGCAGGGGTGCCGGCGATCTGCAATAGCTGCCGGCCTGAATCGCTCGCATTGAGAACGCCTGCCAGCGCGGCCGCGCTCAGGCGCAGCGTGGTCCTGTGATCGAGAAGCTGGCCGCGATTACTGTTGTAGTTGTAATTGTTGTTGCAACTGCCCCCGCTGCAAGAACTCGCCGATTGCGCGTAAGTCCCCGCGCTCAGCGCCAGACACGTCAAGCCCGCAAAGCCCGCCTTCGCCATGGTCAATCGCATCTTCCATCCCCCCGCCTGTGGACTACGTCAGTTAGCCTGATCCACACAGTTAGCGGAGTGTAGGTAAACGGATCAACCACCCGCCAGCCTTATAGCGCACGATCTCGCATTGTGAAAAAGGGATGAACAGGTCGTGATGCCCGTTCATCCCAAGGGTCAAGACCAGTAACCCACGGTTGCAGCCAAGCGGCCCGGCCTAGTGCCCGGTGCGCACCCGGAAGCCCAGCCCCGGCGACACCACGGCGGCATCGCCATCGCGCAGCTCGATGGTTTCCAGGCTGCCATTGTCCCGGGATTCAGCGGCAAACTCTGCGATGTTGCGCAGGCGCGCGGCCGGAATGCCGCACGCGCTAAGCCGCGCTTCCAGCTCCGTGGCCAGGCCATCGGCCAGCGCGGCGGCGAGCGCCGCCTTGAGCGCGCCCGGATCGAGCGAGCGCACAAAGGCAGGCAGGCCGCTGCGTTCCAGCGGCGGATTGAACAAGGCGGGGTCCCGCGCAAGATGGCCAAGGCCCAGCGCTTCGAGCAATGCCAGCAACTGGCCTGGCGTGTTCGCGCCGATGGCCAGCCAGCCGTCGCGCGTGCGGAAGAAATCGGCGGAGGGGCTGCCGGAGTAGCCCTGGTTGCCCTGCCGGGGCGGCGTGGCACCGTGCGTGAGCGCGTCGCAGGCCATGGGGTACATCAGCTGCATGCCGGCGCTGGCCATGGAGATATCGAGCAGCATGCCGCGCCCGGTGCGCTCGCTGTCGCGTACGCCGGCAAGGATGGCGAAGGCCGCGAGCAGCCCCGTGGCGGAGTCGATGACCGGGAACCCCGTCTTGATAGGCGGGTCGCCCTCGTTGCCCGCCATGTAGGCCATGCCGGTGGCGGCCTGCACCACGTGGTCATAAGCGGGCCGGCCGCGCCATGCCGGCGCGCCGCGCCCAAAGCCGGAGATGCTGCAATAGACCACGCGCGGATTCAGCGCAAGCACGGCCTCGAAGCCGAGTCCGAAGCGCTCCAGCACGCCCGGCCGCAGGTTGTCGACGAAGACATCGCAAGTGGCGGCGAGCTCCAGCGCATGCTGGCGCCCTTGCTCGGTGCCAAGGTCGAGGGCAAGCGACGACTTGCCAGCGTTGAGCGCCACGAAGCCCTCGCGGCCCCGTCCGGCGCGGCGCATGACATCGCCGCCGTTGGCGTTTTCCACCTTGGTCACGTCGGCCCCGAGCTGCGCCAGCAGGAAGGTGGCGAAGGGACCGGCGATGACGTGCGAGAAATCGAGCACGCGGATGCCCGCGAGCGGGGTGAATGAATGGATAGCGGTGATAGGCATGGCAGGCTCACTCGATCGTGATGTGGTTTTTCTCGATCACCTGCCGCATCCTGGCGGTTTCCTCGGCGACAAGGCGGGTGAAGGATTCGGGCGTGGGGCTCGGTTCGATGAGCGCCCCCGTCTCGGCATAAAAGCGGCGCAGCCCGAGATCCGCCAGTGCCTTCAGCATGGCGGCATGCAAGCGCGCCACCAAGGGCTTCGGCAGGTTTGCCGGGGCCCAGATGCCGCTCCAGGAATCCAGCGTGAGATCGCTGCGCCCAAGCGCCTCGTTCAGGGTCGGCACGCCTGGCAGCCCGGAGATCCGCCGCGCCGAGGTCACGGCGAGCGCGCGCACCTTGCCATTGCCGATCTGCGGCACGGCGGTGGCCGCTACCGGAAAGCCGAATTGCGTGTCGCCCTTGATCAGCGACGGCACGATTTCCACCGAGCCCTTGTAGGGGATATGGACCACGTTGATGCCTGTCGCCGATGCGAAGGCCGCGCCGCAGATATGCGCGGCCGAGCCGATGCCGCCCGATGCATAGTTCAGCGATCCGGGCGAGCGCCGCGCGGCGGCCACCAGTTCGCCCACGGTGCGGTACGGCGAATTCGCCCCCACCACCAGCACGGCGGGGCTGACGCCGATGCGGATCACATGGGTGAACGCCGCCGGATCGAACTTGACGGATGGCTGCAAGAGTTTCTGCGCGACATGGGTGGAGGCGCCCAGCAGCAAGGTGTAGCCATCGGCCGGCTGCTGCGCCACGGATTCGGCGGCAAGGATGCCTGCCGCGCCCACCTTGTTCTCCACCACGACGGGCTGGCCCAGCTCCCTGCCCAGCACTTCGGCCAGCTTGCGCGCCTGGATATCCGGGCCGCCGCCGGCGGCATACGGCACCACCAGGCGAACCGGGCGGCTGGGGTAGTTGTCCGCGGCAAACGCCGAAGCTGGCAAGCCGGCCGCTGCCGCAACGGGCAGCGTCAGCAGGGTCCGCAGCATCAGGCGACGCGTGCGGCGGGTGGATGCGGGCATCTCAGGTCTCCTTTCTGGTTTTGCCCGATTGTCACGCCGCGCCATCATTCGAGACAATGATCCAGTTCTTATGAATCCATCAGGATTGGTTATGGCAACGGTTTCCCCTTCGCGCGTGGCTGCGGCGCGCGCCGCCCATCCGAACCGGATCGACCGCCTGCGTATCCGCCATCTGCGGCTGCTGGACCTGGTGGCGCGAACCGGCTCCCTGACCGCCGCCGCCGAGGTCATGCACATCAGCCAGCCGGCGGTGACCAAGATGCTGCAGGAGCTGGAGCAAGCCTTCGGCTGCACGCTGATCGAGCGCACTACGCGAGGCGGCCGCCTGAGCCCGGCGGGCGAGCGCGCCCTGGAGCGCTTGCGCATTGCGCTGGGCGCCCTGGATGCGGCCAGCGAGGCCCTGGCGGCCCGGCCGGAGATCCCGCTGGTGCGCATGGGCGTGCTGCCGCTGGTCGGGGTCAACGTGCTGCCAAGGCTGGTCGCCACGCTGAGCCAGCAGGGTGTGCTGCCGCGCTTGCAGGTAAGGGAGCACACCGTCAGCGGCCTGCTCGGGTTGCTCGCCAGTGGCGAGCTGGACTGCGTCATAGGCCGGCTGGAAACCGGTCATCCCGCGCAGCCGCGGGAACGGCTGGCCATCACGCCGCTATGGGACGAACACCTGGCCGTTGCCTGCGCGCGGGACCACCCCCTGGCCAGGCGCCGCGAGGTCAGCCTGCCGGCATTGCATGAAGGACCTTGGATCCTGCCGCCGCGCGGCACCCACACGCGTGAGATCTTCGAGCAGCCGTTTCTCGATAGCGGCCAGTTGCCGCCCGTGCCGCATATCGAATCGATCTCATTTCACAGCAGCTTGTCGATGGTTGCCGCGAGTGGCTTCCTGACGGTTGCGCCGGCCAGCGCCGTGCGCCACTACGGCGAGACGTCCATGGTGCATCAGGTGCGCTTGCGCACGCCGTTCGCCTCCGGGCGGATGGTGTTCATTACCCAACGGGATGCGGCAGTTGCGCCGGCGGTCACGTTGATCGCCGATGCCCTGCGGCAAGCCGGCAACCCTTAGGGGCGCACCGGGCGGACGCCAGGTTCACGCAAACTCACATTGCCCCGCCACCCGAGCGGATATCATATGCCCACCAAACAAGGCGCTCCCGGCTGGCCCGCGATCCGCGGATCCGCGCATCGGCCCGGGGCAAGCAGCTTCACCTAGTGATACCACTCATGAATCCCAATCCCGACACCCCCGCACGCCCGGCCATCCGTTCCCTGACGCAGCTTGAAGGGCGCGTGCTGGCCGTGCTGGTCGAAAAGCAGCACACGGTGCCGGACACCTATCCGCTGTCGCTCAACGCACTGACATCCGGCTGCAACCAGAAGACCGCGCGCTCGCCGGTGATGAATGCCTCCGAGGCCGAGATCCTCACTGCCATCGATGGCCTGAAACGCCTGAGCCTGGCCATGGAAGGCAGCAGCAGCCGCGTGCCACGATTCGAGCAGAACATGAAACGCGTGCTGGGCGTGCCGAGCCAGTCGGTCGCGTTGCTCACCACGCTGCTGCTGCGCGGGCCCCAGACGGTCGCGGAGCTGAGGCTGAACTCCGCGCGCCTGCACGCATTTGCCGACATCTCGTCGGTCGAGGTGTTCCTGGAAGAACTGGCCGCCGCCGAGCCACCCTTCGTCGTCAAGCTGCCGCGGGCTCCCGGCGGACGTGAGAACCGCTGGATGCACCTGCTGTGCGGGGAAGTCAGCGTCGATGACATCGCCGAGCGCGGCGGCACCGACGACAGCATCTCGCCCTCCGAATTCGAGTCGCTCAAAGCCGAGCAAAAGGAACTGGCGGAAAAGGTGAACCGGCTCCAGGCGCTGGTGGAGCGCATGGCGGGCGAACTCGGCATTGCGATCGACAAAGCGGCGCTTTAGTCGCGAGCGCGGGCGGGGGAGATCGCACGCTGCAGCCGGTGAAAATGTGCCGGGTAATCTATTTTTTCCCGGACCGGCCACGAACCCGGCTGGAGCCGGAAGCCGAATGGCCGCGGCGCCCGCCGCAGGCTGTTCCCCGCCTGTCGACGCGCCACAACAGATGCCGTTGGCCCGATTAGTGCTTGCGCGTATGATCGGGCATGGATGCTCCCGATTCACCGCGAGGCCGCAAACCAGATTGTCACGGCTTCGCCAAGCCCCCATGGCGCAGCCTTCCAGTGCAGATCAGGACACTACGCTGTCACAAATCTGTCCTTGAAAGGCAGCCATACTTTGCAGTCCAAACACGTTGAGGCCTTTGACGATGCGCGTGACGATTCGCACCATTACCATTCCAGGAAGCCAAGGCCGGGCCGCCCTTCACCAGGCCGTCGTGTATGCCACGACGGAGCAGGAGGCTGCACCACTCATGACGAGTGACTGGAGCCAGCGCGAGCCTGAAGTCTTCATGGCTGCCCAGACTTGGGCAAGACGCAATACCTACATCGTTTCGAATCCCCGCACTGGTGCATTTTACGGGAGCCCTGCCGGGCGCTAGGCAGCGCCATCGACAGTGCGCAAGGGGGCGCCGCACAAGCGCCCCACCATCAAGCACCCGGGCCCGATGCAGACATTGCGTGCCTTGCGAGCGCCTTCAACGAAGGCCCGGGCATCTTTCGCTCTGACAATTTCGCCCCCTAATGTATGGACATGGCGCACCTCGCGCCAGCGGCTGAGCGCTCGCTCGTTATTCGCTATCATGCCGCACCACATCCCCTCGAAGGGCAAGCACCATGCCGGCGTTTTCCACGCCGGCCATGGGCCGCCACACCGCAAAAAAAATGACAACTCCATCCCTCGCCGAGCGCCTGCGCCAACCGCGCGTGCTGCTGGTGCCCGGCGTCTACGACGCGTTCTCGGCGCTGGTCGCCGCGCAAGCGGGATTTGAAGCGCTCTACCTGTCTGGCGCGGCCGTCGCCTACACGCAACTCGGGCGCTCGGACGTGGGCCTGACCACCGCCACCGAGACGGTGGATATCGTCGGCAGGATCACCGACCGCGTCGACCTGCCGCTGATCGTCGATGCCGATACCGGCTACGGCAATGCGCTCAACGTGATACGGACCGTGCGCACGCTGGAACGCGCCGGCGCGGCCATGATCCAGCTCGAGGACCAGACCTTTCCCAAGCGCTGCGGCCATCTGGACAACAAGCGCGTTGTCGCGGCAGCCGAGATGTGCGGCAAGCTCAAGGCCGCGCTGGACGCGCGTGCTTCGTCGCGGACCCTGATCCTGGCCCGCACCGATGCGGTGGCCATCGAGGGACTGGACGCAGCGATCGAACGCGCCGAGGCCTATGTGGCATGCGGAGTCGACGCGCTGTTTATCGAGGCCTTGCGCACCGAGCAAGACATGGCTCGCATCTGCGCGCACTTTGCCGGGCGCATTCCCTTGCTGGCCAATATGGTGGAAGGCGGCAAGACGCCAGTGCAGAGCGCGGCCGAACTCGCCGGCCGGGGCTTTCGCATCGTGATTTTCCCGGGTGGCGTGGTGCGCTTCATCGGCGCGCAGATGCAGCGCTACTACGGCAGCCTGCTCGAACATGGCACCACCGCGCCGATGCGCGATGCCATGCTGGATTTCGACGGGCTGAACGGCGTCATCGGTACGCCGGAGCTGATCGCGCAGGGGCAGAGCTACGGCGAGTGAGCCACGGCCGTTGGCGAGGGCAGCAAGTGGCACCTGAAGTGCGCCGTCGCCCTCTTGCAGGCGCCGCGCGCTTGTCGTACGCTGCCTGCCCCGGGCTGCGCCAGCCAGCCCGTCACCCGGAACGCCTGTCATGTCTCACCCGAAACCCGCCAGCTCGCTGGTCTACTCCACTGAACACGGCCGCATGTGCCCCGGCTGCGGCAATGCGCTGGCGGCCTGCACCTGCGGCAAGGCGCGGCCGGTCGCGCAAGGCGACGGCATCGTGCGGGTGTCGCGGGAGACCAAGGGCCGCAAGGGCAAGGGAGTGACACTGGTGCGCGGCGTGGCGCTGGACGCGCTGTCGCTGGCGCAATTGGGCAAGGAACTGAAGGCCGCCTGCGGCTCGGGCGGCACCGTCAAGGACGGTGTGATCGAAATCCAGGGCGACCACTGCGACACGGTAGTGGAAAAACTCAAGCAGCGCGGGATGACCGTCAAGCGGGCCGGTGGCTGAGCGCCCCTGGGCGGCGCGTCAACAGGCCGGCCTTGATCAGCCTCTTAGCCAGCTTCTTAGCGGGTGCGCTGCTTGTAGACGATGGTGCCGTCGGACTTGCGCTGGGGCACGACCGGGTTGCGGGAGTTGCACACCGGACAGCGAAACAGCGGGCCCTGGCCTTCGTCCTTGACCGTGACGTCCTTGGGGTCCCAACGCGTCTGGCACGACTGGTTCTGGCAGGTATAAAACATCTTCTTTCTCCGTATTAGGCGCGGATCGTAGCATGGTGGCAGCCTCGGCCCGTTCTGGCGCCGCTGCGCAGCCGCTTTTGCCGCCCTAGCTGCACCGCCTTCGCTCTCTTCAGCCCTCTTCATCCCTACTGTCCATTCTGCTCCGTTTCCGAAAACGGATAAGCCCGCGCCTTGGCATTTGCCCCCCGCATGGCGCTGCGTGCACAGCAGCAGTGCAGGTTCGCCCTGATGCCGGATGGCAGCCCGGGCCGCATCGGTGAATATCCCCGTGCCGCCGTTGCCGATTTCGGATAACGCCCGCGCCCCACCGTTCGTAGACTGGCCCCATTGCAAAGCGCATCCCAAGGAGCCATCCAGTGAACGAGGTAAGCACCAGGGCCATCACCCGACGGCCCGGCGTGGTACGCAGAGTAGCCGCAGCGACGATGTTGAGCGTGCTAGCCTTGCCAGCTGCCGCCGCCCCCAATGCCAGCGATGCCGCCAGCACCGCCGAACTGCAGCCGGAAACCCTCTCCGTGCAACCGCTCGCGCCGGCCGACGATGGCCGGCTCTACATCTCCGATGTGGCGTTCAAGCATATGGTGGACGGGCGCCTGCACGTGGTGGACGGCAAGCGCATGCGCTACCTCGGGCTGGTGCCCACCGCGTTCGGCGGCCAGAGCGTGCTGTCCCCGGACAAGCGCACGCTGTATGTGATCTCCACGTTCTACACGCGGCTCGCGCGGGGCGAGCGGGCTGATGTGGTGAGCCTGTATGACACCGCCACGCTGGCCTACCGCAGCGAGATCGTGATCCCGCCCAAGCACGCACAGTCCCTGAACTACCGGGGCATCGCCGCAGTATCCGCCGACGGCCGTTTTCTTTATGTGCAGAATGCCACGCCCGCCACCTCGGTCAGCATCGTCGACCTGCAGGCTGGCAAGTTCGTGGCGGAGGCACAAACCCCGGGCTGCTGGGGCATATTTGCCACCGAGGCATCCAGCCAGCGTTTTCGCACCCTGTGCAGCGACGGCACGATGCTGACGGTGACGCATGACGCTGCCGGCCAGCCCAGCGGGCAAAAGCGCAGTGCGCGCATGTTCGATCCCGATGCCGACCCGGTCTTCCTGCACAGCGAGCGCGTGGGCAACACGCTGACCTTCGTGTCCTTCAACGGCAACGTCTACAGCGCGGATCTCGCGGGTGAGACGCCGGTCTTCGCGCAGCCCTGGCCCGTGGTGGACGCGGCGGACCGCAAGGCGGGCTGGAAGCCGGGCGGCTACCAGTTGTTCGCGCTGCACGCGGCCACGGGCCGCCTGTACCTGGGCATGCATCCGCGCAGCAAGGAGGGATCGCACAAGACCCCCGCCGCCGAGATCTGGACCATCGACCTGGCGCAGCACAAGCGCATCGCCCGCGCGCCGGGGCAGAACGCGCTGGCGCTTACCATCACGCAAGGGCCGCAGCCGACGCTGTATGTGCTGGACGCCGCCAGGGCCGGCGTGGTGTCGCTGGACCCGGCCCGGGGCCTCAAGCCCGTGGCGCGCCTGGACCAGGTGGCGGAGAACGCGGTGCAGCTGGAGCTGCATCAATGAGCGCCGCCGCCGTGGTCTCCGACGTGCTGCGCGATCCGGTCGTGGCAGC
This sequence comes from Cupriavidus sp. 05L411, assembly GCF_056398045.1. Lineage (NCBI taxonomy): Bacteria > Pseudomonadati > Pseudomonadota > Betaproteobacteria > Burkholderiales > Burkholderiaceae > Cupriavidus > Cupriavidus sp. 05L411. The sequence goes on along the minus strand of NZ_JBFTOQ010000012.1, from coordinate 11,535 downwards.
GGCCTGTTCCGCCGCTGCCGCACTGGTGCTGGCGCACTCACTGTGGCCCAAGCTGCGCGACTTCTCCGGCTTCTGGGGCGCCGTCAGCGCCTACCGGCTGGTGCCCGACGCATGGTCGCGCCCGGTAGCGCTTGCCTACCTGGGCGCCGAGACGGCCAGCGTGGCGGCGCTGGTTGCCGCGCCGCTGCACCCGGGCGCGGCGCTGCTGGCGGCATGCGTGGTGGCAGCAGCCAGCGGCGCGGTGGGCATCAACCTGCTGCGCGGGCGGCGCGACATCCGCTGCGGCTGCGGCAGCCACGCCGACAACCTGCGGCTATCCAACGGCCTGCTGCTGCGCAACCTTGGCTTGCTCGCGGTGCTGGTGCTGGCCGCGATCGCTGCTGCCGGACTGGCGGCGGGCACGGCACCCCGGGCGTTCAACCTGCTCGACACCCTCGCCGCCGGCTTCTGCGCGCTCGCGCTGTTGCTGCTCTGGCTCGGCGCCACGCAATTGCTGGTCAACGCCGACCGCGCTGCCCGCCGCACTGGCCGCCTGGCTTCCAGCCACCCTACGCATTCCACCCTCTAGTGAGACTCCCATGACTGCCCTTGTGATTGCCAATATCGTGCTGTGGATCGTCGTGCTGGCGCTGCTCTTCGGCTTCTATGCCCTGGCCCGCCAGGTCGGCATCCTGTTCGAGCGCGTCGCGCCGATGGGCGCGCTGGTGATCGACGCCGGCCCGCGCGTGGGCGAGGCGCTGCCGCCCTTTGCCTTGCAGGATGTGCGCGGCGCCCCGGTAGCGGTGGGCGGCGCGCAGCCCCGCAGCACGCTGCTGTTCTTTCTCTCGCCGACCTGCCCGGTCTGCAAGAAGCTGCTGCCGGTACTCAAGTCGATGCAGGCCAGCGAGGCTGGCTGGCTGCGCGTGGTGCTCGCCTCCGACGGCGAACAGCCCGAGCACCTGGCCTTCCTGCGCCAGGCCGGGCTGGAAGCCTTCCCCTATGTGCTATCGCCCGAGCTCGGCATGCACCTGCAGATCGGCAAGCTGCCGTACGGCGTGCTGATGGACGTGCGCGGCACGCTACGCGCCAAGGGCCTGGTGAATTCGCGCGAGCAGCTGGAGAGCCTGTTCACCGCGATGGACCTTGACGTGGGCTCGGTGCAGCAGTTCCTGGAAACGCGTGCCTGAAGGCAGGGAGAGAAAACCCATGTGGATTGACCGATTTTTCGAACACCAGACCCGGCGCGCGGCGCAGCGCACGGGCCGGCGCAGCGTGCTGGCCACGCTCGGCAAGGTCATGGTGGGGACGATGGCGCTGCCGGTGCTGCCCTTCGACCGCAGCGCGCACGCGGCGGGAGCACACGGCAGCAAGGCCGCCGGCCCGCAAGCGCAGGACGAAACCGCCTGCGACTACTGGAAGTACTGCGCGGTGGATGGCTTTCTGTGCGCATGCTGCGGCGGCACTTCCACCTCCTGCCCGCCCGGCACCGAGCCCTCGCGCGTGTCGTGGGTCGGCACCTGCCACAACCCGGCCGACGGCAGAAGCTACATGGTCAGCTACAACGATTGCTGCGGCAAGACCACATGCGGGCGCTGTGAGTGCAACACCAACGAGCGCGAACGGCCGGGCTACCGGCTGGGCGTGCACAACGATGTGAACTGGTGCATGAGCAACGACAGCACCATGTTCCATTGCACCACCTCGATCATTCTCGGAGCCCAGGGATGAAGCGGTCTCTCTCACAACTAGCGCTGTGCCTGGCATGCGTGGCGCCTGCAAGCATCGCCCTTGCCGAGTCGCTGGCTGACCAGGGCAAGGCCTTGTTCGGCACGCACTGCGCCGCTTGCCACAATGCCGATGCCTCCGGCATTGCCGGCGTGGCGCCGCCGCTGGCCGGCGCGCTGCGCGAGCGGCTCGCCACACCGGCGGGCCAGGCCTACCTGGCCAATGTGCTGACCCACGGGCTCGCCGGCCCGATCCAGTCGCAGGGCCAGTCGTTCAACGGCGTCATGCCCAGCTTCGCCACACTGCCGGATGCATCGCTGGCCGCCGTGCTGTCGTGGCTGGCGGCGAGCAACGGCGCGCCCGAGCAGGCCGTGAACACCGATACGCTGGCCCGCGCACGCGCCGAGCGCAAGACCCCGGGGGCCGTGCGCAAGCTGCGCGAGGCGGGGCAATAGCATGGCATCACGCAGCGCTCGCACCTTGCGCGCGGCCGCGCGGCGCGGGCTGTGCCTGCTGGCGCTGGCCACGCTGGCCACGACCGCAAGCGCACAGGCCGAGCTGCGCCACGCGCGCGACAACTACCTGCTGCACTGCTCCGGCTGCCACCAGCCCGATGCGCGCGGCAAGCCCTCGGCCGGCATCCCCGACATGCGCGAGACCGTGCCCTTGCTGCTTGCCACGCCGGCCGGGCGCGCGTTCCTGATCCAGGTGCCGGGCACCTCGGCCTCCGCCCTGAGCGACGCAGAGATCGCAGGGCTGATGAACTGGCTGATGCCCGCGCTCACCGGCCACAACGACGTGCAGGCGTTCAGCACCGAGGAGGTGGGCCGCTATCGCCGCCAGCCGCTCGACGACGTGAGCGCGCACCGCGCGGCGATCCTGGGCAGTGGCGCAACGCCGACGCCGGGCAAGACCGCCCGCGCGAGCCCCGGGCCAATGTGACAAACTCACGCAAACAAATACGCGGGACAAAAAAACCGGAACGAGGAACGACACGATGACCCCCACAGGCAACACAGACCGTGACCGTGATAGCGGCAATGCGCGCAACGCCGTCAATGGCCCCGCCCCCGGACAACCTTCGCGGCGCCATTTGCTGGGCCACCTGGCAGGCGCCACGCTAGCCGGCATCGCCGCTGGCGTCACTGCCAGCAGCGCCGGCGCGGCGCCCCCCGCCGGCAAGAACGGCGCACCGGACGCATCCGCCCCCACCACCACGGCTGGCGGCCCGAATCCCATCGTCATGATGCCGGCCTGGCAACTCTCGCGCGAGATCCATGCTCGCAAGCTGTCGGCCCGCGAAGTCATGGCGGCCTACCTGGACCACATCGCACGGGTGAATCCCAGCGCCAACGCCATCGTCGCGCTGCGTGAGCCTGAAGTGCTGCTGCAGGAAGCCACCGCCTGCGACCAGGCCCTCGCCGCCGGGCGCTCAGCCGGCTGGATGCACGGCATGCCGCAAGCCCCCAAGGACCTGGCGCTCACGCGCGGCATCCGCACCACCTTCGGCTCACCCATCTTTCGGGACAACGTGCCCACGGTGGACGCCATCATCGTGGAGCGCGCACGCGCCGCCGGCGCCGTGCTGATCGGCAAGACCAACACGCCGGAGTTCGGCCTGGGCTCGCAAACCTTCAACCCTGTCTACGGCGCCACCCGCAACCCCTATGACGCCAGCCGCACCGTCGGCGGCAGCAGCGGCGGCGCGGCCGCCGCGCTGGCTCTGCGCATGCTGCCGGTAGCGGACGGCAGCGACTTCGGCGGCTCGCTGCGCAACCCGGCCGGCTTCTGCAACGTCTATGGCATGCGCCCCAGCGCCGGCCGCGTGCCCTACGGCCCGGCCCCGGAAGTCTTTATCCAGCAACTCGGCTACGAAGGGCCCATGGCACGCACCGTCGCCGACGTGGCCCTGCTGCTGGCCACACAGGCTGGCCCCGATGCGCGCACGCCGCAGGCACTGGCGCAGGACCCGGTGCTGGCCACGCTCACCCCGGCCAATGTGGCCGACGTGCTGAAGACCAACCTCAAGGGCAAGCGCGTGGCATGGCTGGGCGACTGGGACGGCTACCTGCCCATGGAAGCCGGCATCCTGCCGCTGTGCGAGGATGCCCTCAACACCTTCCCGGCCTTTGGCGTGCAGGTGGAAGCCATCAAGCCTCCGTTCTCGCCGGAACGGCTCTGGAAGACCTGGCTGGTGCACCGTCATTTCCTGGTCGGCAACGGCATGCTGCCCTTCTACCAGGACCCGGCCAAGCGCGCGCTGCTCAAGGACTCCGCGATCTGGGAGATCGAAGGCATGCTCAAGCTCAGCGCAAGCGACGTCTATGCCGCCAGCATGGAGCGCAGCGCCTGGTATCAAGCGCTGCTAGGCGTGTTCAAGCAGTTCGACTACATCGCGGTGCCAACGGCGCAAGTCTTCCCATTCGATGTGAACCAGCCCTGGCCGAAGCAGATCGCCGGCCGCGAGATGGATACCTATCACCGCTGGATGGAAGTGGTGTTTCCCTGGACGCTGTCGGGATGTCCGGCAATCAGCGTGCCGGTGGGATTTGGGCCGCAGGGGTTGCCGATGGGGATGCAGTTGATTGGGCGGCCGCGGGACGATGTGTCGGTGTTGCGCCTGGCGCGGGCCTATGAAGAAGAGCGGGATTGGGTGGGCAAGCGGTTGCCGTCGGCGATGATGGGGTCAAGGACCGCTTGAGGATTGCGTATTCAACTGGCCATCCCGCAAACCGCAGGCGGGATGCGCCACGCCGCCCCTGTTGTATCAACGGTATCAGCGCTCCGGCTTTGTTCGTCGTGTCTGGTAATGCAGCTTCCCATTGCGCGCGCGGCCTATGGTTGTCTCCAGCCATTTCCCATCGGCCGTCAGGCTTTCGTCCCAGGTCGAAACCAGCGTCAGCGTTCCGCCGGCGTAACGGTAAGTTTGCGCCGAGTGGCTGCAGCAGCTATTGCGCTGCGCCGAGGAAATGGAGCGCGTGCGGGAGTCGATGGCGATCTGCAACAGTCCCGACAAGGTCTCATCAAAAACGAACCGTCGCCGGGCGGCGTCAAACAAGAAGAAATTCTCGGTGCTGTTCGGCCCGGCGCCTCCCGACATGCCAAAAATCGAAATGTCCGGATAGCCGTCGAAATTAGCGTCGACCACGCGCAAGGCGTTCGCGGGCGCCGCAAAGCCGGGATCGGAATCGAAGTCACGAATGACCTGGGTACGAACGCCGGATTTTCGATCGATGATCTCAATGGCGACCGCGTGCGGAGAGTCGGATGTGAGCTCGCCTTCGATAAATGCGACACGAAACAGGAAATTGCGCGTTCTGGCACGTTGCGCAACCCAATTCACCGCGACCGCATCGTCGCGGTCGACCCAGCCGTGGGTAATCGAGCCGTCGCGCCCGACGCGCTCGATTTCGTACCATTGCGCATCCGTGGAGAGGACAGGAACATAAGTCCCCGCGTCGAGACGGGTCAGGATCGTGTCACGTTCGGCTCGGGCAAACAGTGGCACCGCCTGGGTGAGATACAAGATTGTCTGGTAAGGGCGGACTCTGTCGAGGGCAAAGCTATCCGCGTAGTAAGCCATCTCATAATGGTTGACCCCCTTGCCATACGCCTCGGGGCTGCATACGCCAAGCGCGCAAGCGCCGACCTCGTCGGCCGTTGGCTTGCGTTGTGGCCGAATGGTCTCGGTGCTCAGGTACGTCTTCCTGGGCTGCCAGGTCACGGTGAACGCCACCGCCGTCCGCTGTTTCAACAGTGCCTCAGACTCGTTGCTGATGTTGGTTCGGCAGAACGGCTGGGATGCCGAGTAGTCGTTCCAGCCCGGAAAGGCGTAGGCCACGCATAGCTTGTTCGCGGAGTTGACGTCGGTCTTGTAGTCCTTGTCTACAAGAAAGTGCACCCTGTTGCCGCCCGAACCGGGTTCGTGCGACACCACGGCATAGGTGATATCCGCCGACTTGGGCAAGGCGTGCTCGAAGCGCTCCTTGAAGCGGCTTGTCTCGGCCTCCGGCATTCTGTTGGGCGGGCTCAGATGGGAGTCTGGCTCGACACGATAAATGCCTGGCGCCAGGAAGTCGGTCGCGAAAGCCGAATTCACGCACGCGATAGCAAGGGCCAGAGCGGCGGAGGCAGCAGAAGTGGCTTTACTGCGAATGGGGAGTAGCACGGCGATATGTCAGGAAATTGCAGGAATGCAAGCCGCAGCTTAACTTACATGTGGTGCAACGTACTCACTATTGCGGAGCGTGCTGGCGAAACGCACAATGACAGCGCCATCCACGGCGCCGGGACCGTCAAAGCTGGCCCCCACCAGCTCCAGCGTGCTGCCGCGCACCTCGATCCTCACCGGATCGGTCTTCTTCCACTGTTTCTTCGGCACCACCAGCTTCCAGACCGTTTCCTTGCCGGGACTGCGGAAGAGCGCGATGACCCCGACATACTCCGCCTCGGCATGCATCGGCTCGCTCAGGCTCACGCTCGCGTCGGGGCGCAGGATGACGTCCTTGGTCGCCAGCAGATCGGGCTGGAGTAATTCGAGATCATTGGCCTGCAGTCGCGCGTAGCTCAATTGCTCAAAGGCCTGCGGCGATTTCAGCTGGTAGATCCGCACCACCGTCGACAACGATTGCCCGGCGCCGTTTGTATTTAACGACGACCGGCTGGTCAGATCGAGGCTCATGGTCTTGACCTGCGTCGTGAAGGCCCATTTCGCTGCCTCCACCGTGCTGTCCTTTACGGCCTGGCCCACGCCGCAACCGGCTATATGGGTGGCAGCCAGCAGTAGGGCGCCGTTTCGAAGCTGTCGCCTCATCGTGTTGATCCTCTTTGTGTAGCTGTAGCGTATTGCTGCGTTTCATTGACAGTGCGGGTTCAGCGTTGCGTTGGCTGCGCCGAGCTGTGCCCGCGCCAGTTGCCGAGCTGCACACGGGTGACGGCGTCACTGGCGCCCGTGGCTTCGGCTTCGTCGGGTTGCCTGAGCTGCGTGGTGTAGCCCAGGCTCACCTGGTCCGAATTCAAGGCCGGCGCCGGCATCAGCGCCGGCCTCACATGCATCTCCAGATGCGCGTGCGCTTCATAGCCCAGGTAGAAGTGCAACAGCGCCGTCACCTCCCGGTGCATGGCACGGCCCGGCATCAGCCCCAGCACCGAGTCGCGTGCCTGCGGCGCGATCACCACGCGTACGGTGTTTGCGCGGTCATAAAAGCCGCGCCCGAGCACACAGTTCTCCCCCAGCGGCATCCGCTCGGTGGCGTCGAGGCGCACCCACACGGGGTGGAACTCCTCCACCGTAATGCGCGCGTCCGGCACGGCATGCTGCAGCACGCCGGCAAGGCCCTCGGCGGTGCGTGTGCGCTGGCTGGCCAGCCCCAGCATCGACAACAGCTTGCGTGTGGGGACGGTCTCTTCGGCACCCGGCCTGCCGAAGCCCAGCCCGAGCAGGCTCAGCAGGTAACACGACACTTCGTCTTGTCCGCCGCGCCGGAAGCCCATCGGATAGCGGTACTTGCGCGCGACGCGGTAGAACTGCGTGACGATCCGGTGGTGAAACAGGTCCAGCAAGGCCGCCAGCGGCTCTGCCCCGTCGCGACGCTGGGCGATCTCGTCCACGAAGTAGGACGGCATACGCGCATCCACGCCGTAAAGGCCCAGGAAGGTGGTCCGCACCACCGGTGGCCGCTCGGGGTGGTCGCTATCGCACTCCACCGCGTCGATCTCCCGCCCCGGAAAGCCTAGCCGTCCGTGCGAGCGAAACCGCACGGGCTCGTTGGCCGGGGAATCGGTGGTGCCCAACGGCGGTTGCTGCGGCGCGGCCAGTTCGATCAGCTCGCAGAGCCGGAAGAAGTTCATCTGCGGCGCTTGGGCGAGCAGCGCCGGCAGCAAGGCGCGCTCCTGCGCCTGCGTTGCTGTCAGTTTCGGCAGGCTCAAAACGGTGCCCCCTCGGCCTTGCTGTCGGGCCATGCGAGCCGCTTGCCGCTTGGCTGCGAGACGATCACCAGCCGGGTGTACAGGTTCAGCGTGGCATAGAGCAACAGGAACCGGTTGAGCATCTCGCCGAAGAGCTCGACGTCGCCCTCGCCGGCAAAGCGGGTGCTGTCCAGTAATACCTCGATCTCCACGCCGCGCAGCAGGCCGCCTTTAACGAGCTTTTGCAGGGGCCGGTGCCGCACGTCCGTGATGGCGTCGATGCGCCTGCGGTTCATCTCGCCTTCCGTCCAGTCGTAAAGGGCAAGACTGCCGCGCAAGACCTCGGCATCGAGCAGCGACAGGTAGTTTGGCGCCAGGTGCGACAGCACGCGCCAGTGGAAGCGGTCGGCGGTGGGCGGGTACACCGGCAGGGTCGGCGCGGTCAGGTTGCGCACCGTGCCGATGTTGGCGAACCCGCTCCGCATATGCGTGATGCCGGCCTCGCGCAGGCCCTTGCGGGGCAGCATGCCGTTGGTGCCCGTGACCGACAGCGATAGCGTCTCCCGCGGCAGGGTCTGTTGCTGCTCCCAGGCATGGCCGCCGAGCACCACCCAGGTGTCGAACTTGCCCGATGGCCCCCGGCGCACCCGGGTGTGGAAGTAGCGCTCCGGCATCTCGTGGCGCAGCATGCCACCCCGGTGGCGAAAGGCGGCGAACGGCGCGTACTCGAAGCGCGCGCCGCTCGCTGCCTCGAAGCCGCGCACGGTATCGACCGAGTACGCTTCGACATGCTGCCCGTGTTGCTCCATGGCCCGCACCCGGTACTCGGTCTCCACGTGCGTGACCGTGATCGGGTCGGCTTCCAGTTCGAACAGGTTGATGATGGGCGTGCAGAAGAGCCGCACGTTCTCCGCCGAGAAGCGCATGTCGTCGGGGAACGGCCTGGCCAGCACCACCTCCACGTCAACATGCCTGGTACCTGGCGGGATGGCTGCCATATCCAGCCCGACAAGATCCACGAACATGAACTTCTCGGGAAAGGTGAAGTACTCCAGCAGTAGTTGGTAGCCACCAAAGGCATTGTCCGGCTTGGGCCACAGGCGCGCCTGCGCGTCGAAGCCGGCCGCTTCCAGCGCCAGGCCGGGCATCGCCAGGGGCGCACCCGGACGTTGCTCCGGGTAGCCGGGAATGCGCACCTGCATGGCCAGCGGCCGGGCGGTCAGCGCGGCATACAGCGCCAGCGCCACTGGCCGGTCGGCATGCAGGTAGAGCCGCAGGCGCGGCACCGCCAGTGGCTCGCGCAGTGCCTGCGCCTGTAGTTCGAGCCTGAGCCGGATCACCGAGCGGCCATCCTCGCGTGCATAGGCGTTGGCCTCGGTCAGGCGCAGCGGGTACAAGTCGACCGCTTGCGTGGTCCGGTAGATGCATTGCACGGCATCATTGCCACCGGCTGCCTGCGTGCCAAGCGGCACAGGGTCGGACAGCACCTCCAGTCCGGCCGGCACGGTTTCGTGGCGCTGCAACGTGTCAATGGTCGGGGACAACTCGAGGATCGACAGCGACGGGATCATGCGCAGGTAGTGCGGCCACAGCATGCTGACCAGCCCTTCGGTCAGCTCCGGCAGCTCGTCGTCCAGCTTATGGCGCAGCCGCCCCATCAGGAAGGCAAAGCCCTCGAACAGCCGCTCGACATGGGGATCGCGCTCGCCGATGCCGTCAATATTGAGCATCCGTGCACGGTCGGGAAACGCCTGGGCGAACTCCTTGCCGGCTTCGCGCAGGTAGCGCATTTCCGCTTCGTAGTAGCGCAGGATTTCGTTGTCTTGGGTGGGATCGGTCATGAGGCTGTCAGTTAACTCGCCAGTCAGGCGATGGCCACGGCACGGGCCGGGTCGATGGCGGTCAGATCGCCGAGCAGGGCTTCGATACGCTGGGCAAGCGCGCCCTTGTCCGCGTCCTTGCGCGTCATGCGGGCCTTGAGCAACCGCAGCAGCTGTTGCTTGGCCTCGAACGCGAGCGAGGGCTCCCAGGTGGCCAGCTGAAAGCGTTGCGCGTTCACCTCGAGGGCGCCCAGCAAGTGCCACGCCGTGTCCGCGCGGCCCGCCCGTTCGGCCACGCGCGCCATCACCAGTTGCCGCACGAAGCGGTCGCGCTCGCCGTCCGGCGCCGGCAGGCCCTGCAACCAGGCGAACGCGGCATCAAGGCTCTGTTGGGCGGCGAGGTCCGCCGCCTGGGCTTCCGTCTCCGCCCAGTCGGTGCTGGCGGACGCGACCGATACCGGCGCCATGGGCTCGCCGCGCTCGACATCGCGTACGGTGGCATGGCGCCCAATCCACGCCAATGTGATGTCATCCGCAAACGGTGTGCCGTCCGTGAAGGCCAGTTGATCGAGGCCGGGCAGGCGTTCGAGCATCAGCGCACAGTCAGTGGCGAGCAGGTCGCGCGCGCGGGCATACTCGCCGCCGGCCTGATCCTGGGCCGTGAAAGCGTAGTACGGCAGGTCCAGCCAGAAATGATTGGCGCCTTCGGCGAAGGCCTGCTCGACGCGGTCGAGCAGTTCCGGCCACTGCTTTTGCAGCATCAGGCGCTTGAGCTGGGCGCGCAGTTCGGCGCGCGGCGCCACCAGGCGCGTCTTGCCGCCGTGCTCGTGCGGCGGGATCTCGGTCAACGTATCCCACCGTACGCAGCGCATCAGGCGGTAGGCCGCGAGGTAGCCCTGCGGTTGCTGGCGCAGGTACAGCGCCATCTGGCGCGCCCGATCCAGCAGATCGCGCGTCGAGGCCACCTCGCCCAAGGCTGGCAGGACCGAGGCGGCCGCGGGCCCGGATGGTGCGTCCCCACCAGGGTTGCCGGTGGCCGACGGTGACTCGACCCGGCCCTCGAAGCGGCGGATGAGCCCATCCAGTGCCGGGCGAGCCGGTTCCGGCCACTGCGCCGTGCGCTCGAGAATCAGCGCCAGTGCCGACAAGGTACGTTCCAGCTGCGCACCGGCCAGGCCCGGCACCCGCTCGAGCCGGTCCGTGAACGTCGCGCCGGCCAGCCATTCGAGCGCCGCCTTGCGGCTCTCGGCCCGGGCGGGCAGCAGCCGGGTGCCAAAACGGTCGACCAGTGCCGACAGCAGCTCGAAGCCAGCGGCGACCCCTTCGGCACCATCGCGCCGCATGCGCCCGTAGACGTAATACACGGCAAGGCGCAAGTCCTTGGCGGTCAGCTTGAGCAGCCGCTCGGCGGACTCGACGATCAGTGTGTCGTTCACGCCGGACAGCTTGGCCACCTCCTCCTTGATGGCAAGGAAGTCGTCGTCGTAGCCCGGATCGTCGCCGGCCGGGGCGTCGGGACGGATGGGTTGCAGCCATGGGTCCCAGCGCACCTGTGTGGAGCGCGCGAGATCCGCAGGGGCACGCGCGCCGAAGAGCGCGTTGAGAAGCTTGTTGAACATGGTTTGTCGTTTGTCCCTGTTTGTCTGCGTTTGTCTCTGTCTATCTCTACTTGCGCAGGGCGGGTGTGGCGCGGGCCGCTGCCAGYGGCTCCCGGCCCACGAAGATCCGCGTTGGCAGCACAAAGCCCCGCAGCGCCAGCATCTCCAGCGGCCCCTGCCCGACTTCGGTTCGCATCAGGTAGCGCACCGGATAGGTCACGTCCGCCGCAACAGGCGCCTGGGCGCTGCGCGCGGTCAGGCTGTCGGGATCTTCGGCGAAGGTCCGGCCGTGCGCATCGGCCTGGCGCTCGGCAGTGGCCTTCGGCGCGCCGGGCCCTTCCTGCGCTTCCGACGCATCCAGCGCGTCCGGCTTCGCCTGCCACGTCAACTGGTAGTTCGCGCTATCCACCGGCTCGACGTGCGCGCGCTCCAGCATCCGCACCAGGCCCCAGCGGCCGCCGAACTCGTAGCTCTTGCTGGTGCCGGCGCGCTCGGTCTGCCATTGC
>NZ_JBFTOQ010000011.1:0-206744 GCF_056398045.1 Cupriavidus sp. 05L411 | reverse complement strand
AACTTGTAAGCTAAAAGACCGAAGTCTTCCGCATCCGCTATCAAGCGCCCACACTTATCGGTTGTTTGTTTGTTAAAGAACTCACCGCGGTTCGCTTTGCTTACCGCGTCGCTGCGTTTGCTGCAGCAGAGAAACGAGACTATAAAGAACTTTCTACGTTTCGTCAAACACTTTTAATCTTTTGCCGCCTCAGGAAGCTCTGCTATTTCTGCTCTGCCCGCCCTTGCCGCTAACCCCACAACCCTTGCCCCGTCTGCTTTGCAGCGCGTTGTTCGTGTTGCGAGGGGGCGAATACTAAAGGCTCCAGGCCAGCCTGACAAGCCCTTTTCGAAAAAAATTATAAGAGCCTTTTCGATCACCCTTTGTAGCGCACTTTCGGAGTAGTCCGAAAATAAAAGCAATACTCGATGCCTGGCACGCAGCCTAGCCACTAAGGAAGACCCATCGGGCCGCCAGCCTGCTATATGGCAGCCAGGCAAACCCACCTCCAACGGCACGAACGAAAAAATGGCCTGGAGCGCTTAACGCTTCAGGCCATTTTTTGTGCTTCTTTTACTGCTCAGAATAAGTGGTGCGGCTGGCAGGATTCGAACCCACGACCCCTTGGTTCGTAGCCAAGTACTCTATCCAACTGAGCTACAGCCGCACGCGAAGACGGCATTCTAGCGCAGTGAGAGAAAAATGCAAGCCCCTTCTTGCCCGCCCGCCCTGGCTACCAGCGATAGCGCGCGCCCAGCGTGCCCCCAGGATTGCGCCCGGCTTTCAGCTTGACCCAGAGCTTGACGCCCCCGTTCGTGCTGCCGTGCGCGCCAAGGTTGACGGAAAGCAGCCCACGCAACATGTCGGGATCGATGCGGGTGCCATTGATATTGATCACCTGCTTGCGGTCCTGCCAAAGATCCGCCTCGACAAAGGGGTAGACCCCGCCGACGCCGGTCAGCCGGGTTGGTTGCGTCCGGTAGACCCGCACCACCACCTCCGCGGCGCTCGCGTCCGCCGGCTGTCCGGAGAGAAAACCGGTTGCGTTCTTATCGAGGCCGGGCTGATAGGCGAGTTGCAGGCGCGGCTGTATCGTCAGGCCGCCGCTGCGCGGCAATACGGTATCCATCGCGAGCGCCATGCTTTGCATCCGGCCGCCAACGACCCCGGTGGCCGAAGTGGCATCGTCCAGCCGCAGGAAGAACTCGGCGTGTCGCGGCCGGCTGGCGGGTTCGGCATAAACCGGATCGCGCAAGGCCGCCGAAAGCCCGGGGGCATCGTCGTCCGCGCTGGGCGGAGCCGATGCAGCTGAAGTACTGCCGCTCCAGGAGGACCATTTGCCGATCGACGCGACCAGCGGTGCCTGCACATCGCCACCGCTGGCTGGCGCTGCCGGCGACGGGGATTCAATTGCAAGCTGTGCAACTGAATCGGGTTCGAGCTGGTCCCAGCCGAGGCCGGCGTTGCTGCCGGATGGACGCTCTTCGGCCTGCGCCAGGGAGGTCACCAACATCGCAAGGATCGAGCAGCAACAAAGCCGGCAAGGATGGGGATGGGCGGCGTATGTGCAAAGCCCGGTCCCTGCGGTGCCTGCACTACCCTGCGTCGCGCTCGCAGATGACACACTCCTGGCCATGACTGCAACCCCTGGCTGAAATGAACCATGTCGACTCTGCTTGAGCATAGATCAAACAAGGCGCAAGCGTTAGCGGTTAGGCGCGCCTTGCGTGGGGCGCCGTACAGGGCGGCCTGGCGAGCGGCCGGAACGCGCCGGCCGCTGCCACATTGCTATGCAAACCAGAGGCGCTCCGCTAGGATCGCGGCTGGCCGCCGGGACGCAGGACGAAAGCCCGGCGAGCCAGCCCAAGCAGTACAAGAAGAAGCGAAACAACGGAACAGCGGAAGATCCTGATGACCAACGACCCCATTGACAGGCCTGGCAATCCTGGCGAGCCCGATGCTTCAAAAATGAAACAGAATGGCGCCGTCGGCAAGTTGCCGATCGCCCCGGTGCACAACGTCCTGCGCGATACCCGCGAACTGCTGGGCAGCAGCGGCGAACTCGAAGCCGGGCGCGGCATGATCACCGCCATCCTCGCGCTGGCCCTGGGCGGGCTGAGCCTGCTGGGCGTGATTGCTTTCCATTTCCCGCAATACCTGACCACGCCCGAGCTACGCCATAAGTATTCGGTCGACGTGTTGCGTCACGTGCTGTTTGCCGCGCTGCTGGTGTCCGGCGGCATGTCGCTGAGCAACCTGGTGCTGGGCCGCAAGCGCAGCCTGAACGCCGCGGCATTCGCACTGGTCGCACTTGCGGTGGCGTTGGGCGGCTCACGCGTAGCCGTGGGCGACTTCCCGGACCACACGCCGTACATCGGCCTGGACTGGTTCATCCTCGACCTGCTCGGTTCGACGCTGATCTTCGTGGTGATCGAAAAGATGTTCCCGCTCTATCGCGGGCAGGCCGTATTCCGGCGCGAATGGCAGACCGACCTGGCGCACTTCGCGGTCAACCACTTCATCGTTGGCCTGATCCTGCTGACGGTCAATTTCCTGATCTTCCGCTTGTTCGGCTGGCTGGTGCGCGACAGCGTGCACGCGTTCGTGGGTGGCATTCCCTTCGTGCTGCAACTGCTGCTGTGCATTCTCGCGGCCGACCTGGCGCAGTACTGGACCCACCGCGCGTATCACGAGGTACCCTTCCTGTGGAAATTCCACGCTGTGCACCACAGCACCAAGACCATGGACTGGCTCGCAGGCTCGCGCCAGCACATGCTGGAACTGGTGTTCACGCGCGTGCTGGTGCTGGCGCCGCTCTACGTGCTGGGCTTCAACAAGGGCGTCATCGACGCGTACATCATCATCGTCGGCTTCCAGGCGGTGTTCAACCACGCCAATGTCCACCTGCCGTGGGGCCCGCTGCGCTACCTGGTGGTCACGCCGGATTTCCATCACTGGCACCATGCGTCGGATGACGAGGCGATCGACAAGAACTACTCGGCGCACTATGCCTTTCTCGACTACCTGTTTGGCACGGCGGTGAAATCCGGCAAGCGTTTCCCCGAAAAATACGGCGTAGTCGGCGACTACATGCCGGACGGCTTCGTGCGCCAGCAGCTATTCCCCTTCCGGCCGATGCCACCAGCACGCAAGGACGACGAGGCATAAGACGGTCCGGCGTGCTGGCATCGACGTACGCCCGCTCGGGATCGAAGCCCCTCAGGTCGGCGATATTCTGCTGCTGGCCGCCGCCCCATCGCAGATGGGGGCGAAACCAAGTGGCGTGCGTGGAGTGCGGGAAATAGACCGCCATGGGAGGCTGTGCCTTGCAATGTGCCGCCGAAAGGGGCCGTATGCCGCGCGGGTAGCAACCGCATGAAAGCGCGGCACAAAAGAAAAAGGCCGCTGCATAAGCAACGGCCTTTTTCATCGAGTCTTGGTGCCCAGAAGAGGACTCGAACCTCCACAGTGTTGCCACCGCTAGGACCTGAACCTAGTGCGTCTACCAATTTCGCCATCTGGGCTTCGTTTTGCTGCCTTGCTGCAGCGCTGCGAAGAACGACATTATGTAGAACACGGAATCTGCTGTCAACCCCCGCCCTGAAATTTCTTTCGCGGCGGCGATCAAGGCTGAAAACAGACGTGCCCAGGCCTGCCATCCAGGTGCAAGGTGGCTGTAGCGGGACGCGTGCTCGCCACCACCTTGCCTGCACGCAATACCAGCAGACGGGTGGCGCGCAGCCGGATCGCCTCGACCGCGTCGCGTGCCTGCAGCAGCACCAGGTCGGCCCGACAGCCCGGTGCGATGCCATAGCCTTCCAGGCCGAGGATGCGCGCCGGCGTTTCTGTGACGGCAGCAAAGCACGCGCGCATGGCGTCCTGCCCGGTCATCTGCGCCACGTGCAGCCCCATATGCGCCACCTCCAGCATGTCACCCGAGCCCAGGCTGTACCACGGGTCCATCACGCAGTCATGGCCGAACGCCACCGGCACGCCGGCGGCCAGCAACTCCGGCACACGGGTCATGCCGCGCCGCTTCGGATAGCTATCGTGCCGGCCCTGCAGCGTGATGTTGATCAGCGGGTTGGYGATSGCCGCCACGCCTGACTCCCGAATCAGCGGGATCAGCTTGGAGACGTAGTAGTTGTCCATCGAATGCATCGAGGTCAGGTGCGAGCCCGTCACCCTGCCCTGCAAGCCAAGGCGCACGGTCTGGCTGGCCAGCGTCTCGATATGACGGGACATCGGATCGTCGCTCTCGTCGCAGTGCATGTCCACCCGCAGGCCCCGCTCGCAGGCCAGCTCGCACAGGATGCGCACGGACTCGGCGCCATCGGCCATGGTTCGCTCGAAATGCGGGATGCCGCCCACTACGTCAACGCCCATGCCGAGCGCCCGCTTGAGATTGTCGAGCGCGCCCGGCGCGCGCAGCACGCCGTCCTGCGGAAAGGCCACCAGTTGCAGGTCGAGGTAAGGCCGGACCTTCTCGCGCACGTGCAGCAGCGCCTCGGTGGCAAGCAGGCGCGGGTCGCACACATCCACGTGCGAACGGATTGCCAGCAGGCCCTTGGCCACCGCCCAGTCGCAATAGGCCAGCGCGCGTTCGACGATGGCGTCCTGCGTCAGCAGCGGCTTGAGCTCGCCCCATAGCGCGATGCCTTCGAGTAACGTGCCGGACTGGTTGATGCGCGGCAGGCCGTAGGATAGCGTCGAGTCCATGTGGAAATGCGCATCGACAAATGGCGGCGTCACCAGTTGCCCTGCGGCATCGACCTCGGCAGCGGCTGGCGCCTTGAGCGCCGGCTCCACCGCCTTGATGCGGTCGCCCAGGATGCCGATGTCGATGCCGGCGCGGCCATCGGGGAGCGTGCAGTTGCGTAGGATCAGGTCGAGCATGGTGCGGGCCTTGTCATGATGATTGCTTGCCTGGAATCAACGTTCGCCCTTGCGATAGGGCTTCATCAGCGCCTGCGGGTAGGCGGCGCGACGCGCCACCAGCACCAGCGCGAGGATCGACAGCACATACGGCAACATCAGGTAAAGCTGGTAAGGCAACGCCGGCAAGCCGGGCAGGCTCGCACCGCTTTGCTGCAAGCGCAACTGCAGCGCGTCGAAGGCGGCGAACAGCAACGCGCCGGCCAGCGCGCGGCCCGGCCGCCACGAAGCAAACACCACCAGCGCCACGCAGATCCAGCCCCGACCGTTGATCATGTTAAAGAAGAATGCGTTGAACGCGGATAGCGTGAGGAACGCGCCGCCCACCGCCATCAGGGCAGAGCCCGCCATGATCGCACCGATACGCATCGCGCCTACGCGAATCCCCTGCCCCTGCGCCGCGGCGGGATTCTCGCCGACCATGCGCACGGCCAGCCCGAGCGGCGTCCGGTAGAGCAGCCAGGCCACCACCGGCACCAGCCCCAGCGCCAGCAGCGTCAATGCGGTCTCCTCACCAAACACCGGACGCAACATACCACCGATCAGCGGAATGCCGCCGATCCAGTGCATCGGGGCAAAGGGCGTGATGGTGGGCGGCGTGGACACCGAGGCAAAACCAAGCCGGTAGGCATAGTAGGACAGGCTGGTGGCCAGCATGGTCACGCCCAGCCCAGCCACATGCTGGGACAGCGCCAGGCTCACGGTCAGCCAGCCATGCAGCAGCCCGAAGGCCAGCCCGATGCCGGCTGCCACCGCCACCCCGCCCCATAGCGGCGCACCGTGATAGACCGCCAGCCAGCCACCGAAAGCGCCAGCCACCATGATGCCTTCGATGCCAAGGTTGAGCACGCCGGCACGCTCGCACAGCAGCACGCCCAGCGTGCCGAAGACCAGCGGTGTGGCCACGCGCAGCACTGCGATCCAGAATGGCGCCGAGGCCACGATATCGAGCAGTTCCATCAGGCCACCTTACCCGGGGCATCGAAGCGGATGCGGTAGCGTGTCAGCATGGTCGCCACCAGCATGGCGAGCAGCGCCACCGCCACGATCACGTCGGCAATGCTGTTGGGCACGCCCACCGCGCGGCTCATGCCATCCGCCCCCACCAGCACCCCGGCCACGAACACCGATGCCGCCACCACGCCAAGCGGATGCAGCCCCGCCAGCATGGCGATGACCACGCCCGCATAGCCATAGCCGGGAGAAATATCGAGCGTGAGGTAGCTGGTGCGCCCCGCCACCTCCACCACGCCCGCCAGCCCCGCAAGCCCGCCGGACAACAACGCGGCCCACATCGTTACCCTGCGCACCGGCATGCCGGCGAAGGCCGCGGCCCGTGCATTGGCGCCTACCGCGCGCATCTGCAGGCCAAACACCGTGAAGCGGTTGACCGCCCACAGAATCACGGCCAGCGCGCAAGCCAGCAACAAGCCGCTGTGCACGCGCGCGCGTTCCACCAGCTTGGCCAGCTCCAGCTCCGGCACCAGCGCCACCGATTGCGGCCAGCCCATCGCGGTGGCGTCTTTCATCGGGCCATCGAGCATCATCGAGACAAACAGCAGCACGATGAAATTGGCCAGCAGGGTCGTGACCACCTCATCCACACCGAGCCGGGTCTTGAGCCACGCGGCCCCAAGCAACAACATGGCGCCGGCCAGCATGCCCGCCACCACCATCAGGACAAAGAGCAAGCCCATGGGCAGTTGCTGCGCCCAGGGCGCAACCGCGCCATCGACCTGACCGCCAACCGCCACCGCGGCCAGCGCACCGAGATAGAGTTGCCCTTCCGCACCGATATTGAACAGCCGCGCGCGAAAGGCCACCGCCACCGACAAACCGGTCAGGATCAGCGGCGTGGCGCGCGTGAGCGTTTCCGACCACGCAAAGCGCGAGCCGAAGCCGCCCTCCAGCAGCAGCGCATAGGCACGTCCAACCGGTGCGCCGGCCCAGCGCACCAGCAAGGCGCAGATCATCAGCGTGGCAAGGATGGCAACGATGGGCGCGGCCAGCATGGCTACGCGCGAAACGCCGGTTCTGGCCTCARGCCGCATGGAGCACCTCCCCCTTGCCCGCTTGCGCGTGCTGGCCACCGCCCGAGCCGGCCATGGCCAGGCCGAGCTCGCCCAGCGTCCACGCCGCCGTGGGCCGGGCTTCGGTCAGGTGTCCGGCATGCATTACAGCGATGCGATCGGCCAGCGCGTGCAGCTCATCCAGGTCCTCGGAGATCAGCAGTACGGCAGCGCCTTCGCGCGCAGCCTCGAGCAGGCGGGCGCGCACATAGGCCACCGCGCCGATATCGAGTCCCCAGGTTGGCTGGCTGGCCACCACCAGCCTTGGCGCGCTGCCTTCGCCGCGTACCGAGAGCGCCCGGCCCAGGATCAGCTTTTGCATATTGCCGCCCGACATGGTTCGCGCCGGCACCTCGATGCCGGCGGTGCGCACATCGAAACGCGCGACCAGGTCCCGCGCGAACCGCTGCGCGGCGGCGCGCCGGATGACACCCCAGCGCGAAAAGCGCGGCTCGCTGAGTTGTTCACTAACGGCGTTCTCCCACACGGCAAGATCGCCCACCACGCCGATCGCATGGCGATCCTCCGGCACGCGTGCCACGCCAGCCCCAATCCATGCGCGGGGCTTTGCGGGCATTGGCTTGCCTGCCAAGGTGACACGCCCCTCACTGGCCTCCAGCGTGCCGCCGGCCAGCTCCGCCAACGCGGCCTGTCCGTTGCCTGAGACACCGGCAATGCCGACGATCTCGCCGGCACGCACCTGCAGGCTGACCTCGCGCAGCAGCGCGCGCCCGTTGGCGGCGCGCGCGCCGACGTGCTCCAGCGCAAACACGGGTGGCGCCGCGTTGCCATTGGCGCCATCCTCGACACTCGGCCGCGCCGCGCGTTCCGGCATCGCTACCACGCGGCCGACCATCAACTCTGCCAGTTCGGCCTTGGTGGTCTGCGCCGCGGCGCACTGGGCGACCAGCTTGCCGCCTCGCAGTACCGCGATGCGGTCGGAAACGCGCAGCACCTCGTCAAGCTTGTGGCTGATAAAAATCACTGACAATCCTTCGGCGATCAGTTGCGCCAGCGTGGAGAACAGCGTCTCGGCCTCGTGCGGCGTCAAGACGGCAGTCGGCTCATCGAGAATCAGCACGCGGGCACCGCGATACAACGCCTTCACGATCTCCACGCGCTGACGCTCTCCCACCGACAGCTCGCCGACCCCTGCCTGAGGGCGCACCGCCAGGCCGAAGCGCTCGGCCAGGGCCAGCACCTTGCCGCGCGCGGCGCGCCGATCCAGGCGCCATTGCCACAGCGGCTGGGTGCCGAGCATGATGTTGTCCAGCACCGAAAGATTGTCGGCTAGCGTGAAATGCTGGTGCACCATGCCGATGCCGGCTGCCAGCGCCGCGCGCGGCTGGCCGGGCGGCAACGGCTGGCCGTCCACCTCCACCGTGCCAGCGTCGGCCACGTAGTGTCCGAACAGGATGCTGACCAGCGTGCTCTTGCCGGCGCCGTTCTCGCCCAGCAAGGCCAGCACCTCCCCGCGCTGCAACTCCAGCGAGATATCGTCGTTGGCCACAAGCGGGCCGAATCGCTTGGTAATGCCGGCAAGGCGCAGGATTGGGTTGGACATGGATGGCTGATGATGGCGTTTAAAAGCGTCGACGGTTTGCTCCCCTAGCCCAAACGCGGGCGAGGGGAGCAAACGCAGCCGGGCACGTCAAGTGGCTCCGGCCACCTCACTGCGACGACTTCGGCTCCGTTTCCACCACCTTGACCGCGAACTTGCCATCGAGGATCGCTTTCTCTTTCGCCTTGACCTTGGTCATCACGTCGCCTGGCACCTTGCCGTCGAACGTGCCCAGCGGCGCCAGCTCCGCACCCTTGAACTTCATCAGCGAATAAGAGCCGTAGTCCTCGCTCTTGAACTGGCCGGCCTTGACCTTGCCAAGCGCGGCACCCACGGTGGGCTCCATGTTCCACAGCGCCGAGGCCACCACGGTAGCGGGATACTGCGGCTGCGTGTTGATGACATTGCCGATCGCCAGCTTGCCCTTTTCCTTCGCGGCGTCGGATACGCCAAAGCGTTCGGCGTAGAGCACGTCGGCGCCCTTGTCGATCATGGCGAAGGCCGCTTCCTTGGCCTTGGGCGGATCGAACCACGAGCCGATGAAGCTGACCGTGAACTTGACCTTGGGATTGACCTCGCGCGCGCCTTCCATGAAGGCGTGCATCAGCCGGTTGACCTCAGGGATGGCGTAGCCACCCACCATGCCGATATGGTTGGTCTTGGTCATGCCGCCGGCGATCATGCCAGTGAGGTAGGACGGCTCCTGGATGTAGTTGTCGAACACCGAGAAGTTAGGCGCCTGCGGCTTGCCGGAAGAGCCCATCAGGAACGCAGTCTTGGGATAGTCCTTGGCCACCTTGCGCGCGGCCGCCTCGACGGCGAACGATTCGCCCAGGATCAGCGCCGAGCCCTGCTCCGCGTACTGGCGCAGCACGCGCTCATAGTCGGCGTTGGACACGCTTTCCGAGAACACATAGTCGATCTCGCCGCGCGCCTTGGCCTCGTTGAGCGCCTTGTGAATGCGCGACACCCATTGCTGCTCGACGGGCACGGTGTATACCGCCGCCACCTTCAGCTTGGCCTGCGCCTGCGCCGGCACGACGCCACCGAGTGCGGCCACGCTGGCGGCAGCCGCCGCGAATTTCAACCAGGACCTGCGCTTACCCTCAAAACTCATGGCTCTCTCCCCTTGTTGACGATAACTCCACGGCCAGGCCAGCCGGTTCCAGCCCGCAACCTCGCAGCAAAAGCCGCACCAGGTGGTCGGTGGCCTGTTCATAATCGCGCTGCCCCAGGTGGCTCACCCCAAGCACGGCGCAAACTTGCGACTCAAAATCGGCATAGGTCTGGGTGGCAGCCCAGATCGTGAAAAACAGGTGCTGCGGATCGACGCTGGCCATCTCGCCGCGCGCGATCCACTCCCGGATCACGCCGGCCTTGCGCGCCACCAGTGCGCGCAGCGCGCCGCTGAGCACGTCGCGGATCTCCGGCGCACCGTGCAGCAGTTCGTTGGCAAACACGCGCGAGGCATCCGGATGGCTGGCAGACAGCCGCATCTTGGCGCGGATGTACTGCTCCAGTGCCACCTGGGGCCGCTGCTCCGCGCCGATGATGTCGGTCTCGGACAGCCACAGCGCGAGCGTATGCGCCAGCACGGCCCGATATAGCGCCTGCTTGGTGCGGAAGTAATAGTGCAGGTTGGACTTCGGCACGCCAGCGCGCGTGGCGATCTCGTTCATGGTCGCGCCGGCAAACCCGGCCCGGGCGAACACGTATTCGGCCGCGCGCAGGATCAGCGCCTCGTTCTCCTGGCGGATGCGCCCCCCCGCCACCTCCCGCGGCGGCGGAAAGCATGGCGGCGGCGCCGTAGCCGGCGCTCCCATTACTTGGTGCCGTAGAGGCGGTCGCCGGCGTCGCCCAGGCCTGGCACGATGTAGCCGTGCTCGTTGAGTTCCTCGTCAATGGCCGCGGTGACGATGGCTACGTCGGGGTGCGCCGCTCGCAAGGCCGTCAAGCCCTGCCGCGAAGCGATCAGACACACGTACTTGAGCGTGCTCACGCCGGCTTCCTTCAAGCGGTTGAGCGCGGCGATGGCGGAGTTGCCGGTAGCCAGCATGGGGTCGACCACGATCACCAGCCGCTCATGGATGTCTTCCGGCATCTTGAAGTAGTACTCGATCGGCTCCAGCGTTTCCGGGTCGCGGTACAGGCCGATATGCCCGACCCGCGCGGCCGGCAGCAAGTCCAGCATGCCATCCAGGAAACCATTGCCGGCCCGCAGGATCGACACCAGGCACAGCTTCTTGCCCGAGAGCACCGGCGACTGCATGGGCGCGATCGGCGTCTTGATGGCGATGGTCTCCATCGCCAGGTCGCGGGTCGCCTCGTAGGTCAGCAACTGGCTGATCTCGCGCACCAGCCGGCGGAAATTGTCGGTGGTGGTGTCTTCGCTGCGGACCAGCGTGACCTTGTGCTGCACGAGCGGATGATCCACTACCATCACGGACGCGGTGGCAGGCGGTACGGCGGAGAGGTCGGTCATGATGCGCTCCTGGAAGGCGGTAGCGGATAGCACTTGCTGGTTGCTCATGCTGTTTGCTGTTTGCTGTTTGCTGCGGCGCGGGTCTGGCAAACCCGCTAGAACACCGTGCCGTCGCTGTTGATGGCGAAAGGCGGCGGGCCACCTGGCCTGCGCTTGGCGGCAATGCGCCGCCCCGCGGCCCAGGTGCCGCCCTCCAGCACGCGGGCCAGCGGGAACGACTCTGCCGACAACCCGAGCGCCTCGCGCACGGACGCGGCCACGAGGTCGAGCCCCGTCACCGTGAGCGCGCGCCATTCCACGATAACCGGCTCATCCACCGTGTGCGCCACGGCAGTGAAGCCAGGGTCGCGCGGCACCATCAGCTCGAAATCGAACAGCAGCCCGCCGTTGCGGTATTCGGGCAAGCCCGTCAGGACCTCCAGCCCGGTCACGGTCAGGCCGGCATCTTCCAGCGGTTCCAGCAGCGAGTAGGTGAGCCACTGGGTCAGCTTGTGAAAAGGCACCAGGCCATCCGTACAGGCCGGGTGGTGCCAGCAGTCGCCCAGCGACACACCTTCCAGGCTCACGCGCCCGGGCCATACCGGCCCCAGCGCCACCAGCAGCGTGGTAAGCACGAAGCCGGCCTCGATCTGCCCAGAGCTGGCATGCGCCTTGAGGTAGTCGAACAGGTTGCCCAGCCGCGCCGGCGAACCAAAGACCGCTGGCGTGGCTTGCGCCACCTCGCCAAGACGGCGCAACAGCCCGGCGCGTCCATCCAGGCCCACCAGCGGGTTGTGCTGGGCCACCTGGAATGCGGTTGCGATGGAAGACGCATCGATACGCATCAGGCGCTCGGCATCGGAGCGCAGCGGCTGCCCCGGCTGGGCGGAAAAGCCGCCGCGCGCGAACAGGTCGAAGCTGGCCACGCCAAGCCCTTCGGAGCGCGTCAGCAACAAGTCGCTGGCGGGATCGCGATAGCGCCAGTCCGGGCCCGCGCCAGCATCCAGCAATACGCTGGGGATCACCAGGTCGATGCCGATGCGCGCGCGCTCCTCACGGTCGGCCTCGCCGGAGAGCCCGCCGCGTTCGCACAGGATCTGCCAGCGGTCCAGCTTCTCGCCAGGGCCGCCGCTCTCGAAATGACGCCAGCGGCTGTGGTACGGCACGTTGAGGTCGGGATAGCGCTGGCGGATGGTGGCCGCCACGTAATCGGCCACTGCCGGGATCCGCTCCGGATGCCAGGTAAACAGTTCGGACGCGCCGGCTGCCACATGATCCGTCACGGCAGCGCAGCGGGTGCGTACCGCATGGCCGGTGAGCAACGCGGCGGCCGGATGGCCCGGCGGCACGGGACTGGCCCAGCCACCGGCATCATCCTCGCCGTTGATGAAGGGATTCGCGGCGCCGCGCACGCCACCCGCTTCGGGTATCTCGTTCATTCGTGCAGTCCTCTACCCTTGGCCAGCGCGAGTTCTTCCGCGTCGGGCGGGGTATAGCTAGTGAAGTAGCCAGCCGCCACCTTGGCGTCGATTTCCACGCGGGCATCGGCCGGGATCAGTGCATCGGGAATCGCAACCTGCTCGACCACCTCGATACCCTGAGCGGTCAGTGCCCCGTGCTTCATATTGCTCATCGAAGCCCAGCGGTCGATACGCTTGATGCCGAGCCAATGGAACACGTCGGGCATGAGCTCCTGGAAGCGCATGTCCTGCACGCCGGCGATACATTCCGTGCGTGCAAAATAAGTCTCGGCGCGGTCGCCGCCAACCTGGCGCTTGCGGGCGTTGTAGACCAGGAACTTGGTCACCTCGCCCAGCGCCCGGCCTTCCTTCCGGTTATAGACCACCAGCCCCACACCGCCCTGCTGCGCCATCTCGATGCACACCTCGATGCCGTGGGCCAGGTACGGCCGGCAGGTACATATGTCGGAGCCAAACACGTCCGAGCCGTTGCACTCGTCGTGCACGCGGCAGGCCACCTTGGTCTCGGGCTTGCCAAGCTGGCTGACATCGCCAAAGAAGTACAGGGTCATGCCACCGATCGGCGGCAGGAACACTTTCAGGTCGGGGCGTGTGACCAGTTCCGGGAACATGCCGCTGGTCTGCTCGAACAGGCTGCGGCGCAGCATGCTCTCCTTGATCTCGAAGCGGCGCGCCAGCCCCGGCAGGTACCAGACCGGATCGATCGCGGCTTTGGTGACCCGCACGTCGCCATTGGCATGAAGGATCTGCCCGTCGGGTGTGAGCCGGCCGGCCGCAATGGCGCCCATCAGTTCCGGCATATTGATGTGGGCACGCGTAATGGCGATCGAGGGACGGATGTCGATGCCCGCGGCGATCCGGTCGCCGAAGGCGCTGGAAACCAGGTGGCCCCAGGGATCCATCGAGACGATCTTGTCCGGATCGCTCCACTGCGGGTGAGGCCCGATCACCTCGGCCGGCGAGGTATCGGTGAGATCAGCGCGGTGGTCTCGCTGCAGCTTGCCGGAGGCCACCGCCAGCGCGCGGTAAACCGCGTATGCGCCGGAATGGGTGCCGATCACATTGCGCTGAGCCGGATTGGTCAGACTTGCGATCACGGGGCCGCGCTCCGCTGCCGTGGCGGCCCCCCAGTGGATTGGCTCGGCCGGCTTGTCGCGGCGCGCGTGCGAGGTCAGGACAATATGATCGGACATGGCAGCCTCGGAACAAGAATCCTGACCAAACGGTCAGGTTTACGATTCCATAGTAGGCAACCTTCGTGCCATATCCCAATGCTCGTTTTTACCTTGTGTTGCACGCCGCACGATGCCGCTTGCGCACTGTGCTTGTGCGCAAGCGCCGCGGCTAGCACCAGTCCTGGTGCATCGGCACCATGTAAAAGCGGCACCGGGCCGCTAGGGCCGGGTGCCGCTGGATATGCCTTCGGATAAACCGAAAGCGCTATCGGGACTATCGGGACTATCGGTCGGTCAGGTTGACCGTTGCTGCCCCGCCTGCTGCCGCTGGACCGGCTCGTGAGCAGCGGGCCACAGCGCCAGGCGCAATGCGCGCAACGGCGCACCGCTCTCCACGTAGCGATGGAACAATGCCCCCGCGGCGTTGCTCAGCAGCCAGGCCAGCACCATGCCGAGCGCATTGAGGACGGGCTGGTGCGGAGCCAGATGGAAGACCAGGGCATTCACCACCAGGCAAATCGGGAAATGCACCAGGAACACCGAGTAGGAAATGCGCCCGAAAAATGCCAGGAACTGGGCCTGCGGCCAGTGCTCAAGCCATCCGCCACGGCGCGCCGTGCCGAGCAGGAGCGCGATGGCCAGCGCCACCGCGATGCGCAGCCGGAAATCCACGACCAGCGCTGCCAGCACCACGGTGCACAACACCAGCAGTGCCACCGGTGAACGCTCAGGCTCGGATGCCCAGAAGGCCAGCGTGCCCAAGCCGTAGGCGCCGAAGAAATAAATCGCCCAAATATCCCACGTGGCATCACGGTTGAACCAGAACAGTGAAGCCAGCACCAGCCCGGCCACCGCCAGCGGGCCCATCGGGCTGCCGCCCACGTCGAACCATTGCTCGCAGCGGCGGGCTGCCCACAACGCCACCATCAGCAAGGCGAACAACTGCAGGTCGATGGCCACATACCAGACGCCAGCAGACAAGGCATCGAAGTCCAGCACGTTGTGCAGCAGCAGCACATGCGCCAGGAACTGGTGCAGGCCGGGGGCGCCGGGAATGGAGTCGTGATGCATCCAGGTGCGCGCAATGGCGGCACCGGCAATGGCAATCAAGATAGCCGCGGTATAGGGCACCACCAGCTTCTGGTAGCGGCGCCAGATTGCCTGCAAGGGGCGCGGCACCATCAAATGCCCGCCGGGCGCCAGGCTGCGCGCCGCCAGGAAGCCGCTGATGACGAGGAACACCTGCACGGCGATGCGCGCGTACTGCGAAAACCRGTCGAGCAGACCGGGCGCCAGCACGTGGGCCGCATCGGACATGGGGCCATAGAAGGCAAGATGGTGCAGCACGATCAGCTGTGAACTGATCGCCTTGAGAGCGTCAATGCACGCCATGCGCGAAGGACGGGGGCTCATTTGTTATAAGAATGCTACAAAGTACACAAGGGCCGGATTCTACTCCCAGGAAACAGGATGGCGCCAAAACGGGTCACGATGCACCGCCGCAAAATGGCGAGAAGCGTTGTATTGGTCACACATTGCACCGCAACATATGTACCAAACAGCATATTGACGGCATTTACCTAAAAACTGTAACGATTCCCCACCGGCCCCCTGCATGACCACCAGAGCAACACCGCCGCCACGCCCAGCGAAACCCAATAATCGGTAGGCGCGCCGGCCCACCAGTGGATGTGCCAGGGCGCGAAACTCGGCGCAAAGCGCGCCAGCCCGAACGCCGGGTTCAGCACGAACCAGAGAAAATCCTCGCTGATCCAGAACACCATGATGCAGGCGATCACGCGCGCCTCGGCGCGCCAGTTCCAGCGCCCGCCGAACACCAGTGAAAAATGGAAGAACAGCGCCACGCAGGGGAATACCCACGCGTGATAGCCCGTCATCGGGCGCCCACCCCAGAAAATATCCAGCAGCCAGTGATGCTCGATGCGCCAGGTGGGCAGGTTGGCCGCCCAGCCCGCGGCGCCCTCGATCTGGATCTCCACGTTAGCGAAGAAATAGGCCAGCAGCAGGGTCCACGCCACGGTCAGCACCAACACCATGGGATGGCGCGATGGATAAGACTGGCCCGCGTGCCGGGTTGAAGAAGACAGATTCAGCGCGCGCATCTCAACGCGCCGCCGTCGCAGCCGCGCCGCCGTGGCCGGCTAGCTGGCCGCACTGCGCCAATTGCCCGAGCACGGTTTCCAGCACGCGGCGCGCGGCCGCCGGTTGCCCCAGCGCGCTAGCCCGCGCACGCATCTGGTCGAGCCGTGCCGGCTCCGCCAGCAAGAGGCGCACCCGGTATTCGAGCGATACCAGGTCGACCGCCTTGAGCGCGGCGCCTTGCTCCAGCAGGTAATCGGCATTGCGCTCTTCCTGACCGGGAATCGGCGCATTGACCACCATCGGCACGCCCATCGCCAGGCATTCGGACGTGGTCAGGCCGCCCGGCTTGGTGATGACAAGGTCGGAGCACGCCATCAGGCGTTCCACCTCGTTGGTAAAGCCGAAGGGAAAGAGGCGTCCGGGGTGTGCGGCGGCCAGCGTCTTGAGCCGCGCCAGCGCAGTCTCGTTGCGCCCGGCAAGCACGATCAGCTGGAAATCGTGGTCCAGCCGCATCAGCGCGCCGGCCACCTCGTCAAGGCCGCCGAGCCCTGCCCCGCCGCCCATCAACATGATGGTGCGCCGTGCCGGATCGAGCCCGAAATGCTGTGCGCAGGCCTGGCGATCCTGCGGGCGGGAAAACGCCGGCACCACCGGAATCCCTGTGGTATGGATGCGGCCAGCCTCGATCCGGCTGGCCCGCATGCGAAAGGCGATTTCCTCGCTGGCGGCAAAGTAACCCGTCATATGGGGAATCACCCACATGCCGTGCAGATCAAAGTCAGTCACCTGCACCCACACGGGCACCGCCAGCCGCTCCCTGCGTACCTCATGCATCAGGATCTCGGCGGGCAGGAAGTGCGTGCAGACGATGGCATCCGGGGCGAACTCGTCGATCGCACGGCGCAGCGCGCGCGTGCTCAGGCGCTCGGCGGCGCGCCGCAGCTTTTGCATTGGCGCTGCCGGGTCGGCCTCGGAAGTGTGCTGGTACAGCATGCCCCAGAGGGCCGGATAGCTGTTCACCAGCTTGATGTAGAAGTCGGTGTAGAGCTTGCGAAACGTGGCCGGGACGTATTCCATCACGTCCAGGTGAAGCGTCTGCACGCCGGGGAATTGGGCTTCGGCGGTCAGGCGCAGTGCTTCAGCGGCGCGCATGTGGCCGGCGCCGGCGGAAACACTGAGGAACAGGATCTTCTGCTGCTGCATGGGGATTGGGGGGGATTGGGCTTCCGGGGTGATCCCGGAGGTGCCGGGACGCTGGGGTGCTGGAGAGTTTCGGGGAGGTGCTCACTTCATGACGAAGGACTTGATCAGCGTCAGTTCGCCGGGCTTGCGCATCGGCACGCGGAACACCTGCTGCTTTTCGTTGGGCGTGTTTTCATCGGTGATCAGCGCCACTTGCGCCACGGTAATGGCTTCGGGGCCGGCGCCGCTGCCGTAGTAGTTCACATAGACCAGGTAGGTGCCGGGGGGCGGCGCGGCAATCGAATAGATCTCCGGGCCATAGCCGGTGGTGACGTCAACATCGAGCGCGCCGCCGTTGCTGGCCACGCGATTCGCATAGAAGGTGTGCTGGCCGTCGGGCGCCACCACATGCAGGTCCAGGTCGGTCTGATCGCTGTCCCAGGACAGCACCACGCGCAGGCGCGGACGGGTCTTGCCCTGGTAGCCGTCGTAGAACTGCACGCGCTTGCTGGCGCCCTGCGCACTGCGGATCTCCACGCTGTTGCTGCCGCCCGAGAAGGCGTAGGGCCGTGAGAAGCGGCCATCCTCCTCAACCCGCTGTGGCATCGCCACGCCGTTGACCACCAGGGTGGCAACCGAGCCGCCACCGCGCCGCCCGCGCCCGCCGGGTGCGGGGCTCGACGCGGCGCTCGCGGCATCCGCCTCGGACTTGGGCGCCGCGCGGATGCGCCCGGCAATCATGGCGCTGGCGGCTTGCCCGGCTCGCGTGGAGACCGCCACCGCCGGGTAATGCACTTCCTGCGTATAGGCCGAAGCATCACCGGCCGAGTTGCGCCAGCCGTTGCGCGGCGTGGTGAACTCGATGGCATCGTCGGCTCGCGCGGCGCCGGCCAGCAACAGTGCCGGCAGGGTCAGGCTGATCAAGGCTAGTTTCGGCGAGTGCTGCATATCCACGGTTCCTTCCTGCGTTCTTTGCGACTGGTTTTCTGGCTAGGCGTCAGTGTGGCTGATCGATGTGCCGGATCGATGTGCCGGATCAGAAACGCACCGACTTCATGAGCGCCAGTTCGCCCAGCTTGCGCAGCGGCACCACGAGCGTCTCACGCTTTTCATTGAGCGTGTTCTCGTTGTAGATCAGCGTGAGCTTGGCGGTAATCAGGTCGCGATCGTTCTTGCCTTTCTCGAAGTTGTAGCCGTCGGCGTTGAAATTGCCCCAGTAGTTCACATAGAACAACCACACCCCGGGACGCGGCGCCGCGCTCGAGAAAATCTCCGGCCCCGCTCCATCCACGCTATCCACGTCCAGACCACCCCCTTCCGGCAGCAAGGGGCTGGCAAAGAAGGCATGGCCACCGTCAGGTGAAATCACATGCAGGTCGACCTCGGCCTTGGGATCGTCCCAGGTCAACACCGCGCGCAGCTTGGCCTGAATCTTGGCCGTGTCGGCCTCGTAGAACTGCAAGCGCTGGCGCGAGGCGCCATCAGCGGACACGATCTCCACACTGTTGGAGCCACGGCCAAACGCCCACGGCCGCGCGAAGCGCCCCTGCTCGTCGGCATACAGCGGCATGGCCGTGCCGTTGACCACCAGCGTGGGCGGCTTGCGGCCCTCCTTGCCGACCTTGCGCAGGCGCCCCTCGATCAGCGTGCGGTACTTCTGCGTGCCCCGGTCCACCGGCGGCTTGGGATAAGCGGCGGTATAGCGCTCAAGCTCGTTGGACAAGCCGCCGTGACGCCAGCCGCCCACCGGGCCGTCCAGATCGGCAACCGGCTCGGCCGTGGCCACCAGCGGCGCCGCGACGCAGACCAGGGCCAGCACGCCGTGGCGCCAGTTGCGGGACAAATTGCGGGTGAGATTCATGATGGGTTTTGCGTACGTACCAGCTTGCGCGCCATGGCTTCGACAAAGCCTTCGTCCTGCCCGCGCGGGTGGCGGGCAAATGCAAGATGGAGATATTCGTGGGCCAGCGCAATGCGGTCGTCCTCGCTGGCCAGCCGTTGGATATAGAGCCGGTTGCGGCGCGCGTCGGCATAAGGGCGGCCTTCGCGCACTTCGCACACGGCGGGCAGCGGCGGCGTTTCATAGCCCGGCTCCGCCGCCAGCCGGCGCTCCCAATGCGGCGCGCGCTGCGCCAGCCACTGCCGCGCATTGGCCACCGCCAGGCAATCGCCGGCCACGGGGCTCTGGAACGAGGTGAGCGTGGCCTGAGGCCACCAGCGGGCCAGGATGGCATCGAACGACTGCCCCTGCCCGGCCGCGCGCCGGGCCTCCAGCCAGGCCATGCGCCCCTGGCCGCTCGCGTCATGGTGATAACGCACGGCCACGCCGGACAGCACCAGCGCATCGGTCACATCAGCGGCACGCCGCGCCGCGGCGGTAGGTGCACGCGGCAGCACACGCTGGGTGCGGCTGCTATCGGCAATATGAAAGCAGCCTTGCTCACGCGTGGCTTGCTGGATCAGGTAGCTGCGCGCGGCCACCGCCAGGGCACGGGCGGCCTCGGGCTCGGTGGTATCGCCCTCGCGCTCGACAACCCGCGCCACGTAGTCATTGAGGCCCAAACGGCCCACTACGCGCGGCGCGGCGCCGGGCTTGCGCAGCAACGTGAGTTCGCCACGGCTCTCCACGCGCAGGGTGTTGCCATTGGCAAACTCAGCGCGATAGGTGCCGTTCAGCGGGCCATCCGGCACGGCCTGGCGACTTGCGCCGGTGCCATTGCCGGTACCGGCGGCTTGCAGATCGCGCAGCGGATAACGCTCGAACATGTCGACCAGCACGCAGGCGCCATCATCGGGCACCGGCACGGTGGCCAGCAACGGCTGCAGGCGGGGCGCCGCGCGGCGCAGCACATTGGCACTGGCGCCGGGGCCGCCCAGCCAGACCGGGCTGCCATCGGCAAGCCAGCCGGCCGCGCCGCCGATGGATGCGCCCGGCCGCGCTGGGTCCGGCATGGTCCACGTCTTGGCGCTCAGCAGGCTGCCATAGTTGGCCAGCGTGCCTTCGCCGCGCCCCACCGTCAGTACCGAGACAAGCGTAGCGGCGGCTGCCTGTTGCGCGGCGGGGGGCACGGCATGCAGCCCGGCAAGCAGATCGGCAACGGCCACGTTGCGAGCGGGCTGCATCGCCTGCATGTCCTGCAGCCACGCGGGTGCGCCTGCCTCCTTCCAGAAACGGCGCCAGTCGGCAGCGGACAAACCCAGCCGCCGCGGCTCGAAATAGCGTCCGCAGGATTGAATCAGCGCACGCTCGCGGTCGATGCTCTGGCCGGCCGTGCAGCAGTAAACCTCCTCCGGGTCGCCGCCACGGCAGGTGTAGTCATTGGTTGGCTTGTCACGGCCGACCAGGTAGCCATAGACGAACAGCTTCCACACGCTGCCCAATGGGGTCTGCAAGCTGGCAGGCAATGGCGTGGCAGCGGGCGCGGCGGCGTTGCCGTCGAGGCCGAACAATTGCGCGTCCGCTCCCGCGAGCCGTGCGAAGCGCAGGGGCTCGGCGGGCGCGAGCGTGGCAGCCAGCACGGGCCCGGCGCACGCCGCGCCCACGGCGGCCAGCACCGCAAGCCGTCGCCACCAGGCACGGCCGGTCGCCATGCGCGCTGCCCCGTTCATGCCCGCCTCACTCCACCGTCAAGGGGAAGCCCGCCGTCTTGCCGTCGCCTTGCAGGGCCTTGGCATCTGGCTGGTACATGCGGAAGTAGCGCACCGGGGGCAGGTTGAACTTGCCTGGCAGCGAGAAGCGCACCAGCTGGCGCAGCACCACCGGGCGCTCCAGCGAGACTACCGGCTGGTGATACGACAGCATGCCCATCTCGTACGTCACGGCACGCTGGAACGGCTGCAAGCCGGTGACCTTGTTGTCCGGATCGGGCAAACCGTCGATCCGCAGGCCCCACGTCATGCCTTCGACCTCGCCGCCGGGCGGCAGCGGTGCTTCGACCAGCCCGTAGCGGTAGGTGCCCTGGCGCGGGCTCAGCACGATCTCATCGACGTAGAGCGTGTTGCTGTCGAGCTTGTCGCCCGGCTTGACCGGCTTGGCCGAGAAAGTCAGGCCGGCCGTACCCGCGGCGGCGGCTTCGGCTGGCTTGCCGTCTTTCGCCGCGCCTTCGCTCGTGGGCACCAGGCGATAGAGCTTGCGCTCGATGCCGATCGGCAGGCGCGAGGCTTCCTGGGCACGGCTGCGGTAGGACACCACGGCATTGGTGTTGAACGACTGCGAAGCCGCATCCATGTTCTGCGGCACGGTAAGCGCGAGCGTCTCAGGCAGTTGTGCCCCGCTCCAGCGCCATTCCGGCAGGCCGAGCGGGCTGCGCGCAGCCTTCCAGTTGCCCTGCGGCACGCGCAGCGCGGGATCGCCCTCGCCGGCCAGCCCGCGGCCCAGCCCGCCGCCAAGGGCTTTGTTGAGCCACACCAGCGTCACGGCCCGGTCAATCGTCGGTGAGGCAGCGCCGGCGCGGGCCAGCAGCGCCTGCACGTCGGAGGTGGCAGCGCCCTTGCCCGCCATCAGCAGCAGGCTCTGCACCAGCGGCGAAGGATCGCTCGCCAGCGTCTGGCGCGCGGCCTCGGCGGCGCTGGCCAGGCCTTCCGGCATCGGCTGGCCGATCTGCTTGTAGAGCTGCGCGGCCAGCACCGTCGCCACGCGGCGGCCTTGCGGCGAATCCGGCGCGGCAAACACCAGGCTCTCGCCCACGGCCGCGCCAGGCGCATCGGCGCCGGGGCGAGCGAGCTCGCCGGCCACGCCACCAAGCTGCGTGGCCACCGGCAGGCCCATCTCGTTGATGAACCACAGCGCGAGCGCACGGTGCAGCAGCGGCTCCTTCATGGCCTGCTTATAAGCTTCCAGCGTGCGCTTCCAGTGATCGGGCGGCAGGCTGATGCCGACGGCGCGCGTTGCCAGCCAGTCGGCGTAATAGGCATACGCCGTCAGCAGCGCGCTATTGCCCACCGTATCGCCCCACCACCCAAACTGGCCATTGACCCCGGCCAGCAGCGCCAGGCGCTGGCGCTGGGTGCGCAGCAGCGCGTCGACGCCCTGGGTGCCACCGCCCGTGTCCGCGCCGGTGGCGGCCAGGCTGCGCTGGGCCAATGCCAGCGGAATCAGCCGGCTGGCGGTCTGCTCGGTGCAGCCGTACGGATAAGCCAGCAAGTCGTCCGCCACGCGGGCAAACTGGCTGGCGGCGCCGTCGACGAAGCGCAGGCGCACGTCCTGTGCGTCCGCCGGCAGCTTGAACGCGGCATTGGCACCTGCCAGCGGCAGCGTCAGCTCGCGCTGCGAGAGCCAGCCGGTAGGCTCGACCGTGAGCGTGGTCTGCAGGCGGTCCAGCACCTTGCCCTGCAGCTTGATCTCCGCATTGACCACGCCACCCTGCAGAGCGCCCTGCGCAACCGGCAGGCGCACGTAGTTAGCACCACGCTTGAGCGTCACGCTCTGGTTGACGTTCAGGCCGGCGCCGATCACCACGAGGTCCGCGGCCACCTCCTGCTCACCCTGGTTGAAGGCCACCATGTCGATGCGCGGCGCATCCTCGGCGCGGTAGCGTTGCGGCCCGGTCCATTTGAGATACAGGCCCTTGTCGGACCGGATGCTGGCGGTGCGCTGCCCGACCATGCCGTCGCCAGACATCGCTCGCACCGTGACGCGCCAGCGAGTCAGGGAGTCAGGCATGGTGAAGCTCATGCGCGCGCGGCCGTCTGCGCTGGTACGCAGGTTGGCCTCCCACGCGGCAGTGTCTTTCTCGTCCCGGCGTGGGCGCTCCAGCACCTTCACGCCACGCTCGTTATAGCGGCCTCGCTCCGGGCCACCGGCGCCGGGCTGGCCCGACACGGCGAGGTCGTAGCCGATGAAGTTCAGGCTGGAAGTGGTGCGCACGCTGTTGCGGCGCGGATGGTAGAAGAAGTCGACGATGCTCGGGGCGATTTCAGGCTGCAGCACGTAGACCATCTCATCCACCACGCTGACGGTGAGATTCGCCGGCACGGGCTTGCCATTGAAGGCGCTGGTGAGGTCCAGCGTGACGGTCTCGCCGGGGGCATAGACAGGCTTGTCGCTCTTGACCGCCAGCTCGATCGTGGGCTGTACCACGGCAATGCCGGCGTTCTGGAACACGTAGTCGCCGTCCTTCACGTACAGCACGGAGAACGTCATATTGGGGCTGAAATCGTTGCCCACCTTGATCCGCGCCCGCCATTGCCTGTCGGTGACCTTCTCCAGCGACAGCCAGTCGCCGCCCTTGGACAGCAGGCCGCGCCGCTCCACCCGGTCGCGCTCCAGCGTCAGCAAGGCATCCTCGACGGCGAGCGGGAACGTCACCAGCGCTTCGGCCGTGTCGCCGATGCGGTAGCGGTCCCGGTCGAACACGATCTCGATAT
Organism: Cupriavidus sp. 05L411; assembly: GCF_056398045.1. Classification (NCBI taxonomy): domain Bacteria; kingdom Pseudomonadati; phylum Pseudomonadota; class Betaproteobacteria; order Burkholderiales; family Burkholderiaceae; genus Cupriavidus; species Cupriavidus sp. 05L411. Next base: position 183,432 of record NZ_JBFTOQ010000011.1, on the reverse strand, counting down.
TGCCCGGCACGGTCTGCAGGCCCTCGCCAGCCACCCAGTGGCTAGCGGCGGCCAGCAGATTGCCTGCGCCGTCCTTGACGGAGAGCGTGTACGAGCCCGGCTGGTCGAACTTGACCGGGAACGACACAGTGCCATTGGCGGCGGGGCTCAGCGCGCCTTCGCTGCGGGTGCGGGACTCCAGGCGTACCAGTTCCCACTTGGCCGGCGCCTGCGCCGAGGCCTGCCCGGCTGCGGCCAGCGCCCGCAACTGGAAGGTCACGCTCTGGCCCGGGTTGGTGAAGTTGGCCGGCGCCGTGAGCTTGTATGGCGTGGCGCCACGCGCGATCAGCAGTTCGCGCGTGACCTTGACCCGATAGGCCGCGCCGTCGTTGGCGAACACCGTCACCACGTAGCGGCTCGGGTCCTTGGCGGCAGGCAGCACCAGCGCGGCATTGCCACTGCCGTCGGTGGTCAGTTCCTGCTGCTCCAGCTTGACCGGGAACAGGCCGGCATATTGCAGCTCGCCCTCCACCATCGTCACCTGCTGCGCGCGCAGGCTGACGGACAGCTTGGCGTCCTTGACCGGCTTGCCGTCGGGATAGCGCAGCTGGATCTTGCCCTTGACCGCCTCGCCGGTGGCATAGTCGGCCTTGTCCAACGCAAGATTCACGTCGAAATGCGGCTTGATGTACTCGGCCACGCGGAAGGCGCCGCCGTAGGTGTTGCCACCGTAGTCGAAGCGCAGCGTATAGCCGCCGGCCAGGGCATTGGCGGGCAGCGTGAAGCGCGCGTCGGCGCCGTTGTCAGCGGCCAGCGCGGTAGCGACCGAGGCCAGCGGCGCGCCGTTGGGGTCCAGCACCTCCAGCTTGATATCACCGGGCGCGGCGGGGCCGGATTCGGTGGCATTGCGGAAATTGCGGCCGATGAACTTGACCCGGACTTCGTCGCCGGGGCGGTACAGCGGCCGGTCGGTGAAGGCGTACAGCTTGGTGTTGTAGATCTCGCTGTCGTAGTAGAAGTTCTCCGAGATAAACGCGCCGCCGGCTGGATCCACGCCCAGCAGGTAGCTGCGCTCGGGGCTGGCGTGGGCCRGATCTACCGCACCGTCAGCGCCAGTGGTAGCGCTTTGAAGCACACCGAGACCATCTGTCCAGGCGAGGCTGGCGCCGGCAACCGGGCGGCCGCTCTTACGCTGCGCGGCCCAGACCAGCATACCGTTGCCGGTGCTCTTGGTAATGGCCACGGTATCGGACACAAACAGCAAGGTATGGGCACGGTAGGTGCCGATAATGCCTTCGACGATGTACAGGCCCGGCTTGAGCTTGCCCAGCGGCACCATCACGTTGCCCGCGTCTCGCGGCAGGAATTCGCTGCTGCTGCCTTCCAGCTTGACGTCCTTGGGCGGCGCGATTTCCTTGGCGTCCCAGATCGGGTAGCGGAAGCGCTCGACCACGTCATAGCCCTTGAGCGGCTTGTACTGCGGGTTGTTCTCGAATCGGGTCGGCTGGGCAATCTGGTCACCCATGCTGAACTGCGGCGCGTCCTCCACCGCCTTGCTGCGGGTCGCGAACGACAGCACGCGTTGCCATGCGCGGCGCGCCTGCTTGTACCAGCTATCCCACAGGTAGGACAAGGTATTGGCCAACCCTTCACCGCGGTAGTTCGCCTTGACATCGATCCGGTGCAGGTTCTTTTGTGCCTTCAAGAAGGCGATCGGATCGGCGACCCGGTACACGAGGATGTCGGCGCCGCCGTAGCGCTGCAGCTCGCTCTTGTATTCGCGGCCCGGGGCTTCCAGGCGCACCTGCGCCGTCTGGTCGCTACCATAGCTGGCGTCCGACAGCAGGAAGAACGGCTGCCCTTGGAAGGCGCTATAGCCGCTTGACGGCACCGTGTCGAGCGTGACACTCGGCCGCTCGGCGGCGCCTGCCACCTGGGTGCCTGCCAGCAAGGCAAGCGCCAGCAGCATGCGGGGGATGGAGGAACGCAGAAGCGCGCTTGCGCGCGTCATGACGACAAGCATCGTCTTTACCTCGACAAAAAGGCGAAACGGAATACGCCGATGAAATTGGGATTGCCGTCCTGCGGCTGCCAGCGCGAATCGTTCCATTGCATCAAGCGGGAAAGGGTGACGGCACGCAGGCCGTTATCGGTACGGGTCACGGTGCCGGTGTGATAGGCCAGGTACYGGCCCATCCAGATCATCAGGTGCTGKTCRTCGCCCTGGTCGTAGAAAAGCAGGTCGCCGGGCTGCGCCAGGTTGACGTTCCTGGCGACAAAGCGGCTATTGCCCTGCACCAGGGCCAGGGCGGAGGCATAAGCCCCGGTGCTGCCGTCGGCGCGGGTCCAGCGCTGGCCAAGCGTGCGCTGGCTCGGGCTCAGGCTAAGCTCCGGCGGCAACTGGCGGGCCGAGGCGCTGCCTTGCATGCCGTTGGCGCGCAGCCAGCGCGCGTCATGCACCTTGAGCGCCTCGCCCACGGCAAAGCGCACCAGGCCCGCACAATCGCGCTGGTACCAGCGCGGGGTCGGGCCTTGGCGCAGCTGCTCGCCGACGATGCGTACGAACCAGGCACGAAACGCCGCCGATTGCGAGGCATCGAGCGCATCCGCCTCTGGCGTGTCCGACGCCAGGCCCGACAAGGCCCAGGCCCGACCGCCACCGGCCAGGGGCGAGGCAAGCGCCAGCGCCGCCAGCATCGCGCGGCGGCCTCGGCTCACAGCTATCACTGCGCGGCCTCTTGCGGTGCCGGTGCTATCGGTGCTATCGGTGCTATCGGTGCTATCGGCGGGGCCGCGGCCAGCACGCCGCGCGGCGGCGTGCCTGCCTGCTGCCAGGTCACCGGCACCCACGCACGCCCCGAAGGCAAGCTATCAGACAGCACCAGCGAGACCGCCGGGTAGGCCGCAAGGGTCTTCAGCTTAGGGAACAGGTGAGCGCGCGCCGCGTTCAGGAACAGGGCTTCCTGGTCCGCGGGCAACGCCTTGGTGGCTTCGCGGCGCACCAGTGGCGCCAGCATCGACGGGGTGAAGCTGAGCACGGTACGGGCCTGCTGGCCGCGCTGCATGGTGTCGGCCACCGCGGGGAAGCGCTTGCCCTGCACCGCCAGCGCGTCATCCACCAACGCCCCGTCAGGCGAGAACAGCACAGTGTTGCCAGCCAGTGCCAGCGTCACAGGGAAATAGGCACCCGCCGAAAGCTGGGCCGCGAACGGCGCCCCCTTGCCCTCACGCGTGCCGTAGGGCGAGCTGACCGCGCGCGACCACAACACCGCGCCGCCCGCGCCCTGGCGGGTCTGCACAGGCAGGCGCGCATAGGCGTCCTTTTCCGTGCCGGCCTTGGGCTCATAGGCACCGATCACTTGCTCGAACAGGCTCGCCAGCACCGGGCGCAGCGCGGTAGCGGCATCGGCCGACTTGACCCGGGCCATGAACAACGGCGCCACCAGCGCCGACTTGCTGTACCAGCACACCGCAGCCGGCCCTTCGAAGGCCTGGGCCACCTGCGTAGCCAGTTCGTCCTTGCCGCCGCCGACCTTCTGCAGCATCTTGCCTACGGCCTGCCAGTCCACCGGCAGCGTGGCGCACGCCGCGGGGTCGGCCGGCAAGGCCTTCCAGAGTTCGGCCGTGTTCCACGCCCCCGGCAGGCGCGCGCCATCGACCAGCACCGCGCTGTGCCAGGCGGCATCATCGGCGCCGGCCTTGGAATCGGATTTTGAATCGGACTTAGAGTCGGCGCCGGCAAAATCGAAACGCAGCGCTTCGATGCCCGGGAAGAATGCCTGGTAGCCAAACGAGAGGTAATTCGCGCCCACCAGCACGCGATGGCCCTTGGGCGGGCCCTTGGCGGCGTCGAGCGCGAACGATTGCAGCGGGGTCTCGCGCGCGCCGGCATCGTCGGACAGCCAGGCGGCCACCGCCTTCGCGCGGGCGCCGATGGGCTTGCCTTCCGCGTCCAGCAGCATGCCGGCTTCCGACAACACTACCAGGCGATCGCCCTTGCCCGCCAGCAGCAGGCTGCGCGCCGGGCCGATCCGCAAGGCATACAGCGGCGTGCCGCCGACCTCACCGGCACGGCTCAGCTGCGTGTCAGCTGGGGCGATCGTGCCAAGTGTCTGCAGCACCTTGGCCAGCCCGTTGCGCTCCATCGACAGCGCCCAGTAGCGCAAGGTGCCATCGGCGCCGCGCCAGGCCATAAGCCGGCCCGGTTCGTCGAACACGCGCTTGAGCAACGCATCGCCCCAGTCCAGGTCGTGCTCGAAGGCAATGCGACGCAACGCGCCCGAGGCAGACAGGCGGCCTTCGTTGTCTTCGTAATAATTGACGAAATCTTCGGTGAGCACATCGCGCAGCAGCGGCACGCGGAGCATGTCGCGCGGCAGGCTGGACAGGCTTTCGCTGTCGACCAGCGCATCGGGGCGGCTGAAATCGAGTTCAAGCTGGCGGGGCTGCCCCTTCCAGGCGCGTCCGAACGGGTGCCAGACCATTTGCACGGCCACACCAGCGGCAATCGCCAGCGCGGCGGTGCCAAGCGCGATTCTCTTGCGCGAAATCTTCATGATTCCCTTCACGATCGTGATCACTGCACGTCACAGATGCAGCGAACCCGGTAGCGTACCGCGCACATCAATCAAACTGCAACCCAGCCACCGTGAATTTTTGTGACTGCCTGCGCAGCCGCGCGCTCGGCGCCACCCGCCGTCGTAGCGCGCTTTCGGACCGGGCACCGTTGCCCAGGCGGCTCTCCGGGCCGATATTTGCTTATGACAAAGATGTACTTTGCCGAAGCAGGCCACAGGCGTAGCCTCGCCACTTTTGAAATATTCGACATATGTTCTCGTTTGCCACATTCGCCAGTGCCGGCACGTTCCGTGCCTCCCGCCTGCTGGCAAAGCTAGCGTTCGTCGCTGCCGCTGCCCTCTCGATTTCCGCCCCACACGCCGCCCAGGCCCAAAGCCCGGTGCTGGACAAGATCCGCAACACCGGCACCATCGTGCTGGGCTACCGTGAATCGGCGCTGCCCTTTTCCTTCGCCAACGACAAGGGCGAGCCCGCAGGCTACGCGGTGGACCTGTGCCTGCGCGCCGCGGAGGCCGCGCGCGTGAAGCTCGGGCTGAAGACGATCAAGGTGCGCTGGATGCCGCTCACCCCGCAGAACCGGATCCCCGCCGTGGTCAATGGCCTGGTCGATCTCGACTGCGCGCCCAACACGAACTCCCTGGAGCGCCAGAAGCAGGTCGCCTTCAGCGTCTCGCATTACATTTCCACGGTCCGCATGCTGGTGCGCGCGGACTCGGGCATCAAGTCCTTCGAGGACCTGCGCGGCAAGAACGTGGTGACCAGCGCCGGCTCCACGGGCGATCGCCATGTGCGCCGCCTGAAGGGCCAGTATGGCTTCCATGACATCTACGCGAAGGACCATGGCGAATCCTTCCTGCTGCTCGAATCCGGACGTGCGCAGGCATTCGTGATGGACGATGTACTGCTGTCGGGACTGCGCGCCCGCGCCAAGGACCCTTCGCAGTTCGTGATCGTGGGTCCCGCTCTGTCGATCGAGCAGAATGCGCTGATGATGTCCAAGGCCGATCCGGAGTGGAAGCAACTGGTGGACCAGACCCTGGCATCGGTATTCGCCGGCCCGCAGGTGATCGCCTTGCAAAAGCAATGGTTCCAGCAGCCAATCGGCGCCCGCAGCATCAACCTTGCGCTGGCACCGAGCCCGGAAGTCCGGGATGCGTGGAAGCATCCTTCGGATGTCGCGACCGAATAACGGCCTTCGAAGCCCGGCGATCCACCAAAATCAAAGCCCCCGCAGGCCATCAGGCCTGCGGGGGCTTTTTTTTCACCTAACGCAAACGGAAAGTGTGCGATTAGGCACATAGATCGTCAGGCGTCAAGCAAGTCTTGGCGATAAAGGCAATAGCGGCTTTCCATAGGACGATACAAAGCGTGCATTTCACAATACAGCGCATGTTGACAGCCAGGCGAAATGTTGGCGACACTGGGGACCAGCGGACAACGCGGCAACGGTATCCCACGCAATCGGCGTGGCGGCCTTGGCCGTCAGTTTCCGTGTATTCGAACCGCCGGAAGGCGGCATTTACCAGGAGAAAACATGAACAAGTTCGTCGCGACAGCCATCGCGCTGTGCATTGGCGCCGTCTCCGTGGCTGCCCAGGCGCAATCGACCGGGAAGAAGCAATTCGACCCGTATAGCCAGGGCGCCAAGTCGGGCGATAAGTTCGACCCGTATAGCCAGGGTGCCAAGTCCGGTGACAAGTTCGACCCGTATTCCCAGGGCGCGAACAAGAGCACCCGCACGGACCTGACCGACGCCTCCGCGCCGCCGGCCAAGAAGTCGACCAAGAAGAGCAAGAAGAGCAAGAGCAAGAAGCCCGCCGCATCAGCCGCAGCCGCGAACTGATCGGCAAGGGGCGCCGCGCTGGTATCCGGCGCCCTGACAGCAGAAAGCCCGCCAATTCAAACTGGCGGGCTTTCTGCTGTCTGCTGCCGGAGAATCCGCTTTGGCGGGCGGGGAAAGCGTCAGGGCGAAGTCGTATCCAGATCCATCCCCGTGACGTCGATCCGTTGCACCTTGTCCTGCTGGCGAATCTCGGTGCGCAGCACGAATGCCTCGGCGGGGCAATACCAGTCGGTTACGTGCATCAGCGTGGGCTCCACCTGCACCACCTCCTCCCCCACCATCAGCGGCCCCAGCGAAGTCCGCTTCTCGTAGGTGATCGGCATGCACTCCTTGCGGCCCAGCACGGTATCGATCATCTGGCGCTTGCCCACGTGGCGGGATCCGACGCTGATCGAAGCATATAGCGCCCGCATGCTTCCCACGACCTCGTCCGCGCCCACCGGATAGATCTGCAGCGAGACGCTGGACTCGAACGCCTCGCCCTCCAGAGTGCCGCCCTCGTGGATATCCATGCCTGCGTAGCTGAACACGCCCTGGCCCCTGAAGGCGGCTTCGCCGTACATGCGGGCATAGCGCCCTTGTGCATTGATGACGGCATGCTCGCTCTCGATACTGCTCTTGGCAGAGTCGGAGCGGCGGTCGATATTGACCATGTGGACCTGGTCCATGATGACCGGCGGCCCCATCAGGGCAGACAGCGCCGACTTGGAGCGCACCTCGAGCTGCGCCCGGCATCCGGTCTGGTTCTTGGTCGCCCGGCGCAAGGTCATGGTGATCGACATGGGCATGGCCCCGTCGCCTTCCATCTGCACCCGCGAGCCGGAGCGGAACCATGGCGCGTCGCACAGCGGAGCAAGAGCCCGCGCCGGCGCCTCCTCGGGCGTGGCAGCGGCCACCGCCACTGTCTGAGCCTGCGCAAGGCTGCCCACGGCCAGCAGCACTGCGCTGGCAATGGAAGCAGCCCCAAACCGTTGCGCCTTTGTCCTCACATGAATCCTGTCTAGAATGATTTCGCGCCCCCGCTCGTTCCGACCCGGTGTCCCACACGCAAGGCCAGCCAGACGTTGTAGCTCGCGCTGGCTAGAAACTAGCGCTTTTTTGCCCGCGCGTGTCGGCAATCTTAGTCGGTCACCATCGCTGCCGGCCCATGCGGGCAGCTTGCCAGGGAGTTCCTATGCTTCAGTATTACGCCAAGCTTTGGTGGGTCGTGGCCTTGCGCGGCATTCTCGCCGTTCTTTTCGGGATTTGTGCGTTTTTCGCACCCGTTGCCACACTGGCTGCACTCGTGCTCTTGTTTGGCGCCTTTGCCACCGCCGACGGCGTCAGCGCGCTGCTGATGGCCATCTCGGGCAGCCAGCGCGAGGCTAGCGACCGCGGCATCCTTGCATTGCAGGGCCTGCTTGGCCTGGGCGTGGGCCTTCTGACCTGGTTCAGCCCCGTGGTCACGGCGTTTTCCCTGCTGTTATATATCGCCGCCTGGACGCTTGCCACAGGTGTGCTGCAAATTGTCGCGGCAATCCGCCTGCGCAAGGACATTCCCAATGAATGGTGGCTGATCCTGGCCGGGCTGGTGAGCATCGTGTTCGCTTTCCTTCTGCTGTGGCAACCCCTTGCCGGCGCGCTGGCGGTGCTGTGGATGATCGGAGCCTGGGCGGTGGTTTGCGGCATTCTGCTGATCGGCGTCTCGCTGCGCTTGCGCCGGGCCAGAAACATGCCTATTGCACCACTTTCAAGCTAAGCCACGCGCGCTGCCCAGGCCATCCCGCGTGCGCCGACCCCGCGCGCGACAGTGGGTTGCGGCGGTCGTGCTAACATTGCGCGCCGCGCCACTTGGCAACCAAGGTTGGCCATGGGGTAACGGCTAGAAAGACTGACAAAGCAGAAGGCGCGTGGAAACGGGCACGATCGCTTGCTTTTTTTGTCTACCAAAGCCGTCGCTGCTGCGTTGTGATGTTTTCGCCTGGTGCCCGGGCGGCCCGAAACCGTCAAACAGCCCGGCCGCGCGCTGCGGCAACAGCCTGACGCCGCCTGTTTAGCGGTGCCAAGGCGGTATTACCAAGCTTTATTCATCATGCAAGTGGCCGCGCCATCGTGAGCCAATGCAATGATTGTGTGGCAGCAGGCGGGACAAGCCACCCGGTCCGCCAGCGCGCGGATCGCCACACCCCGCAAGCCCGAGAACCGGCCGTCATGTGCGCAAGCCAGGGCGGTCACCCGATCCCTTTCCAGGAGACGTATGCGTAGTTCCGTGACCTCGCGAGACACCTCGCGAAGCACCGCACAAGGTGTTTCGCAATCTGCCGGCTTGCCCACGACCGCCATCGTCCTGGTTTGCCTGTTTATTCTCCTGGTCTGGTTCGGCACGCTTGACGCTCGCCACCTGCTGCGCTCCGATGAAGGCCGCTATGCCGAGATCGCCCGTGAGATGTTTTCCACCGGCGACTGGGTCACCATCCGCTACAACGCACTCAAGTACTTCGAGAAGCCGCCCTTCCATATGTGGGTGACTGCGCTGTCCTACACCGTGTTCGGCGTAGGCGACTGGCAGGCCCGGCTGTGCGTGGCGCTGTCCGGCATGGTCGGCCTTGTGGTCTCGATGCTCGCCGCCCACCGCTGGTATGGCTTCCGGGCCGCCTTCCTGACCGGGCTGGTGCTGGCCGCCGCGCCGATGTGGAGCGTGGCCTCGCACTTCAACTCGCTGGACATGACGCTGTCCGGCGCCATGGCCTGCGTGCTGGCCTTCATGTTGCTCGCGCAACACCCGGCTGCTACGCCGGCCGCGCGGCGCTACTGGATGTGGGCCTGCTGGATAGCGATGGGTGTGGCGATCCTGACCAAGGGGCTGGTAGGCATTGCCCTGCCCGGCCTCGTGCTGGTCATCTACACCCTGATCTCGCGGGATTTCGGCCTGTGGCGCCGCCTGCACCTGATCACCGGCATCGCACTGATGCTCATCGTCACGGTGCCCTGGTTCTGGCTGGTGTCTGAGCGCAACCCCGAATTCCTGAATTTCTTCTTTATCCACGAGCACTGGCAGCGCTATACCTCGACGGTACACTCGCGCAAGGGCCCGCTGTGGTACTTCGTGCCGTTGCTGGTGGCGGGCTTCATCCCCTGGCTGGGCCTGGCGCCGCGCATGTGGCAAGTGGTCCGAGGCGAAGGCGCGGCGGCACGCGTGGCGCCGGCACGGCCATTCCAGCCGGCGCTGTTGCTGGCCGTGTGGGCCATTGCCATCTTTGTCTTCTTCAGCCTGTCCGGCTCGAAGCTGCCCGGCTACATCGTGCCGATCTTCCCGGCGCTTGGCATGCTGGCAGCCGTGGCGCTGCAGCACATCGATGAGCGCAGCTGGAAGCGGCAACTCAACGGCATGCTGGTCATTGCGGCAATCGGCTTGCTGGCCAGCCCGGTGGTGGCCACGCTGAATTCCGACAATACGCCCAACGAGCTGTACCGCTTGTTCGCAGTCTGGGTCGGCGCCGCCTTCGTGCTGATGCTCGGCGCCGTGTTCCTCGCGCGCAAGCTGCTGGCGAGCAAGGGCCTGATGGTCAGCATCACCGTTTACTCGCTCGGCTTGTTCACCAGCTTCACAGTGGCGCTGCTGGGCCACGAGGTCATGGGACGGCAGACTTCGGGCGTGGACATGGTGCCCGCCATCAACGCCGTGCTGACGGATGACATGCCGATTTACGGCGTGCGCATGCTGGACCACACGCTGCCGTACTACCTGCGCCGCACCACCATCATGGTGGAATGGCCGGACGAACTGGAGTTCGGCACCAAGCAGGAGCCGCAGAAATGGCTCCCCACGCTGGATGCCTTTATTGCAAAATGGCAGGATGGCCAGCACGCCGTGGGCATCATGTCGGCTGCCACCTACAAGATGCTGCAAGAGAGCAAGGTGCCGATGTACAAGATCGGGCAAGACAAGCGCCGCGTCGCGGTCACAAACTTCCCGCCTCCCGGCCAGGCGCCGGCGGCCCCGCAGCAAGAACCGAACCGCGCGCCATGACGCTCTCTACCTTCGCTTTTATCTTCACCGGCGTGCTGCTCAATGCGTGCGCGCAGTTGCTGCTCAAAGCCGGCACCAACGCCGTGGGCGCCATCACCATCGAGCGCGCGACGCTGTTTGCCACGGCGTTTCGCGTGCTGACGCAGTGGCCGGTACTGGCTGGCCTGACACTGTACGTAGTCAGCGTCGGCGTGTGGATCGTCGGGCTGTCGCGCGTCGATGTATCGATCGCTTACCCGATGCTGTCGCTCGGTTATGTGGTGAACGCCCTGGCAGCCTGGTGGCTGTTCGGTGAAATGATCGGCCCCCTGCGCGTAGCAGGCATCCTGCTGATCCTCGCCGGCGTGTTTCTCATCGCGCGTTCCTGATCACCGTACCTTCGCACCATCGCAACAAGAGCCTGATTGCCATGACCGCTTCCGCTGCGCAAGCCTTTCTGCCTTTCGTCAAGCCGAATATTGACGCCGCTGCCATCGCCGAGGTGGGCAAGGTGCTGGCCTCGGGCTGGATCACCTCCGGCCCCAAGATGCACGCCTTCGAGGCCGCCCTGTCCGAGCTGTTCGGGGGCCGCCCCGTGCGCACCTTCGCCAATGGCTCGGCGACAATGGAAATCGCGCTGCGCGTGGCCAATATCGGCCCCGGCGACGAAGTCATCACCACCCCGATCACCTGGGTTGCCACGGCCAATGTCGTGATCACGGTGGGCGCCAAGCCCGTCTTCGTCGACATCGACCCGCGCACGCGCAATATCGATCTCGATGCCGTGGAAGCCGCCATCACGCCCCGTACCCGCGCCATCATGCCGGTCTACCTGTCGGGCCTGCCGGTGGATATGGACCGCCTCTACGCCATCGCGAAGAAGCACAACCTGCGTGTGATCGAGGATGCCGCSCAGGCCATCGACTCGCKCTGGCGCGGCCAGCGCATCGGTKCCTTCGGCGACCTSGTCWSCTTCAGCTTCCAGGCCAACAAGAACATCACCASCGKCGAAGGCGGCTGCCTGGTGMTGAACTCGCCCGAAGAAGCTGAACGTGCCGAACGCCTGCGCCTGCAAGGTGTGATCCGTACCGGCATGGACGGGATGGATGTGGAAGAGCCCGGCGGCAAATTCAACCTGACCGATGTCAACGCCGCCATCGGCCTGTCGCAACTGGCGCAACTTGACGCCATCACGGCACGCCGCGCCGAACTGGCCGAGGCGTATTACCGCTGTGCAGCCGACAGCGGCCTGGCCGAACTCGGCATCGAGCTGCCGCTGCCGCGCGACGGCGAGCTGGCCACCACCAACTGGCATATGTTCCAGGTGGTGCTGCCGGCCGAACGCATCGAAGGCGGACGCACCGCGGTGATGGAGGCCATGCGCGAGCAAGGCGTCGGCACCGGCGTGCACTATCCCGCCGTGCACCTGTTTTCTTATTACCGCTCCCTGGGCTGGCGCGAAGGCATGCTGCCGCACGCCGAGCGCATCGGACGGGGCATCGTCACGCTGCCGATGTTCCCCGCCATGCAAGCCGCCGACGTGGAGCGGGTATGCGCAACTCTTAGTGAAACATGCAAACGCCTCTTCAAATGAGCCCTGTCGAAGTCTCCGTCGTCATTCCCGTCTATAACGAGGAAGATGGCCTGCAAGCCCTGTTCGACCGGCTCTACCCGGCGATGGACGGGCTCGGCTGCAACTACGAGATCATCTTCGTCAACGACGGCAGTCGCGACCGTTCGGCACAGATCCTGGCCAGCCAGTTTCACAAGCGCCCGGACACGACGCGCGTCGTGCTGTTCAACGGCAATTTTGGCCAGCATATGGCCATCCTGGCCGGCTTTGAGCACACCCGTGGCCAGATCGTGATCACGCTGGATGCCGACCTGCAAAACCCGCCGGAGGAAATCCCGCGGCTGGTGGCAACCATGCGCGAAGGCCATGACTATGTTGGCACCATCCGCCGCGAGCGCAACGACACGGCGTTCCGCCGCATTGCGTCCCGGGCCATGAACCGGCTGCGCGAACGCATCACGCGTATCAAGATGACCGACCAGGGCTGCATGCTGCGTGCCTACGACCGCAATGTCGTCGACACCATCAATGCCTGCCGTGAGGTCAATACCTTCATCCCCGCGCTGGCCTATACCTTCTCCTCCAATCCGGTGGAGATCGTGGTCGAGCACGAGGAGCGCCACGCCGGCGAATCCAAGTATTCGCTGTTCCAGCTCATCCGGCTGAACTTCGACCTGGTAACCGGCTTCTCCATCGTGCCTCTGCAGTGGTTCTCCGCCATCGGCACCTTGCTGTCGCTGGCATCGGCGGGCCTGGTGGTGGTGCTGCTCGTTCGGCGCTTCGTGCTTGGCGCGGAAGTGCAGGGTGTGTTCACGCTGCTCGCCTTCAACTTCTTCCTGGTTGGCATCATGCTGTTCGGCATCGGCCTGCTGGGCGAGTACATCGGCCGCATCTACCAGGAAGTGCGCAACCGTCCGCGCTATCGCATCCAGGCAGTGCTGGAAGGCACGCCAGAACAGCAAAAGGCGACGGAGGTCTCGTGCGCGCAGTAGTCTTCGCTTATCACAACGTCGGCGACCGCTGCCTGCGCGTGCTGCATGCGCGTGGCGTGGAAGTGGCGCTGGTTGTCACGCACCGCGACCGCCCGGATGAGAACATCTGGTTCTGCCGCGTTGCCGATACCGCCGCCGAACTCGGCTTGCCCGTCATCTACGGCGAAGACCCGGCCGATCCGGCGCTGGCTGCCGCGGTGGCCGCGGCGCGTCCCGACGCGATCTTCTCTTTCTACTACCGCGCGATGATTCCCGCGGCAGTGCTAGCGCTGGCGCCGCAAGGCGCGTTCAATATGCACGGCTCGCTGCTGCCCAAGTATCGCGGCCRCGTGCCGGTGAACTGGGCGGTGCTGCATGGCGAGAGCGAGACCGGCGCCACGCTGCATGCGATGGAAGCCAAGCCGGATGCCGGCTTCATCGTCGACCAGACGTCAGTGCCGATCCTGCCCGACGACACCGCCGGCGAGGTCTTCGAGAAAGTGACCGTGGCCGCCGAGCAAACGCTCTGGCGCGCCCTGCCCGCCATGATGGCCGGCAACATCACGCCGCTGCCCAACCGCCTTGCCGAAGGCAGCTACTTCTCCGGGCGCAAGCCGGAGGACGGCCGCATCGACTGGCAGCAGCCGGCCGCACAGGTCTACAACCTGATCCGCGCAGTCGCACCGCCTTATCCTGGCGCCTTCACCGATGTCGGCTCGCGCCGCTTCGTGGTGGCGCAGGCGCGCCTGCCGCATTCTGGCAGCGCGGCCGGAGCAACCCAATTGCAGTCCACCAGCGCCGCCCGCCCGGGCTTGCACGTGATCGACGGGCAGATCGTCGGCGTGTGCGGCGATGGCGGCCTGATCCTTGTACGCGAACTGCTGGACGATGGCGCCCAACCCGCGCCCGTCTTGCCCGCCGCGCTTTCCACATTTCTTACCGCATTGTCCAAAGAGGAAAACCGATGAAAAAGGTCCTGATTCTTGGCGTCAACGGCTTCATCGGCCACCACCTGACGCGCCGCATTCTCGAAACCACGTCGTGGGAAGTCTACGGCATGGACATGTCCAGCGATCGCCTTGGCGACCTGATCGACCATCCGCGCATGCACTTCTTTGAAGGTGACATCACCATCAACAAGGAGTGGATCGAGTACAACATCCGCAAGTGTGACGTGGTGCTGCCGCTGGTGGCCATCGCCACGCCCGCCACCTACGTGCGCCAGCCGCTGCGCGTGTTCGAACTCGACTTCGAAGCCAACCTGCCGATCGTGCGCGCCGCCGTGAAGTACGGCAAGCACCTGGTGTTCCCGTCCACCTCCGAGGTGTACGGCATGTGCCATGACGACGAGTTCGATCCCGAGACGTCCGAGCTGATCTGCGGCCCGATCAACAAGCCGCGCTGGATCTATGCCTGCTCCAAGCAGCTGATGGACCGCGTGATCCACGCCTACGGCATGGAGCAAGGCCTGAACTACACCCTGTTCCGCCCGTTCAACTGGATCGGCGCCGGCCTGGACTCGATCTTCGAATCGAAGGAAGGCTCCTCGCGCGTGGTCACCCAGTTCCTCGGCCACATCGTGCGCGGCGAGCCGATCAAGCTGGTGGACGGCGGCGCGCAAAAGCGCGCCTTTGCCGACGTCACCGACGGCATCAGCGCACTGATGCGCATCATCGAGAACCCGAACGGCATCGCCACCGGCAAGATCTACAACATCGGCAACCCGCGCAACATCCACTCCGTGCGCGAGCTGGCCGAGATGATGCTGAAGATGGCCGGCGACTACGCCGAGTACGCGGAAGAAGCCAAGAAGACCCAGATCGTGGAAACCTCCTCGGGCGACTTCTACGGCAAGGGCTACCAGGACGTGCAGAACCGCGTGCCGAAGATCGACAACACCGTGGAAGAGCTCGGCTGGAAGCCCGAGGTCAGCATGGAAGACGCGCTGCGCGCCATCTTCGAGGCTTACCGCAGCAAGGTCATCGAGGCGCGTACCCTGGTCGATTCGGCCAACTGAGCGCACGCACCCGATGGCCCGTATCGCCCTGAAGGTCGACGTCGACACGCTGCGCGGCACCCGCGAAGGCGTGCCGGCGCTGCTCGCCATGCTGGCCCGCGTGCGGGCCGAGGCCACCTTTCTGTTCAGCCTTGGCCCCGACCATACCGGCTGGGCGCTGCGGCGCGTGTTCCGTCCCGGCTTCCTGAAGAAGGTGTCGCGTACCTCGGTGGTGTCGAACTATGGCTTGCGCACGCTGATGTACGGCGTGCTGCTGCCCGGTCCCGATATCGGCCGCAAGGGCGCGGCCGAGATGCGCGCGGCGCGCGCGGCGGGGCACGAGTGCGGCATCCACACCTGGGACCACGTCTACTGGCAGGACAACGTGCGCGAGCGCGATGCGGCCTGGACTCGGCGCCAGATGCAGAGTGCATTCGACCGCTTCGTCGAGATATTCGGCGAAGCTCCGCCCACCCATGGCGCGGCCGGTTGGCAAATGAACGATGAGGCCTTCCGCCAGATCGACGACTGGGGCATGGTGTACGCGTCCGATGGCCGCGGCACCGGTCCGTATATCCCCACGGTCGATGGTGTGGCATGCCGCCACGTGCAGATGCCGACCACGCTGCCGACGCTGGACGAACTGATCGGCGTGGGCGACCTGACGGAAGACAACGTCCACCACGCCGTGCTGCGCCTGAGCGAAGACGGGCGCGACCACGTGTTCACCCTGCACACGGAACTCGAGGGCGGCAAGCTTGCGCCGGTGTTCAACCGCCTGCTGGATGGCTGGCGCGCGCAGGGACATGAACTGGTGTCGATGGCCACGCTCTACCGGCATATCGATCGCAGCGCCCTGCCGCAACTGCCGGTGACATGGGGCGCGATCGAGGGAAGAAGCGGCGAGCTGATCCTGCAGCCGTAGGCATCTGGCCGGGACGGCATGTTGCCCGCGCCCGCCCGCATCAAAACACAGTCAGTACCATCAACGATCGTCAACGGCCGGCAGCCGGCCATTGACGATGCGTTCATGCGCGCACCGCTTACGTGCGCGTGTGCCTCGGCCTCACTTCGGCCCGTTGGCGAAGGCCCCGGCGGACCCGACAACGCTCAGCTACGGTCCCTCCCCGCCAGCCTCAGGCCGTTGAAGACCACCAGCAAGCTCGCCCCCATATCGGCGAACACCGCCATCCACATGGTGCCCAGGCCCATGACCGTGAGTGCCAGGAAAATCGCCTTGATGCCAAGCGCCAGGGCAATGTTCTGCTTCAGGATCGTCGAAGTCTGCCGCGACAGCCGGATAAAGGCGGGGATCTTGCGCAGGTCGTCATCCATCAGCGCCACGTCGGCGGTCTCGATCGCCGTATCGGTCCCGGCCGCGCCCATGGCGAAGCCGATATCGGCACGGGCCAGCGCAGGCGCATCATTGACGCCGTCACCCACCATGCCCACCACGACGCGCTTGCTACCATTGCTACCATTTCCCGGCGCCCCTTCTGCCCCCTTCACGCTCAGCGCAGCGATGGCGTCTGCCTTGTCCTGCGGCAACTGATTGCCGCGTGCCTCGTCGATCTGCACCTGCGCTGCGATCGCTTGCGCGGTATGCGGGTTGTCGCCCGACAGCATCAGCGTCTTGACACCCAGCGCGTGCAGCTCAGCCACCGCCTCGCGGCTGCTGTCCTTAACCGTGTCCGCCACGCCGAACAGCGCCTCGACGCCGTGATCCGCGCCCAGTAGCACAACCGTCTTTCCCTGCCGCTCCAGCGCTTCCAGCGTAGCCTCCAGCTCCGGCGAGCACAGCCCGCGGTCGTGGATCAGGCGATGGTTCCCCAGATAGTAGCTGCGCCCGTTCACGCTGCCGCTGACCCCGTACCCGGGCAGCGCCGCAAAGTCCTGCACTTCCAGCGGCACGATGCCGTGCGCACGCGCGGCATTGGCCACGGCCATCGACACCGGATGGTCGGACCGGGCAGCCAGGCTGGCCGCCATCAGGCGCGCCGCATCGCTCGCCGCCGCACCTGCCGCGGCGGTTGCGCCCAGGGGCTGGAAATCGGTCTGGACCGGCTTGCCGTGGGTGATGGTGCCGGTCTTGTCCAGCGCCAGCCATTTCAGATCCTTGCCCTGCTCCAGGTAGACGCCCCCCTTGATCAGGATGCCGCGCCGCGCCGCGGCCGCAAGGCCGCTCACGATCGTTACCGGCGTGGAGATCACCAGCGCGCACGGGCAGGCAATCACCAGCAGCACCAGCGCCTTGTAGATCCATGCGCTCCAGCCGCCATCCATCACCAGCGGCGGCACCACGGCCACCAACACCGCGCCAAGGAACACCAGCGGCGTGTAGATGCGGGCAAAACGGTCGACAAAGCGCTGCGTGGGCGCGCGGCTGCCCTGCGCCGCCTCTACCGCGTGGATGATGCGCGCCAGCGTGGAGCCGCTGGCCGGCGCGGTGACTTCGTACTCCAGTTCGCCAGCCTGGTTGATGGTGCCGGCGAAAAGCGCATCGCCGACGGTCTTGTCGACCGGCACGCTCTCGCCAGTGATCGGCGCCTGGTCCAGTGTGGACTGGCCACGCAACACCCGCCCGTCGAGCGCTACACGTTCGCCGGGGCGCAGGCGCACCAAGGCGCCGATGGCCACCGCGCTAGCCTCCACCGGCAGCCAGCTGCCGTCCGGCTGCCGCACCGTGGCCTGCTCCGGCGCCATTGCCATCAGGCCGCGCACGGCGTTGCGGGCACGGTCCAGCGACGCCGCTTCGATGCGCTCGGCCAGCGCGAACAACACCATCACCATGGCCGCTTCCGGCCACTGCCGGATCAGCATGGCGCCGGTGACAGCGATGCTCATCAATGCGTTGATGTTCAGGTTGCCATTGGACAGCGCAATCCAGCCCTTCTTGTAGACGCCCAGCCCGGCTATTGCCACAGCCGCCAACGCCAGCAGGGGCGCAAGCCATTCCTGCCCGGGCACTTGCAGCCACTGCACAGCCTCCGCGCCGAGCGCGGCCACGCCGGCGAGTGCCAGCGGCCACCATGGCTTGGCGGCTTGCGGCGGCAGCGCCGCGGCCTGCTCCGATAACGGCTCGGCCTTCATGCCGAGGCTCTCGATGGCCCGCACCACCGGCTCCAGGGAGTCCAGCGTATGGTGCACCGTCAGCACGCGCTGCATCAGGTTGAACTGCAGCGCGGCCACGCCGGCCATGCTGCCCAGCTTGTTGCGGATCAGGGTCTCTTCCGTGGGGCAGTCCATCGCGTCGATGCGATAGCTGGCCGCGGCGGCGCCGGCAGGAACGGCTACGGCAATCGGCGGCGCCACGCTGGCGCTGCCGCAGCAAGCCGCGCCGCCCGCCTGAGCATGCTGGTGGCCATGGTCGTGGTCATGGCCGTGCTGGTGACCATGATCGTGGCCATGGTTGTGCTGGTGTGCGTGATCGTGCTTATGCGCGTGTTCGTGTGGATCAGAATGCCCATGACCGCAGCACGATGGGTCACGGAGCGAAGCTTGGTCTGGCGTTGCGCTAGGCATGGCGGTTTTCCCTGCTTGTTTTTGCTTACCGCCCATTTAAGACCCTGAAGCGACTACAGGGTCAAGTGCTGTCTGCACATCGGTCGATACGAGCGCCCGAGGTCACATTTGCGCCACGGTTTAAGCCACAGTCGCGCAAGGGCCATGCTTGCTGCCTATATAATCCGCCGCATGCGCCGTTTCCTGATCCTGCTTTTCGCCATCATGCTGCCCCTCCAGTTCGCCTGGGCCGGGGCTGCGGCGTATTGCAATCACGAAAGCACGCAGCAGGGCAACGGCACCGCCACAGCCAGCGCCAGCTGGCATTTCGGCCACCATAGCCACGCCCATCAGGGCAAGCTCAGCCAGCACGGCACCAATGGCGGCAACGACAGCAAGAGCAGCAAGGACAACATCAAGCGGCCCGACCTGGACTGCGCCGTGTGCCACTTTGCCAGCGCCCAGCTGGTCTTGCCGGACGTGGCCACGAGCGCCTCGCACCACGGCGTGGCCATCAGCTACCGGGCGCTAGCCGCGTCCTACCTGTCGGCGCCCGGCACCACCCCCGACCGCCCGCAGTGGCCGCTCGCCGCCTAAACGGCGAGACGACTCCCTTTACCTCCAGACTCTCGTCTCGCCGAACTTCCCTGGCTTTTTTCCGGTGAAATTCGATGAGAACACTTGTGATGCCGCTCGGGCTGGCGGCAGCTTTGCTCAGCCCGGCCGCGTTCGCCCAGAACGCGGCGACGACCCCATTGCCCGCCGCGCAAGCGGCGCAACAGATCCCCGAGCCCGCCGGCACGCTCACGCTGGACGATGCGCTCGCCCTCGCGGCCGGACGCAACTTCACGCTCTCGGCCGCCGGCCATGAGCTCGATGCCGCCGAGGGCGGCATCATGCAGGCCCGCACCATCCCCAACCCGGAAGTCGCGGTGCTCTTCGAGGACAACCGCCGCGATACCCGCACCACCACGGCCCAGGTCAACCTGCCGATCGAGCTCGGCGGCAAGCGCGCCGCGCGCATCGGCGCCGCGCAGAAGGCACGCGAACTGGCCCAATCGCAACTGGGCGCAACGCGCACCGACCTGCGCGCGGCCGTGGTTGGCGGCTTCTTCTCGGTGGTCATCGCGCAGGAGCGCGTCAAGCTGGCGCGAGGCTCGGCCGAGATCGCCGCCAAGGGCGCACAGGCGGCAATCCGCCGCGTAGCCGCCGGCAAGATCGCGCCGCTCGAAGAGAGCAAGGCACGCGTGGAGCAGGCCAATGCGGAACTCGAGGTCGCCGACGCCGAGGCGGCACTCGCGATGGCACGCCAGTCGCTGGCCGGCCTTTGGGGCAGCAGCGAAGCCCACTTCCAGGTAGCCGCCGGCAACCTGGACACCCTGCCCGCGCGGCCCGACGGCGCCAGCCTCGCCCAAGCGCTGGACAGCGCGCCGGAACTGGCAAGCCAGCGGCTGGAACTGGAACGCAGACAGGCCATCATCGGCGTGGAGCGCAGCCGCCAGTACCCCGACCTGACCGTCAGCCTGGGCAGCAAGCGCGACAACGGCTCGGACCGCGGCACCATGCCCGTGCTGGGCGTGTCGCTGCCGCTGCCGCTGTTCGACCGCAACCAGGGCAATCTCTACGCCGCGCTGCGCCAGGCCGACAAAGCAGCCGACGACTACCGCGCCACGCAGGTGCGCCTCGCCAATGCGCTGCAGCAAGCCACGCGCCAACTGAGCGTATCGCGGACCTCGGCCGACTCGCTCAAGGGCACCGTGCTACCGGCTGCCCAGCAGGCCTATGAGGCCGCTACGCGCGGCTTCGAAGCCGGCAAATTCAACTTCCTCGACGTGCTCGATGCGCAGCGCACCTGGTTCCAGGCGCGCATCCGCTATCTCGGCGTGGTCGCCAATGCCTATCAGGCAGCCACCACCATCGACCGCATTCTTGGCCGCTAGCACCAAAGGAATTCCATCATGGCAATCAGCAACAAGCAGAAAACGAGCATCGCCATCATCCTGGCGGGCGGCGCCATCGCAGCCGCGGGACTGATCTTCGCCGGGCGCGGCAGCGCCGACGCCACGACCGAGGCCGGCCACGCAGCAGGCGCGCATAGCGAAGACGCGGCCCACGGCGACGGCGAGCATCACGGYGGCCCGGCCAGCGCGGCGCACGGCGACGCCGCCCGGCACACCGACGGGGAGCACCACGAAACGCAAGAAAAGGAAGGCCACATCGAGATGACCCCGGCGCAGGCCCAGGCGGCCGGGCTCACGCTGCGCACGGCAGGACCAGCGCACATCGAGGGCACGGCATCCTTCCCCGGCGAGATCCGCTTCAACGAGGACCGCACGGCCCACGTGGTGCCGCGCGTAGCCGGCGTGGTGGAAGGCGTGTCCGCCAACCTGGGGCAACAGGTGAAGAAAGGCGATTTGCTGGCGGTGCTGGCCAGTACCGCGCTGTCCGACCAGCGCAGCGAACTGCTGGCCGCGCAAAAGCGCCTGGAGCTGGCCGAATCCACCTTCCAGCGCGAGAAGAAGCTGTGGGAGGACAAGATCTCCGCCGAGCAGGACTACCTGGCCGCGCGCACCGCGCTGCAGGAAGCCCGCATCGCCACGCAAAACGCCACGCAGAAGCTGACCGCCATCGGCGCCAGCGGCAACGCAGGCAGCGCCAAGTCGCTCAACCGTTTCGAGCTGCGCGCGCCCTTCGACGGCACCGTGGTCGAGAAGCACCTGGCGCTGGGCGAAGCCGTGGCGGCCGACGCCAACGTGTTCGTCATCTCCGACCTCAGCTCGGTATGGGCCGAGTTCATGATCGCGCCCAAGGACCTGGATCGCGTGCGGGTTGGCGAGAAGGTGAAGATCGCCTCCACCGCCTTCGACGGCAAGGCCGAAGGCACGGTCTCGTATGTCGGCTCGCTGCTGGGCCAGCAAACGCGCACCGCCACCGCCCGCGTCACGCTGCCCAACCCCAAGACGGCCTGGCGTCCCGGCCTGTTCGTCACCGTGGGCGTGACCGACTCCAGCGCCGAGGTGCCAGTGGCGATCGAGGCCGAAGCCCTGCAAAGCAACGGCGATCAGCAGGTGGTATTCGCTGTCGTTCCAGGCGGCTTCCAGGCGCAGCCGGTCAAGACCGGCCGCAGCGACGGCAAGCTGGTGGAGATCACCGAAGGCCTGAAAGCCGGCACGCAATACGTGGCAGGCAACAGCTTCGTGATCAAGGCCGAGCTTGGCAAGGCCGGCGCCGAACATAGCCACTAAGCGGAGAATCCCTCATGTTTGAAAGACTGATCCGCTTTGCCATCGTGCAGCGGTGGCTGGTGCTGCTGGCGGTGGTTGCCATGGCGGCACTCGGCATCTACAACTACAGCCGGCTGCCCATCGACGCCGTCCCCGACATCACCAACGTGCAGGTGCAGGTCAACACCTCCGCGCCAGGCTATTCGCCGCTGGAAACCGAGCAGCGCGTCACCTACCCGATCGAGACCGCGATGTCCGGCCTGCCGGGCCTGGAGCAAACCCGCTCGCTGTCGCGCTACGGCTTGTCGCAGGTGACGGTGATCTTCAAGGACGGCACCGATATCTACTTCGCGCGCCAGCTGGTCAACCAGCGCATCCAGGAAGCCGCGCAGAACCTGCCCACAGGCGTTGCGCCACAGATGGGCCCGATCTCCACCGGGCTCGGCGAGATCTACCTGTGGACGGTGGAAGCCGAGGACGGCGCCAGGAAAGCCGATGGCACGCCCTACACGCCCACCGACCTGCGCGAGATCCAGGACTGGGTCATCAAGCCGCAGCTGCGCACGGTGCCCGGCGTCACCGAGATCAACTCCATCGGCGGCTTCGCCAAGGAGTACCTGGTGGCGCCCAGCCCGGAACGGATGGCCTCCTACGGCCTGAGCCTGCAGGACGTGGTGGTGGCGCTGGAGAAGAACAACGCCAACGTGGGCGCCGGCTATATCGAGCGGCGCGGCGAGCAATACCTGGTGCGCGCGCCGGGGCAGGTCAGGTCCGTCGACGATATCCGCGAGATCATCGTGGGCAGCGCGCAGGGCCAGCCCATCCGCATCCGCGACCTGGCAGACGTGGGCATCGGTCGCGAACTGCGCACCGGCGCGGCCACCGACAACGGGCGCGAAGTGGTGCTGGGCACCGTCTTCATGCTGATCGGCGAGAACAGCCGTGCCGTGTCGCAAGCGGTGGACCAGCGCATGGCCGCCATCAATCGCTCGCTGCCGGCCGGCGTCAAGGCTGTCACCGTGTACGACCGCACCGTGCTGGTGGACCGCGCCATCGCCACCGTCAAGAAGAACCTGGTCGAGGGCGCGATCCTGGTGATCGTGATCCTCTTCCTGTTCCTCGGCAACCTGCGCGCCGCCATCATCACCGCGCTGGTCATCCCGCTGTCCATGCTGTTTACGTTCACCGGCATGGTGACCTACAAGATCAGCGCCAACCTGATGAGCCTGGGCGCGCTGGACTTCGGCATCATCATCGACGGCGCCGTGGTGATCGTGGAGAACTGCGTGCGGCGCCTCGCCCATGCCCAGCAACAGCACGGCCGCCCGCTCACCCGCAGCGAGCGCTTCCACGAGGTCTTTGCGGCCTCGCGGGAAGCACGCCGCCCGCTGATCTTCGGCCAGCTCATCATCATGATCGTGTACATCCCCATCTTTGCGCTGACCGGCGTGGAGGGCAAGATGTTCCACCCCATGGCGATGACGGTGGTGCTGGCGCTGATCGGCGCAATGATCCTGTCGGTTACCTTCGTGCCGGCGGCCGTGGCGCTGTTTATCGGCGACAAGGTCGCCGAGAAGGAAAACCGCCTGTTGCTGTGGGCCAAGCGCGCCTACGCGCCCATGCTCGGCAAGACCATCGCCAACACCCCGGTGGTGCTGACCCTTGCCGCCGTGGCGGTGCTGTTGAGCGGCCTGGTGGCGACGCGGCTGGGCAGCGAGTTCATCCCCAACCTGAACGAAGGGGATTTCGCCGTGCAGGCGCTGCGCATTCCCGGCACCAGCCTCACCCAGTCGCTCGCCATGCAGCAGCAGATCGAGACGCGCCTCAAGGAGAAATTCCCCGAAATCGAGCGCGTCTTCGCCCGCACCGGCACTGCCGAGATCGCCTCGGACCCGATGCCGCCCAACGCCTCGGATGGCTACATCATGCTCAGGCCGCGGGCAAAGTGGCCCAATCCATCCAAGACGCGCGAGCAGCTGCTGGCGGAGATGGAGGCCGAACTGGCAACCATCCCCGGCAACAAGTACGAGTTCTCGCAGCCGATCCAGCTGCGCTTCAACGAGCTGATCTCCGGGGTGCGCAGCGACGTGGCCGTGAAGATCTTCGGTGACGACAACGCCGTGCTGGAGGACACCGCGCAAAAGGTCGCCACCGTGCTGCGGGCCGTGCCCGGCGCAACCGAGGTCAAGGTCGAGCAGACCAGCGGCCTGCCAATGCTGACGGTGGACGTGGACCGCGCCCGCGCGGCCCGCTACGGCCTCAACATGATCGACGTGCAGGACACCGTGGCCATTGCCGTGGGCGGCAGGGACGCCGGCATCTTCTTCCAGGGCGACCGCCGCTTCAATATCGGCGTACGCCTGCCGGAAGGCATCCGTACCGATGTGGAGGCGCTGCGCCGGCTGCCGATTCCCTTGCCCAAGGGAAGTACGGCAGCCGCCAGCTATATCCCGCTGGGCGAAGTGGCCACGCTCACGCTGGCCCCGGGCCCCAACCAGGTCTCGCGCGAGAACGGCAAGCGCCGCATCGTGGTCAGCGCCAATGTGCGCGGGCGCGACGTGGGTACCTTCGTGCCCGAGGCGATGGCGTCGCTGGATCGTCAGGTCAAGGTCCCGGCGGGCTATTGGGTCACCTGGGGTGGCACCTTCGAGCAGTTGCAATCGGCCGCCACGCGGCTGCAGATCGTGGTGCCCGTGGCGCTGCTGATGGTGTTCGTGCTGCTGTTTGCCATGTTCGGCAATGTGCGCGATGGCCTGCTGGTCTTTACCGGCATCCCCTTTGCGCTCACTGGCGGCATCCTGGCGCTGTGGCTGCGGGGCATTCCGCTGTCGATCTCGGCGGCGGTGGGCTTTATCGCTTTGTCCGGCGTGGCGGTGCTCAACGGACTGGTGATGCTGTCCTTCATCCGCAGCCTGCGCGAAGAAGGCAAGCCGCTCGATGAAGCCATCCATACCGGCGCGCTGACCCGGCTGCGTCCCGTGCTGATGACCGCGCTGGTGGCATCGCTAGGCTTTATCCCGATGGCGATTGCCACCGGGACTGGGGCCGAGGTACAGCGTCCGCTGGCCACGGTGGTGATCGGTGGCATCCTGTCTTCCACCGCGCTGACCTTGCTGGTGCTGCCGGTGCTGTACCGGCTGGCGCATCGGCGCGACAAGGATGAAGCTAGCGTGGAAGATGACGCAGGCAACGCACGCCTGGCTGGCGGCTTGCCGGTGCCACCGGCATTGCCCAACGGCTAACCCTGGCGGCAGCAGGAGCGGCACGCCGCTCCTGCCATCAAGTACCGCTGCGCCATGGCATGGCGACGCGTTCACATGCGTGGCAATGCGTGGCAGCAAGCGGGCTCTTAACGTCTACCCGCCGGGTCTGCCGCGGACCCGGCATATTGCATCGGAAACTTCAGCTCCGCCACCGTCTCACCGGGCCGGCTGCGCATGCTCACACTGCCTCCATGCAGCCGCATGATCGTATCCACGATGGCCAGCCCAAGCCCGGTCGAACCCGCCGAATTGCTGCGCGCGGGATCGCCTCGGTAAAAACGCCCGAACACATGCGGCAGCGCCTCGGCGGCAATGCCGGTGCCCCCGTTGCTCACCTGGATCCGGGTAGCTGCGGTGTCCGCCGCTACCCGGATGTCCACGGCGCTGCCCGCGGGCGCGTGCCGCAAGGCGTTGTCGACTAGGTTGGTCACTGCGCGGCGCAGCAGCGTCTGGTCAGCGCGCACGGCGCCCTGGCCCGCAAGTTGTACCTTGATGTCGCGGTCCGCCGCCACGGCTTCGTAGTACTCGGCAACCTTGTCCAGCTCCGCGCGCGCGTCCAGCTCTCGCACCTTCATGGCCACCTGGGCATGATCCGCGCGCGCAAGGAACAGCATGTTCTCGATCATGCGGGCCAGCCGCTCGTATTCTTCGAGGTTGGATTCCAGCAGGTTCTCGTACTCCTGCACCGGGCGGCTATGGCCCAGCGTGACCTGGGTCTGGCCGATCAGGTTGCTGATGGGCGTACGAAAATCGTGCGCCAGGTCGGCAGAGAATTCGGAGAGCCGATGGAAGCCGTCTTCCAGACGTGCCAGCATGTCGTTCAGCGCGGCGACAAGCGCGCGCAGCTCGGTGGGCGCCTGGCCGGCATCGAGCCGCGTGGCGAGCCGGCTCATGGTGACGGCGGATGCGTCCTGCGCCATGCGCCTGAGCGGGCGCAGGCCGCGCCTGGCCAGCAGGTATCCCAGCCCCGCCGCGACCGCCGCGCCGCATAGCGTTGCCCACAGCATCTGCGTCTGGTAGGCCTTCATCAGCGCCACGCGGTACCCGGCATCACGCAGCACCACGATCTCGACCGCGCGCTCGGAATCCCCCAACTGCCCCAGCGCGGAGATGCCGCGCGAGGCGACGCCATTGCGGGGATACCAGGTATGCAGCTGGGATTTGTCGGGCGGTGTGGCTGCGGGCAGCACCGGCAATGCCGGCACTGGCTCATGGCGTGGGTTCAGGGTGACCAGCGGCTCGCCGCCGCTGCCGCGCACCAGCAGGATCAATCCTTCATGGCCCAGCGCGAGATCGGCGAAGCGATGTGTGTCGGCACGGATCTCCGCCTCCGAGCCCACCTCGCGCAGCAGATGGCGCACCAGCAGCACTTCGCTGACCAGCTCGCTTTCGTCGCGATCCTGCAACTGGGCGGCAAGGGCGCTTGCCAGGTAGGTGCCAACGGCCACCAGGATGGCCACGGTGGCGGCGCCATAGGCCAGCGCCAGCCGTGCCGTGAGCGATGCCGGCAGGCGGAGTACGGCGCGGATCAAGCGGCGGCCCCTGACATGGACCGGCTCACCGGGCTTCCTCTTCCAGCACGTAGCCCATGCCGCGGCGCGTGTGGATCAGCTTGGCGGGAAAGGGGTCGTCGACCTTGGCACGCAGCCGGCGGATGGAGACATCGACCACATTGGTGTTGCTGTCGAAATTCATGTCCCAGACGTGGGAGGCAATCAGCGAGCGCGACAGCACTTCGCCGCTGCGGCGCGCCAGCAGCTGCAGCAGCGCGAACTCCTTGGAGGTCAGTTCCAGCTTCTGGCCGTCGCGCGTGACGCGGCGCTTGACGGTATCGATCTGCAGGTCCGCCACTTCGATCAGCTCGCTTTCACGCAGCGGGCCACGCCGCAGAATGGTACGGATGCGCATGACCAGCTCGGCGAAGGCGAAGGGCTTGACCATGTAGTCATCGGCGCCCAGCTCCAGGCCCTTGAGCCGGTCGGAAAGCGCATCGCGCGCGGTGAGGAACAGGACCGGCGTATCGCGCTCGCGCCGCAGTTCCTGGAGCACCTGCCAGCCATCCATGCCCGGCAGCATGACATCCAGCACGATGAGGTCGTACTCCTGCCCGCGTGCGTGGGCGAGGCCGTCCACGCCGTCACGCGCCAGGTCCACCACGAAACCGGATTCGCTCAGGCCCTTGCGCAGGTAGTCGCCTGCCTTGGGTTCGTCTTCGACAATCAATATGCGCATAGTTATTCACTCCGGGCCATCCACTGGCCCTGCAAGACCGACACGCTATATGAGCAAGCCCCGCCGCGGCGGAAGATGTCAGCATTGTCATGTTGGCGTCACGCTACCGCACCTTTCGATGCAGGTACAATATCGGCTGCTGATTCCCCTACCCCGATGAAACGCGTCCTTAGCTACTTCCTGTTATGCCTTGCCATGATCGCGCTGCCCGCACAGGGTGTCGCGGCGGCAGTCATGATGGTCTGCAGCGCGGCGCAATCCGTGCATTCGGGGCATTCGGGGCAGGTGCCATCCGTCGTGCTGCCGGCCGATTCGCCAGCCGTGGAATCGATGATGTTACGCCATGCGGCCATGAAATCGCAGGCGGAAGCCGCGCTTGGCAGCCATGCCGGCGCGCATTGCCACGACGCGGCGGACACGGCCCAGCAGCAGGACGGGATGGCCAGTCTGTCTGGCATGACTGGTATGACTCACCCGCCAGCCCATCATGACCTTCAAGACCATCAGGATCACCACGCCAGCCATGGCGCCGGTGGCGCCTGCAGCGCCTGCTCGGCCTGCGCGCTCGGGGCCATCATGCCCACCATCCTGCCTGAACTCGCCCTGGCCAGCCATGGGCACGCCGCACCGGTAGCCGCCCTGGCCGCCTACACCGGCTTCCTCCCCGCCCCCTCCGACCGCCCGCCCGCCGCACGCCGCTGACACCCGAGGTGCGTCCAGCGCACGCTCGCCCCCCGTTCGTCTTACCCCGCGCGGTCATTCGCGCATCCCACGAACACTGAGGTTGTCATGCATTTCGTCCGCATTCTTGCGGCGGCTTGCCTGGTGCTCGGGCCGACCTTGTCGTCGGCCCAGTCCAGCGCACCCGCCGCCGATCCACTCGATCCGCGCGCATCCGTGCCGCCGCTGCCGGCACCGAACGTGCTGGCGGGCTACGTGCCGTTCCAGGCGCAAGCCATCGCCCCGTGGCGCGAGTCCAACGCGCAGGTCACGCCGATGGCGGGCAAGGACACAACGGGCGCCAATGCGCCCATGTCCATGCCCGCGTCGACACCAGCGGCCAAGCCCGCTGCCGCCGGCCACGGCCACCACCACTAAGGAGGCCACATGTCGTTCCCATTGCCAATCCGGCCGGGACTGGCCGCGGCGGCCTGTGCCCTGCTGCTGGCCGGCTGCGCCGGATTTACCGCCGACGGTGGCTTCGGCACCGCGGCCACCGCCGCGCGCGAGCGCCTCGGCAAGGAGGCTATCTGGGTCCGCTCCGACCAGGACCGCGCCGCTGTCTACGAGCGCACCCAGGCCTTGCTGGCGCAGCCGCTCGACGCCGACAGCGCCGTGCAGATCGCGCTGCTCAACAACGCCGGCCTGCAGGCGACCTTTGCCGACCTGGGCATTTCCGAGGCCGAGTACGTCCAGGCAACGCGCCTGCCCAACCCGGGATTCTCCTTCAGCCGCACGCGCCAGGGCGACGACCTCAAGATCGACCGCGCCATCTCCGTCGGCCTGATGAACCTGCTGGTGCTTCCGCTGGCGGCCCGCATCGAGCAGGATCGCTTTACCCAAACCCGGCTCGCCGTGGCCGACACCTTGCTGCGCCAGGCGCTGGAAACGCGCAAGGCCTTCGTCAACGCGGTGGCCGCGGAGCAATCGGCGCGCTATGCGGAGCAGGTCAAGAACGCCGCCGAAACAGGCGCGCTGTTTGCCCGCGACCTGGCGCGCGCAGGTAACGTCAGCGCGCTCGATCACGCGCGCGAGCAGGCCTTTTACGCCGAGGCCGCGACCCAGCTGGCCCGCACCCGGCAGCAGGCACTGGCCGCGCGCGAGCAGCTCACGCGCCGGCTTGGCCTGTGGGGCACCGGCGCGCAATACCGGCTCCCCGAACGCCTGCCGGACTTGCCGAAGGGGCGTCCCGCCATGGCGGACCTGGAGGGCTATGCCATTGCCAGCCGCCTCGATCTGCAAGCCGGCAAGCTGCAACTGGATAGCCTGGCGCGCTCACTTGGCCTGACCCGCGCTACGCGCTTTATCAGCGTGCTGGATGTGAGCTACCTGCACAACTCGGAAACCGGCAAGCCGCGCGAGACCGGCTACGGCATCGATATCGAGATCCCGCTGTTTGACTGGGGCGGCGCCCGCGTGGCGCGTGCCGAGGCGGTCTACATGCAGGCCGCCAGCCGGCTTGCCGAACGTGCCATCAATGCCCGCTCGGAAGTGCGCGAGACCTACGCCGGCTACCAGGCGCGCTACGACATCGCCCGGCATTACCGCGACGAGGTAGTGCCGCTGCGCAAGCGCATCTCCGACGAAGGCATGCTGCGCTACAACGGCATGCTGGTCAGCGTGTTCGAGCTGCTGGCCGACGCGCGCGAGCAGGTCGGCGCCGTCAACGGCTATCTCGATGCGCTGCGCGAGTACTGGGTGGCCGAAACCGAGCTGCAAGGCGCGCTCGGCGGACGGCTGCCGGACGGCAGCGCATTGCCTCCGCCTGCATCCCCCACCGCGGCCTCGCCGGCCTCGCCGGCCTCGCCCGCCACGCCCAAAGGACAATGACCATGGTTACCCGAAGACAATTCCTGCATGGCTCCGGCGCCACCATGCTCGGCGCGGCGCTGGTGACGCGCGCCGGCGCCGCGGTGCTGCCCGAGGCCGCGCTGCAAGCCAGCCCCGCCACCCAGCCGCCGCTGGCGCCTGCCACTGGCCGCCCGTACAACCCGGTGGTGACCCTCAATGGCTGGACCCTGCCCTGGCGCATGCGCCAAGGCTGGAAGGAGTTCCACCTGGTGGCGGAGCCCGTCGAGCGCGAGTTCGCGCCCGGCATGAAGGCGCACCTGTGGGGCTACAACGGCCAGAGCCCCGGCCCCACCATCGAGTGCGTGGAAGGCGACAAGGTGCGGATCTTCGTCACCAACAAGCTGCCAGAACACACCACCGTGCACTGGCACGGCATCATCCTGCCGGCTGGCATGGACGGTGTCGGCGGCCTCTCGCAGCCACATATCCCGCCCGGCAAGACCTTTGTCTACGAGTTCGAGATGAAGCACGCCGGCACCTTCATGTACCACCCGCATTCCGACGAGATGGTGCAGATGGCAATGGGCATGATGGGTTTCCTTGTGGTGCATCCGAAAGACCCGGCGCAGATGCGGGTCGATCGCGATTTTGTGTTCCTGATCTCGGCCTACGACATCGACCCCGGCTCCTACACACCGCGCGTGGCCGAGATGACGGATTTCAATATGTGGACTTGGAACAGCCGGGTGTTCCCGGGCATCGACAGCCTGCCGGTACGCCTGGGCGATCGCGTGCGGATCCGCTTTGGCAACCTGACCATGACCAACCACCCGATCCACCTGCACGGGCATCGCTTCGAGGTGAGCGGCACGGACGGTGGCTGGGTGCCCCCGTCCGCGCGCTGGCCGGAGGTAACCACCGACGTGGCGGTGGGACAGATGCGCGCCATCGAATTCATCGCCGACAACCCCGGCGACTGGGCCTTCCACTGCCACAAGTCCCACCACACCATGAACGCGATGGGCCATCAGCTGCCGACCATGATCGGCGTCAAGCAAAAGGACCTGGCCAAGCGGATGAACGCGCTGGTGCCGGAGTACATGGCGATGGGCGAGGCAGGCATGGCGGACATGGGCGGCATGGAGATGCCGTTGCCGGACAACACCTTGCCGATGATGACAGGACAGGGACCATTCGGCCCGATCGAGATGGGCGGCATGTTCACGGTGCTCAAGGTGCGCGCCGGCCTTGGCCGCAGTGATTACCGCGACCCCGGCTGGTATCGCCACCCCAAAGGCACGGTTGCCTTCGAATACGCCGGCACGCCGGGCGTCAGCCAATGACCACGCCAGCCAGAAAAAGGAAAGACAACATGCGAAACAGGAAATCCCGCGCCGCTACCGCCTGGATGGCGGTGGCCAGTGCCGTTGCCCTCGCCGTCCCGTGCGCCGGCGCCTTCGCCGCCGGCAACCATGGCGGCCATCATGCCAGCGAGGCCACCAGCGCCACCAGCGCTATTGGCGAGCCTGGCGACGCGGCCAGCGTGAGCCGCACCGTCCAGGTGAACATGACCGACAACATGCGCTTCAGCCCGGCCGATATCCAGGTCAAAGCAGGCGAGACCGTGCGCTTCGTGGTGCGCAACGCCGGCAAGCTCCGGCATGAGATGGTGCTCGGCACCGAGGCCGACCTGAAGGCGCACTACGCCGAGATGCTGAAGCTGCCCGAGATGGAACACGCCGACCCGAACGCCGTCACGCTCGAAGCCAGCCAGCGCGGCGAAATGGTGTGGCGCTTTACGCGCAGTGGCCGGGTGGACTTTGCCTGCCTGCAGCCCGGCCACTTTGACGCCGGCATGCGCGGCAAGGTCAGCGTGCGCTAAGAGCGCCATTTCAAAAAAGATGCTGGCGTCGTTGCGCGGCCTTGCCGTACCACTAGTACTGTCTGCGGCCGCGCGCCTAGCCAGGACCGCTTCGCTTCATTTTGAAACAGCCACTAGGCGATTTCGCGGCGCGGCGACGCCGCGCCCTGTATGCAATACCAGCCAACCAGGAAGGAATGCAAATGAACCCCAGCAAGAACCTGCTCGCGCTGCTGCCGCTACTGGCAGCCTTCGCCACCTTGCCGGCCCAGGCCGCCACCAATGCCGGCAATGCTCTCGCCCCGGCCAGCGCGGCGCAAGCCGAGGCTGTGCCAATGACCGATGGGGAAATCCGCAAGGTAGATGCCGCGGCTGGCAAGCTGACCATCAAGCATGGCCCCATCGCCAACCTGGATATGGGCGCCATGACGATGATCTTCCGCGTGCAAGACCCCGCCCTGCTGGGTCAGGTCAAGGAAGGCGACCAGGTGAGGTTCAGCGTGATCCGGGCCAACGGCGCGCTGACGGTAACCACGCTGGTGGTACAGCCGCCAGGGAAGTGAGAGGATTTCTATCCGACGTTTATCCGACCCGGAAGAAATCGACCGTCTGCCCCGCGTTGACTGCCCGCTGTAGCCACTCCGGACGCTCGCCGGTACCGTCCCAACTCTGGCCCATGGCGTTGCGGTAAAGCGCCCGGGCGGGCTTTTCCGCCTCGGGGGCTGCCGCCGGCGCAGCAGCCGGGGGCGTAACGGCCAGCGTGGCCCTTGGCACTGCCTGAGCTGGTGCCGGCGGAGCCGGGGGGGCAGCGAAACAGCCCGCTTCGAGTAAATCGTCGAGCGTGAGGCCGTGGCGATCCATCTGCTCACGGACCCACGTCGCCGCGGCTAGTTTGGCTTCATCAGACTCTGACATGACTTTCGTAATTGACTTTGCCGCCGGACAGATGGCCGGCAAAGCGGAGGAAGGGGGGCATTCCGGCGGGTCAAGCCGCCTGTGAGGCAGGATTTTACAGGGTCTTGTGTCTTTGCTGGCGCAGACATTTCCTAAGCGTTAATGCCAGTTGCCGCGCGGCCCCTGGCACTCCCTCAGATCCTGCCAATGCACCGCAAGGTGCACACTCCGTCTCTCGGCGCCCGCCCGCGTGCCAAGGCAGCGGTGACACTAGGCCAGGCAGGCGGCATTGACGATGCCCGCCGCCAGCGATACCACCCCCATCAGCGCACCCATGCCGCGATTATCCGCGGTGATTTCCTCGCTGACGCCGCGCAGCGCCCGCGCCACCAGCACATAGGCCACCACCTGCACCACGAACGCGCCAAAGCCCCACAGCACGAACATCGAGAAAGCGGCGTTGTGCTGGATGCTGGCCGAGAGCGTCAGAGAAAACCCCAGCACGGCGCCGCCCAGCGATAAGGCCGCCGCCACGTTGCCCCGGCGTATCAGTTCGAACTCGCGGTGCGGCGTGATCCGCGTGTACACGAGCAGAAACAGCCCCAGCATGCCGAAGCTGGAGAGAATGTAGATCAGGTAGGCATAGACGGGTTGTAGGGGCAATGTCATGTGGATTCCTGGTTGGGTTGGACCGGATTTGGAGCCGATCTGAAAGGATGCGATGCGGCCTTAGCCGCCGCCGGAGCGCCCAGACCCGCCAAAGCGGCTGGTAAAGCCGCCGCGCGAGGACACGGCAGGCGCCCGGCTGACAGCGGCCGCGCGCATCGACATGCCGCCGCTCGCGCCACGCCCGAGACTGCCGCGGCTCAGCGTGGCCTCCTCGACCATCGTCGCGTGCGGCGTGCCTGGCACCTGGCTCACGCGGGTCAGGTTG
Organism: Cupriavidus sp. 05L411; assembly: GCF_056398045.1. Classification (NCBI taxonomy): domain Bacteria; kingdom Pseudomonadati; phylum Pseudomonadota; class Betaproteobacteria; order Burkholderiales; family Burkholderiaceae; genus Cupriavidus; species Cupriavidus sp. 05L411. Next base: position 150,084 of record NZ_JBFTOQ010000011.1, on the reverse strand, counting down.
CCGTTGCTGTCATAGACGCCCATGGGCCGCGAGTTGCCGCTCGACATGTCGCGCCGGGTCTGCGTGCCGTCTGGGTGGTAGACAGTGCCGGACTCGGTGTAGTACGGGCCGTACCAGCGGGCCATGCCGCCGTGATATCCGCCGTGATATCCGCCGTAGTAGCCGCCGCCATGGCCACCGCTGCTCGTGCTGGCGCTGCTGCCATCGCTACCGCCCGTATCCGCCAGGCTCGAGGTGTAGATGTTGTCGAGCGGCACGCCTTCGCAATCCTCGGGCGCATTCCAGTCAGCCACGCAATCGGCTTGCGAGGCATAGCTGGCACGCCGCACGGTTACGGCTTCGTCGTCGCCATCATCGCGGCATGAACCGATCACCGCCACGCCGGCTGCCAGCGCGCAAGCGCCGATCAGCCACAGCGCCGGCGAGCGGGACTTGCGCCGGAGCGCGGGCTGGCCGGACCATGCGGACCGGCTGGAGCCGCTTGCCCGCGGCTGGTAGGCGCTGCCGTACTTTGACGGCTGGCCGCCCTTCTTGCCTTTCTTCTTGGCCATTGCGCTGCGTTTCTCCTTTCTTCGGATTAGCCGTGCTGAAAATAATGCGGGACGAAGAAGCTGGTGTTCTTGGCGATCGGTCCCAGTTCCTCGCGCACGCACAGGCCACTGGGCACGTCGTCGACCAGCCATACGCCGAGCGTGGTGTAGCGATCGTCAAAGCGCTGCGCGCTCGCGTAGGCCTGGTAGATAAAGCCTTCCTCGCCGTACTCGCCGGGATTCTCGAAACGCCCCTGCGGGGTCACCAGCGCCACGCTCTCGCCCTCGCGCGACAGGAACGGCTTCCTGGCGTAGGAGCGCCCGGCGAAGGTGGCTTCGCGAAACGAGGCCTCGAGCAGATTCGGATGGCCGGGGAACAGGTCCCACAGGATCGGCAGGATGGCCTTGTTGGAAAGCACGGCCTTCCAGGGTGGCTCCACCCATCGCACCGCGCTGCCCGCCAGCTCCGTGCGATAGTCGGAAGTGGCCATCCATTCCCACGGGTACAGCTTGAAGACCAGCTCCATCGGCTGGTCGTCGCCGTCGTAGAAGCCGCCGCGCCCATCGGAGCCAACCTGCTCCAGGTCGGTCAGCTTGACCGACCACCCTGCCTGCAGCGCCGTGTCCATCAGGTACTCGACATTGCAGACATCCTCCTGGCTGTCGAACATGCAGGCGAAATGCAGGACCTTGGCGTCGCGATAGTGGCGGCGCAGCCATTGCCAGCGCGACACCAGCGCTTCATGCAAGCTGTTGAACTGGTCGGCATCCGGCCGCACCGCCGCCTTCCAGAACCATTGCGCCAGGCTCGATTCGATCAGCGAGGTGGGCGTATCGGCGTTGAACTCGTACATCTTGGGCACGCCAAGCGCATCCATGGTCATGTCGAAGCGGCCGAACAGCGTTGGCTCGTCGCGGTCCCAGGAGGTGCGGATCAGCTCGGCAAAATCCGGGGCAATGGCGAGCCGCGCAAACAGGTCGTGGTCAATCACGTGCTGCACGGCTTCCAGGCAGCGCTGGTTCAGATCGAGCGCGGCGGCATACAGCGCCTCGATCTCCTGCGCCTCGAACTCGTAGGCGACGTCTTCGCGCCAGTAGAAGAACGTGTTGCGATCCACCTGGCGCGGCAGGTTTTGCTCGTCGAGCGAGTGGAAGTGAAAACCGATGCGCTCAAGCTGCTGCGGCCAGTCGGCACGCGGGGTCTGGGCAATGCGTTTCATGGCAGGGCGATCTGCGCGGCGCTCGGCGTTGGCGCCGGCGCGGATGCGGTAATGAGGAATTCGTCGAAGGCCAGCGAGCGACGGCCCGGCCTGGGCGTCCAGTCGGTGAAGCGCGTGACGAGAGGCGCCCACCAGCCGGCTGCGTGCTCCAGCACTACGTGGTGATCCATGGCATCGGACTCGGTCACGCCGCGCGCCGGATTGGCCTGCGCCCAGCGCATCGCGGCGACGATGCTGGAGGCCACCTGCAGGCTGGTGGCGGAGTTGTGCGGCGCCAGCGCGCGTGCCCGGTGGATGTCGAGCTGCGAGCCATGCCACACCGCGCCATGGCGCCCGCTCATCAGCAGCACGCCAAGCTCATCCACGCCATCGACGATCTCGTCCTTGAGGATGCGGTGGCTGGCAATGCGGCTGGCGTCGCGCTCGCCCAGCCACTGCATGGATGCCATCGTGGCGCGGGTGGGACGGTAGGCGTAGTAGGCCGTGGGCCGGTAATGCGGCTCGCCCGGCGTGGCACAGCTGAAATACTCGGCGATCGAGATCGATTCGTTGTGCGTGATCAGGTAGGCATCGAACGGACCGTGCAGCGCGGACCAGGAGCGCACACGGGTGCGGTGCCCGGGCCGGTCCAGCACGATCGCCGCATCGCTGCCGTAGCCATGGCGCCGGCCACCGGCAGGCAGCGCCGGCTCGTGGCTGCCCCAGCCCAGTTCGGCGTCCTGCAGGCATTCCGTGATGAAGCCCTCGGCCGACCAGGTATTGGCAAATTCGCCGTGCGCCGGATAGCCCGGGGCGCACTGGCTGTCGTGCTCCGCCACCTGGATCACGCGCACGTCGAGCCGGCGCGCGAGCCGCGCCCAGCCAGCCTGGTCCTGCGGTGGGGTGTCTGGCACGCCGGCGTGCCGCGCGAGTTTCAGCAAGGCGGCCTTGACCAGTAGCGAGACCAGCCCGGGATTGGCGCCGTGGGCAACCAGCGCGGTGGACATCCGCTCGCGGCCGCGGGCGAATGCCAGCATCTCGCTGCGCAGGGCATAGTTGCTCAGATGGGACGCGGCTGCGCCGTCCTCGTAATCCCATGGCTCGATGCCGCTATCCAGGTAGAGCGCGTGGTGTGCCTGCGCCAGCGCGATCAGGTCGCGGCTGCACACGGCGGGCGCCAGGTTAAGCAGGCAGGTTTGCGCCCCCAGCAGCGGACTCAGCACCCGCGCAAAGTTGTCCGGCGCTACCGTGGCATGCAGCGGCGTGGCGCGGTATTGCCGGGCCAGCGCCAGGCGGTGGGCGTCCATGGCCCGGTCGACAACCGTAACCGCCGCTTCCGGGTGAGCCTGCGCCAGCAAGGGCAGGATGGCCTGGCCGATGCAGCCAAAACCGACAATGACGATATGCTCGATGCGCTTGCTAGACATGATGACAACGTGCAGGGCCAACGCGCGGGCTGGACCGGCAAAATTCAAGAAGAATAACGACGAAGGCGATGGACCCGCTCAGGGCACCCACCAGTACCGCGTGATGTGAAAGAAGATCGGCGCGGCGAACACCACCGAATCCAGCCGGTCCAGCATGCCGCCGTGGCCCTGGATCATCTGGCCCCAATCCTTGATGTTGCGGTCGCGCTTGATCGCCGACATCACCAGCCCGCCCAGGAAGCCCATCAAGGCGATCACCAGCGCGATCAGCCCCGCCTTCCAGGGCGAGCCGTACGGCGTGATCCACCAAAGCGAGGCGCCCAGCGCGGTGGCGCTGGCCACGCCGCCGACAAAGCCTTCCACGGTCTTGGACGGCGACAGCAGCGGCGCGATCTTGGTCTTGCCTAGCAGCTTGCCCCACACGTACTGCAGCACGTCGCTGCCCTGCACCACGATCACCAGGAATGCGATCAGCAACAGGTTGCGATCCTCGAAGCCGGGAATCGGCAAGGTCAGCAACGCCGGCACATGCGATACGCAGAACACGCAGATCATCACCGCCCACTGCACCCCCGCGCAACGCTCGAGAAAGCGCGTGGTCTCCGCGGACAGCGCTGAAAGTATGGGCAGGATCAGGAAAGCGTAGACCGGGATGAAGATGGAAAACAGCCCATACCAGCCGGTGTACACCAGCACGTATTGCAACGGCAGGAAGACGAAGAAGGCGGCGACGATAGCGCGATGGTCTCCCCGCCGCGTGGTGGTGATGGTGATGAACTCGCGCAAGGCGAAGAACGACAGCAGGTAGAACAACACGATGATGGCGGTGCGCCCCATCACGAACGCTACGCCTAGCACGCCGATCATCCACCACCATGCCGATACGCGCGCGGCAAGGTTGTCGATGACCGCGTGCGGGCCGCCCCGGGCCACGCGCCAGCGCAGCAGCGCGGTCACCGTGGAAGCCAGCACGAGTACGCCCAGCACGCCGCTAAACAGCAGCCAGGTCTCATGCATCATGGTCAGGTGAGGAAAGGTCATGGTTCTTAGTCCAGCGCGGGCGCCAGCGTCAGCAGGCCGTCCCGGCAGCGCGCCAGGAAGTCATCCTTGGCTTCTTCCGCGCCCAGGGTCAGCGGTTTGCCGAACGTCACGGTGCACAGCAGCGGCACCGGCACGATCTCGCCCTTGGGCATCACGCGGTTGAGGTTGTCGATCCACACGGGCACGAACTCGATCTCTGTGCAAACCTTCGCCAGGTGGTAGATGCCGCTCTTGAAGGGCAGGAGCCGTTCGTCGGTGGTATTGCGCGTGCCCTCGGGAAACAGGATCAGCGAGTCGCCTTTGCGCACCGCCTGCTGCATCAGGGCCACGGGATCGCTGCCCGGCTCGCTGCGGGTGCGATCGATCAGCAGCGCGTTGAATACATCCTTGCCGATAAAGCGGCGCAACGCTGACTTGTTCCAGTAATCCGCGCCGGCCACGGGCCGCGTCAACGAGCGCAGCTCCGGCGGCAGGCAGCCCCAGATCAGCACGAAGTCGCCGTGGCTGCTGTGATTGGCAAAATAGATACGCTGCGCCGCGGCGGGCATGCAGCCGTTCCAGCGCGCCTGCATGCCGGTCAGCAAGCGTGCGAACAGGATGATGGCACGCGCCACCAGTCTGGAAATCCACATCGTGTGTTATCTCAGCAGCAGTAGCAGCAAGGCCACCAGCAATTGCAGGGCGGCGAGTCCCGCGGCCCAGTGGAGAAAGCGCAAAGCGCCGCGAACGCGCTGCACCAGGGATCGCCCGGCGGCCTCGGGACCCGCCCATCCGAGCAGCCCAAGCGCCTGGTCCAGCGAGGCCAGCGTCGAGATGGGATCGGCGATGCGCAAGGCCTCGGCAAGCGCCGCAAACAGGCGGCGGTCGATTGCCACGCGGATCAGCAGCCACAGCTGGACCGCGCCGAGCAGCGCCGCCACGATGCCGAGCACCAGATAGCGCTGCCCCGCCGGCGACAAGGTACCGGCCAGCAGCAGATTGATGAGTGCCAGCACCAACCCGGCCCAGAGCACGCGGCCCGCGCCATCGAGGCCACCCACCGCGGCCTGCGCCATCCAGTGCCCGGCGGCAGCATCCAGGTGAGGGTCGTCATGCATCGGAACGGACATGGCCTGCTCCCCCAGAAGACTGTGCGGCCGCCTGCCGGCGGCGGATGAATTGCGACAGCGCCGCAACGCTATCCGGGCCCAGCACCACGGCCGGACGCCCCTTGCGCAGCAGGGCCAGCGCCTGCCCGGCATCGGGCGCGCCGGCGTGGCCCGCGAGCCAGGCGGCGGCCACCAGCGCGCTGCGCGAATAACCCAACGCGCAGCATACAAGCACCTTGCGGCCATCGCGATGCCAGGCTTCAAGCACGGCCACCGCTTCGTCCAGCTGCGCCGGCGCGGGCACGGTCAGGTCCAGCACCGGCACGCAGCGGTACCAGGCGGCATCCGCCAGCCGCGGCAGCTCGGCGGTCAGGTCGAGCACGGCATCGGCCCCGAGGCGGCGCAGTTCGGCACCGCCGGGGAAGCGGCCGACCCAGAGGCCGGGCACGATCTGGCTGGCGCCGGGCTGGCGGCGCGTCCACCAGCGCGAGTTGGCCAGCGCGCCCAGCAGGTAGGGCGCCAGCACCCAGCGCGCGGCCATCGGCATGGTGCCGTCGTGGCGCTTCTGGAACATGGCCGGAACGCCCTGCCGGTAGATCGCCGCGACGCAAGCCAGCGACAGGGCCAGCCAGCCCAGCAGCAAGGCGGCCAGGGCCGAGGCCGGCAACAACGCCAGCGCTACCGCCCCGACGGCCAGTGCGCCCATGGCATAACGCCCGGCCAGTTGCCACGTGCGCATGCGGGCAGCGGGCTCTGCATTGCCCTGCCCCATCCCGAAAGGAAACAAGAAAACGCAGAACCAGCCCACCAGCCAGCCGGTGGGCACGTCGATGACATGGTGCTGGTAAGTGGTCAGCACCGACACGCCGATCAGCGCGAACCAGCCGTGCAGCAGCCAGCGCCAGGCGCCGCGCGCATGCATGGCATAGGCCACCCACAGGATCACCAGCAGGCTGATGTGCAGTGACGGCGCCTGGTTGAACGGCTTGTCGAAGCCGCCCAGCAGCGTGAAGAGGTGGCCGGGCACGCCGTCGGCCTGCGGGCGATCGAAGGCGAAACGCAGCGGAAAGGCAATGAAGCAGGCAACCGAGATCAGTTGCGCCGCCAGCAAGCGCTTGGCATGGACGAGCAGATCGGCGCGCGTGCGCCAGAGGAAAAAGGACAGGCCGTAGAGCAGGTCGATCGACCAGTACGGCACGATGCTCCAGGGCACAAAGGGAATGTGCCGCTCCCACTCAAAGTAGAAGAACGGGACCTCGGCACGCTGGCTCGCCAGCCAGTTGGCCAGCCCATAGGACGAAAAAAACAAGGCACCCATGCCGGCCAGCAGGACCAGGGCAAGGCCCCAGGGGCGAGCCTCGGCAGCGCCCGGCTCCCCTGCGGCCATGTCCGCGGCCCCGTCTTCGGCCTGCTGGCGCAGCATCACGCGACCCTGCGCGCCAGGCTGACCGTGAAGATGCCCCACGGGTCGATGCGCTGCGCGATCTTCTCGAAGCCGGCTTGCCGGACCAGTTCATCCATCTCCGCTTGCGAGCGGCGCCGCATCACCCAGGCCGAGCCTGCGCGGTGGCTGGTGAGCGCCCGCGCGATGAACTCGAGCTGCGGATGCCAGGGCTGCCCGGTATAGACCAGGTAGCCGCCCGGCGCCACCGCCCGCGACAGGCCGCCAAGCGAACGAGACACCATGCCGTTGTCGCCGAACAGCTCATACAGGCCTGAGACGATGGCCAGCGTGGGGGCCGGATCGAGCGCGGCGAGATCGTCGGCGTCGAAGGCGTCGCCCTTCTCGAAGCGGGCAATATCGGACAGGCCCTTGCTGCGGATCAGCGCGCGGCCCTGTTGCACGTTGATATCGCTGTAGTCGCGCAGCAGGATGCTCTGCACCTGTTGCGCGGCCGCTCCGTTGATGCCCTTGGCAGCCAGCGCCTCCAGCACGTAGCGGCCATGGCCCGCGGCGATATCGACGATGCGCACCGGCACGCCGGCGGCGCGCAGGCTGCCGATGGCAACGCCAAGCAGCTCCTCGATGTTCACCTTGCGCTGGCGGATGCCCCGCCAGCCGATCGCGTCCAGGTAGTTGCGGTCGACCATCGGGCCGAGGCCAAACCGCCCCTGCGCCTTGTTGCAGTAGACGTAGTCGAGCGTGGAGCCAGAATCGAAACCGGTCTTGTGCCCAAGCCGCACCCCGTCGGACAGCAGGCCGCCGAACTTCAGGCCGGCGCGCGTGAGGCCCCAGTAAATGCCTGCCGGGCTGGCCGGGGACAGCGGCTGCGCCAGCCGGTCGGACTCATCCTTGAAGGCGCCGCCGCGATCGGCGTTCAGCAAGGAGACCGGCGCCGATGGCGTCTCGAACTCGCGCACGATAAAGCGCCGCGCCGCCGCCACGGCCTGCGCGCGGTCGCGCTCGCCCAAGGTGTCGTGGTAGAAGCCGTCCAGCACGATGCGCTCCTTGACGCTGGAGCCCAGCCGCTCATAGAACGCATCCTGCGGGCCGCGATGCACCACCCAGTCCGCGCCGGAGATCAGCAACTGCGTGGGCACGGTGATGGCGGCCGCGTCGGCCACGATGCGATCAGCCGTCTCGTAGAGATCCAGCAGGATATTGACGGCAATCGGGCGCGTAATCAGCGGATCTTGCTGGTAACTGGCGATACGCTCGGGATCGTGCGTGAGAAACCTGGCCTTGACGTAGCTGTTGACGAAGAACTTGCCCCGCAGCTTGTGCATGAGCTTGAGGCCCGGCCGCGCCAGCGGCACGTAGAGCTTGACCTTGAACGCCGGCGAAGCCAGCACAAGGGCGCGGATCCGCGGCGCGTAGTCGTGCACCCACGTTGACGCCAGGACAGCGCCAACGCTCTGCGCGACCACGGCAATGCGCTCTACCGGAATGCCGTGCTCGGTGGCGATGTGGTCGATGAACGTCTGGATATCACGCACCGACGTAGCCAGGCTGGGGCTATAGCCGCGCTCGCCCGGCGAACGGCCATGGCCGCGCGCGTCCCAGGCGAAGAAGGCGTGGCCGGGCAAGCCCAGTTCGTCCACCAGGTGGGCGATGCGGCCCGAATGCTCGTGCCCGCGGTGAAACAGCACAACGGCGCCCTGCGGCGCCTGGCCTGTGGCTGGCGCCGCAGGCCAGTGGCGATAGAACAGCGGCTGGCCATCGTGGGTTTCGAACTGTGACTCAATAGCGGTACGGCCGGTTTGACTATCCACGTAGTATCACTCCACGGGTTGGGAAGACGATTTGGCGTGCGGGGCTGCCTGGGCATGGGCCTGGCGTGCCTGCTCGCCCTCGGCCACGCCGCGGCGCACCCGGTTGGCGATGGTCAGCAACGACAGCAGCGACAACAGCACCCACAGCCAGTGAGCGGCATGCGCCAGGCTCAGCCCGAGGCCGGCCCACAAGCCCAGCGCGCCCAGCACGAGGGCCCGGTCGCTCTTGCCCAGGGGGCCGTCGTAGCGGCGGCTGGCACCGGCCAGCGGCCCGATCAGGCCAGCACACTCGACGATGACGGCCAGCAGCGCAAACACCATGATCTCGCCGGCACCAAACGGCGCAACGAGGGCGAACGGCAGAATCAGCGCAATATCGGAGACGATGTCCCCAAGTTCATTGAGATAGGCGCCCAGCACGCTCTGCTGACCGTGCTCGCGGGCCAGCATGCCGTCGATGGCGTTGAGCGCCATGCGCACGAACAGCCAGAGCGGCATCAGCAGGAAGACGCCCGGCAGCCAGGCCAGCGCGGCCACCAGCGCCCCTACTACCAATGACCCGCCAGCCGCCGCCAGCGTGACCTGGTTGGCGGTGACGCCGCGCGCGGCGAGGTGCTTCACCAATGGCCGCAGAAGGGCCTGGAACTTCGGTTTGATCTGGTAAAGCGTCATGTTTCACGACCTTTTCAGGCCTTATGTCATTTTCGGTCGTCATTTTCGGCCATGGTATCCGCGCCCGCGGCCACTGGCCAAGCCGGACCCGTTGCCCAGCCTCCCTGCAGCCGCCTTGGACGGCCGGATGGTGTGCTGCACGCCCGACAATCGGGCAAGCATAGCTTGATTGCGCGTTTTCGCCAATCATTAAGAATTTATGAGATTTTTGGCACATTTTCGACACAGTTTGGGTGTGCCGAGCCAAGTTACTACCCGCCAGGATTGGCGAGTCACGCCAGTTGGCAAAAGTTGGGGCGCCGCGGGAAGAAATTGAGCGAACTTCGAAGGCGATGGAACTTGTGGAAATTACGTGGCGGCGGACAAGGAATGCCGCCGAGGCAACGCCCGCCGCATGACAGCATTGTCATGTGCCGGTCATGTTGTCGTGGGTGCCTGTTTCTTAGACTGCCAGCACGGTCGATCGAAAGAGATCGCCCGCCCCTCGAATCCTCGGAGAAAAACAATGCGTACACTCAAGCAAGCCCTGCTCGCCACTGCGCTGGCCACCACCCTTGGCGGTGTCACCAGCCTCGCCAGCGCCGCCCCGCGCAGCGTGGACCCGTATCTCGATGGCGCGGCCACCGGCCAGGCGCGGGACATCTACACCCAGGGCGCCAACAAGCTCGGCCCGCGCGACCCGTTCACCGACGGCGCACGCACCGGCACGCGGGACCCGTTCACCGACGGCGCGCGCAACAGCACCCGCGACTCGTTCAGCGACGGCGCATAAGCACCGGCGCCGAGCGCCGCCGATCAGCGGATCTCGCTGTAGATTTGCCTGGCTTCGTTGGCCGAAGCTAGCGGGCGCCCAAGCGTGCGCGCGCCTTCGGCCGCCTGCCCGACAAGTGCCGCGTTGCCTGGCGCGGTGCTGCCGTCGCGCAGCTTCAGGTTATTCTCGAAGCCCACCCGCACGTGCCCGCCAAACGCAGCGGCCGTGGTCACGCAGGCATGCTCCTCTCGCCCGAAGGCGCAGATTGCCCACGGCAGCGCGCCGTCATAGACCTGCAGGAACGGCAGCAGGTCGCGCGGCGACGATACCTGCCCCGCCGAATACCGGCCCAGCACAAACAGCACCGACCACGCGCCCGGCGGCACCAGCCCGCGCGCGCGCAGCGCTTGCCAGCGCGCCACGTCGGCTGCGTCGTACAGTATGATCTGCGTCATCACCCGCTCGCGTGCCAGCCAGGCCAGGAAATCGGCCAGCTCGGCCTCGGCAATGTCCGGCACGGCGATCTCGCGCAGCCCGATGGAAACTGCCTCGGGCCGCAGCTCGCGCACCATGGCGATCTGCTCGGCCGCGCGGTAGATGCCGGCGGCTTCGCTGGTCACCTGGACCAGCAAGGCGTCGCCTACTTCCTTCTTCACCACGGCAAGCGCTTCGCGATAAATCTGCGGATCCAGCGAATGGCGGCCGTCGGGCTGGCGCACGTGCATGTGCATCATGGCCGCGCCGGCTTCCAGGCAGGCCCGCGCGTCGGCCGCCAGTGCCGCCGCGGTCAGCGGCACGGCCTGGTGGTCCTTGGCGGTCTTGTAGGCGCCGTTGGGCGCGACGGTAATGATCAGCGGCGAATCCGCCAGCAGGGTGTGTTCACTCATAGTGCGCTCTGGTCGACCTAATCGATCTAATCGATTTCATGATTCTTGTGGATCTGGTGAGGTTCAGGGTTCGATCTTGGGCAGTTCCGGCGCAATCAGGTCCAGCCCCGCGCGCAGCAGCCGATCATAGCGCTCGCGTTCCGCGGCGATGGTCTGCGGCGTCCACTGATAAAAGCCTTCGCCGCTCTTCATGCCGTGGCGGCCGTCCGACGCGCGCTCGGTCAGGCACCGGGCCGGCTCCGCCGCGTTGTTGAACGTGGGATACATGGTAGCCCCGGCCGCCGCGTGCACGTCGATGCCAGCGTGGTCGCGTTGCATGACGGGCCCAGCGGCCAGGAAACGAAAGCCGAAGCCAAAGCGCACCGCCGCATCCACATCCTCGGGCGAGGCGATGCCGCGGTCGATCAGGTCGAAGGCTTCGCGCGACAGTGCGTGCTGCAGGCGGTTGGCAAGGAAACCCGGCAGGTCCTTCTTCACCTTGACCGGCACCATGCCGCAACGGCGCATGAAAGCGATCAAGGCATCGGCGCCGGCCTCGGCGCTGCCCTCGCCCAGCACCACCTCCACCAGCGGCACCAGGTGCGCGGGCATGAAGAAATGCAGGCCGAGCATGCGCTCGCGGGTGGGCAGGCCCGCGCCGATGGCGCTGATCGGGAAACTCGAGCTATTGCTGGCGAGGATGGCATCCGGGCGCGCACGCTGGGCCAGGTCGGCGAACAGCGCGCGCTTGATGTCGAGCCGCTCGGGGATGCACTCGATCACCAGGTCGACCGTGCTCCAGTCGACTGCGTCGAGCCCTGTGGCTACCGTCAATCCCGCCAGGCCAATCTCGGCCGCCGGGCCGATCGCGGCGAGATTGGCGGCTACCCTTGCAGCGACCGCTTCCGCGCGCTGCGTATCCGGCTCCACCACGGTGGTGCGGCAATGCGCGCGGGTGAGCACCACGGCCACGTCGGCGCCCATGGTGCCGCCGCCTACCACCACGGCGTGCGCGGTGCCGGGAGCGGCTAGCGAAAAGTGGGCGGCGTCGGGCATGGCGTTCCTTTGAACTGTCTGGTGTTGTCGTTAGGCGGCTGAACCCACGTCGGCCACGAAAATATGGCGCAAACATCGCCTGCACCGCGTCATGGCCCGGGTTCAGCGGGATTGAGCATGAGTGTAGACAAGCCGCTTTGATTGATGAATCAGATTTTCTGGATAAAATGATCGACAATCAAGATCAATCCGCCATCCATGCCGTGAAAATCAACCTGTCGATGCGCGATGTCGAGACCACCCTGGTGCTCGGCCGCACGCTGAACTTCCGTCAGGCAGCGGGGCAGTTGCACCTGTCTCAATCTGCGCTGTCCACCCAGATCCTGCGCATCGAGGAATCCCTCGGCGTGCGGCTGTTCGATCGCACCACCCGCACCGTGCGGCTGACCGCGGCAGGCGAAGTCTTCATGCAGCAGGCCGCGATCCTGCAGGCGGCCTTCCGGGACGCCATCGACGCCGTGAGCGGCATTGCCAGCGCCGAGCGCGGCCATGTTGCGGTGGCCGCCCTGCCCTCGCTGGCCGCCCGCCTGCTGCCGCGCGTGCTGATGGCCTACCGGCGGGAGCATCCCAAGGTCACGCTCAAGGTCTTCGACACGCTCTCCGGCCCGGCCTTCGACCTGGTGCGTGCGGGCGAGGTGGATTTCGCGCTGACTGCGGCCGACCCGCAGCAGGCGGACCTGCACTACGACCCCATGATGTCCGACCGCTTCGTGCTGCTGATTCCCAGCGAGCACCCGCTGGCCCACGGCAAGGGGCCTGTGCGCTGGGCCGATACAGTGGACGCCGGCCATGTTTCCATGACGCACCCCAGCAGCGTGCGCCAGTACGCCGAATGGGCCTTCCTGCAAAACCGTATCCGCTTCCAGCCGGTGTTCGAGGCCGAGCACCTGGCCACCATCGCGGCCATGGTCGAATGCGGCTTCGGCGTGGCGGCGCTGCCTGAGATTGCGGCCGGCACCGTGCGCCAAGCCGGCATTGTCGAGCGCTTGCTCACCGCGCCGGTGACGGAGCGCTCGATCGGGCTGGTGACGGCACGCAACCGCAGCCTGTCGCCCGCGGCGGTGGCGCTGGTCGGCGTGCTGCGCGCCCACCTGGCCCAAGCCGGCGGCGGCGTGGCCGATCCGGCATGAGCGAGCGGGAACGGGATCGCGCGAAGCGGTGAGCAAAGCGCACGAGGYTTGAAAGCGCGCGCGATATCGCGGTATGTTCGGAGCCGGCAGCCACCTAAGCGTAAGGATCCCTCAGTGACACTGTCGTCGCCCACATTACAACTCGGGCCGTCCCGCGCCCGGCAACGGAGGCACGCTTGAATATCGTCGTCGACGTGCTCATCCTGGCGGGCGCGCTGCTGGCCATCGTGGCGGTGGTGCAGGTCGCCGCCGCCAAGCTGGCACTGCCTGAGTCCACGCTGCTCTCGGCCATCGGCATCGCCATCGGCGCGGGCTATGTGGCCATCGACGCCGCCTACCCACAGTTTGCCTTGCATTTCCTCCATCCCCTGATCGACCCGGCCCTTCCGCCCGAGGCCTACCTGTGGATCTTCCTGCCGCCTTTGCTGTTCCACGCCGCGCTGACCGCCGACGTGCGCAGCATGCTGCCGGACGCCGCGCCGATCCTGCTGCTGGCCATCGTCGCGGTGATCGTGGCCACCGGCGTGATCGGGCTGGTCACCACGCTGGTCAGCGGCGCCAGCCTGGTGGTGTGCCTGCTGCTGGGCGCGGTGGTGGCCACCACCGACCCGGCAGCGGTGATCGCCATCTTCCGCGATGTCGGCGCACCTGGCCGGCTGATCCGGCTGGTGGAAGGCGAGAGCCTGCTCAACGACGCCGCGGCCATTGCCATTGCCGGCGTGCTGGTGGCCATGCTGACCGGCCATGGCGCCGAGGCCACGCTGGCCGCCGGTGCGCGGGAGCTGGCGTGGTCGTTCGTGGGCGGCGTGGTGTGCGGCGCAATTGCCGGACGCCTGCTAGCCGACCTGCTGCCGCGCCTGGCCGGGCTGGCCATGGCCGAGGGCGCGCTGACGCTGGCGCTGCCCTATCCGCTCTACCTGCTCGCCGAACAGTTGCTCGGCGTGTCCGGGGTGGTGGCCGTGGTATGCGCCGGCCTGATGGTGAGCGCGCTCGGGCCCACGCGGCTGAGCCCGCGCAACTGGAACCACATGCGCATGATCTGGGAGCAGTACGCCGGCATCACGGGCGCCGTCGTGTTCTTGCTGGCGGCGGTGCGCGTGCCGTCCTTGCTGGCCGGGGTGACCGTGCATCACGGCTTGCTGCTGCTGGCACTGGTAGTCGCCGCGCTGGGGGCGCGCGTGCTCACGCTGTTCGGCCTGCTGCCACTGCTCTCCTGGCTGAAGGTCAGCGCGCCGATCAGCAATGCCTACAAGCTGGCCATTGCGTGGGGCGGCCTGCGCGGCGCGGTGACGCTGGTGCTGGCGCTGGGCATCGCCGAGAACGAGGCGCTGCCATATGAGGCACGGCATTTCATCGCCATCCTGGCCACCGGATTCGTGCTGGTCAGCCTGCTGCTGAATGGCACCACCCTGCGCGGGCTTATCCACCGGCTCGGGCTGGACCAGCTCACCGCCCAGGACCGGGCATTGCAGCAGCAGGCCATCCAGCTCTCCACCGAGGAGGTCGAAACCACGCTCGACCACATCGCACAGACCTTCGACCTGCCTCCCGCGGCAGCGCGCGAGGTGGCGCAGCACTACCGGCGCGAGATCGAGCTGGGCGCGCTGGAGTTCGATTTCGACGCCGCGCTGTCCGAGCGCGACCGCGTCACCATTGGCTTGGTCACGCTGGCCACGCGCGAGCGCGAACTGATCCCGGAGTACGGCGACGGCGTGATCTCCGTAGCCAACCTCGACGCCATGATGCGCAACACCACGCTGATGATCGACGCCGCGCGCGAGCATGGCCGCCTGGGCTACAACCGCGCCGCCCGGCATATCCTGGATTACCAGCGCGGTTACCGCGTGGCGCTCYTCCTGCACCGGCGCCTGTCGATCGACCGGCCGCTGGCCCACGCGCTGGCCGACCGCTTCGAGCTGCTGGTCTGCCGCCAGACGGTGCTGGAGCGGCTGCGCCAGTACAACCGCTCGCTGCTCACGCCGGTGTTCGGCGCGCGCATGGCGACCCTGCTGGACGGCGTGCTGGAAGAGCGCGTCAAATCGGCCGGCGGTGGCCTGGATGAGATGCGCGCGCAGTTCGGCGGCTACACGGTGGCACTGGAAAAGCGCCTGCTGATGCTGTTTGCCCTGCGCAAGGGCCAGCGTTCGCTGGAGGCCATGCGCGAGGAGAAAGTCATTTCCAGCCAGGCCTACAACCAGATAGCGCAAGTGATCCAGCGCGCCTGGCGGGCCAACCTGGCGCGCCCGCCGCTGCGCAGCGCGCTGTCCGCGCAACCGATGCCAGCGCCGGAGTCGCCGTCGCGCGAATGAGGGCCGCCATGCTTCGCGCAGGTTATCGCGCCAGGCGGCGCTGCCGGCGCGATCAGGGCGAATCCGCCTGGACGGCCGGCTCCGGCTGGTACCGGACCGTGTTGTTGCGCCCGTTGCGCTTGGCCTGATAAAGCGCGATATCCGACTTTTTCAGCACCTCGCCAACCTCCTCCGCCGACGAAGGAAAATGCGCGACGCCAAGCGAAACCGTCACGACCCCACCCGTGGGGTTAGGTGTCTTTTCCACGGCCTCGCGCAGGCGCTCCGCAATCAGGAACGCATTGTCCGCGGTCGTGCCGGGCAGCAAGATGACGAACTCCTCCCCGCCGTTGCGGCATGTCATGTCGCCGCCCCGGGAGCCGGCCCGCATCAGGCTAGCGATATGCGTCAGCACCTCGTCACCGACATCGTGCCCGTAGCGGTCATTGATCGACTTGAAGTGGTCCACGTCGAGCGTGATGACGGCAAAGGACTGCCCGCCAAGCTCGTACAGGCTGAGCGCATTGCCCAGCCCGCGGCGATTGCGCAGCCCCGTCAGTGCGTCGGTGATGGATTCATGGTTGAGCCGGTCCAGCTTGCTGCTGGTCAGGCTCATGCCCCGCAGCAGCGCTTTCTTGAGACGATCGGCTTCCACATACCTGGCCTGGATCCGCTCGATCCGCTCCATGCCGTCGGGGGTAGTCCCCATCCGGGCGTCATCGGCCAACTGCCCCAACGGCCGCGAGATCCAGCGGGAAAACCACAAGATAAAGACCAGCGACAGGAGCAGGATGGGAATGCTGTTGCCGAACGTCACCAGCACCAGGTCATTCAGATCAGCCAGCGTGGCTTGCGTGGATCTCTGCGCCACGATGCCCCACCCGGTGGACGCGACCGGCGCATAGCCTGCGAGCATCTCGACACCGTACTGGTTCATTATCTGCTGCGCGCCCGCTGCGCCGCTGGTTACCGCCAGCACGACTGAATTCTTGAAGATCGACTTGCCAACATGGGAGTCGTCCGGGTGAAAAATCACGGTGCCGTTACGGTCCACCACATAGACATAAGAGCTATCCCGATAATAATGGCTATCGAGAATCTCATGCAGCAGGTTCTTGGCATTCAGGTAAATCGTACCCCCGACATAACCAAGCAGCCGCCCCTCCGCATTAATGATGGGATGGGAAATAAAGATAATCAGCCGCCCGCTGGAGGTTGTAAAGGGCTCGCTGATCGCCGGGGTGCGGGTGGTCAGGAGCGTGTGCCCCCAATCGGTCTTCACGCTCTGACCGCTCCGGCGCAAGGCCGCTGGCGACACGGATAGCACCATGCCGTCCTGGCGGACGATGGCCACCGAATTCAGGCTCCTGGTCTGCAAGCGCAAGCGCTCGGCCTCCTCGTTCACACGGGCCGGATTATCCATGGCCGCAGCGAGCAAACTGGCGCTGTACGCCAGCTGCTGCATGGTGCTTTCAAGATGGGCTCCCGTGGACTCCGCCAGCTTGGCCGCATAGACACGGTTGGCTTCCAGCGTATTGCGGATCAGCAGGTCACGCTGCACGCGGTAACTGGAGTACAGCGCATTGGCCATGGTCAGCAGGACCGATCCCAGGGCCAGGAGCAGGATCAGACCACCTAGCCCTATTTTGGGCGAGCGCTCCGGAAGCGGCTTACACGGTTGCGCTGACATCTCTTTTGCAGGCCGACAATCGTCTGAACTTCAGAAGGGAACGATCTTAGCACGGTCCGCTGGCTAATATTCCTGCCACAACGCGCAAATGCCAGCCCGCGCGGTTAAAGATTGGGAAATGGATTTCAAGTTTCCCCTCGACTGGCGTATTGATTTCCCCCAATATTTCCATTAACCATGCCCGAGAGACAATTAATGTAATGTACTAAGCAGGCCCTCCGGCACGCTCCCGTTCTGCCGCGAGGTAAGCATCGCGCGAGGGCAGCAGATGGCTACGGCATAGCGCGACAAGATCCTCGCGCCGGCCCTCGCGCAAGGCCTCGATCATGGCCCAGTGTTCCTGCCTGGCACGCTCGCGATAGCCCGCTGCAGCGAGCGACCCGAAGCGGATCGGATGGGCGCGGCGCGCGTATTCCTCGATGGCCTGCCGCAGCACCGCATTGTCGACCAGGGCGAACAACTCCCGGTGAAAGCGCTGGTTGATGCGAAACACCGCACGCGCATCGCCCGCGGCCACCGCAACGTCGTGCTCCTGCTGCACGGCCACCAGCGCCCGCAATCGCGCCGCAGGCACGGGCAGCGCGATCAGGCTGGCGGCATGCGTTTCCAGCACTTCGCGCAGTGCGTATAGCTCCATCACCTCGCGCGCCGGAAAGGCACGCACCACCGCGCCAACGTTGCGCTTGCGCTCGACCACGCCCATGCCTTCGAGCGTGACGAGCAGCTGGCGCACCACATGGCGCTTCAGGTTGAAGCGCGCCATCAGGTCGTCTTCGACCAGCCGCTCGCGCGGACTCAGCAAGCCAAAGACGATGTCTTCCTCAAGGATCGCGGCGGCGGCCAGCATGGCTTGGGCGCCGCCGGCAGTATCGTCCTGAACGCTATGCGCCGCTTGTGCGCGCGTGCCTGCACGGGTTGGTCGATCCATGACAGGACGCTCAGGACTTGCGCGGCACGGTTTCGCTGGTCCGCGCGGCGCGCAGGAAATCGAAGTCCACGCCCTGGTCGGCCTGCGTTACCGTGGCCAGGAACAACTTGCGATAGCCGCGCTCGGCGGTAGGCCGCACCACTTCGTGCTCGGCCGCGCGGCGGGCCAGTTCCGCGTCGTCGATCAGCAGGGAAATTTCGCGCCGCGCCACCGACAGGCGGATGCGGTCGCCGTTGCGCACGTGCGCCAGCGGGCCGCCGATGGCGGCTTCCGGCGTCACGTGCAACACGATGGTGCCAGCCGCGGTCCCGCTCATCCGGCCGTCCGAGATGCGCACCATGTCCTTCACGCCGGCACGCGCCAGCTTCCTGGGAATCGGCATATAGCCTGCCTCGGGCATGCCGGGCGCGCCCGTCGGCCCGATGCGCTTGAGCACCAGGATATCGTCGGCTTTCACGTCCAGCGCGTCGTCATCGATGCGCAGCGCCATGTCCTCGGCATTTTCGAACACCACGGCGCGTCCTTCATGCTCCATCAGCACAGGATCGGCGGCGGATTGCTTGATGATGGCGCCGCCCGGAGCCAGGTTGCCGCGCAGCACGGCCAGGCCACCCACCGGATAGATCGGCGCGTCGAACGGGCGAATCACCTCCTGCGCGAACGGCGCGGGCGCGGCGTCGAGCTCCTCGCCCAACGTGCGGCCTGAGACCGTCAGCGTGTCCAGGTGCAGCAGCGGGCGCAGCTCGCGCAGCAGCGCGGGCATGCCGCCTGCCGCGTGGAAGTCTTCCATGTAATGCTGGCCGGAGGGCTTCAGGTCCACCAGCACGGGGGTCTCGCGGCTCATGCGGTCCAGCCCGGCCGGGTCGATGTCGATGCCCAGGCGCCCGGCGATGGCGGTCAGGTGCACGATGCCGTTGGTGGAGCCGCCGATGGCCAGCAGCACGCGGATGGCGTTCTCGATCGCGCGGCCGGTGAGGATGCGGTCCGGCGTCAGGCCGGAGCGGGCCATGGCCACGGCAGTGGTGCCGGTGCGCTCGGCCACCCGCACGCGGTCGGCGGTGACCGCCGGGGCCGATGCACCGCCGGCCACCATCATGCCGAGCGCTTCGGTCAGGCAGGCCATGGTGCTGGCCGTGCCCATCACCGAGCAGGTGCCCACGCTGGCAACCAGCTGGTTGTTCACGTCAGCAATCTCGGGCGCATCGATCTCCTCGGCGCGGTAGCGCCCCCAGTAGCGGCGGCAATCGGTGCAGGCGCCCACGCGCTCGCCGCGATGCGAGCCGGTGAGCATGGAGCCGGTGACCAGCTGGATTGCCGGCACGCCGGCCGAGGCCGCGCCCATCAGCTGCGCGGGCACGGTCTTGTCGCAGCCTCCGATCAGCACCACGGCGTCCATGGGCTGCGCACGGATCATTTCCTCGGTGTCCATCGACATGAGGTTGCGCAGGTACATGCTGGTGGGCGCCGAGAAGCTCTCATGCACGGAGATGGTGGGAAAGTCCACCGGCAGGCCGCCCGCCAGCATGACGCCGCGCTTGACGGCTTCCACCAGTTGCGGCGCGTTGCCGTGGCAGGGGTTGTAGCTGCTGTTGGTGTTGACGATGCCGATCACCGGCCGCGACAACGCGTCGTCGGTATAGCCCGCGCCCTTGATGAAGGCCTTGCGCAGGAACAGCGAGAAACCTTTGTCGCCATAGTTGGTCAGGCCCTTGCCCAAGCCGTTCTCGGCGTCTTGCGCCGGCTCGAAGGGGTCCTGGCCGGCTTGTGCCGAAGCGGAAGGGTCCTTGCGGGAATCGTGGGAGCCGGCCATGCACATCTCCAATAATATTATTGATAATCGAGGCAGGCATCATATCTGGCCTCGCCACTCAGCCGCAATGGAAAATTCAGCCCTGCACCTTTAATTGAAGATTCAGATCAGTCGATAGAAAACTTCTGATTCTTCTATCAAGAGACGCCCCCTACACTCTGCCATAGCGACGAGCCGGGCGTCCCGCGCTGCACAGCCTTGCTGTGCCTTCCCATCCATACCAACCCGGCGCAGGAGATTCCCCTATGACCGGCATTCGACGCCACGCGCGAACGCGCGTTTCCGCGCCCAGGCGCCATCTGATTCTCTCCGCGCTAGCCGGTGCCATGCTGGCAGGCACAGCCGCCTTCCCTGGCCTGGCCGCTGCCGCCGACTATCCCACCAAGCCGATCCGCCTTGTCGTGCCCTACCCGCCGGGTGGCGCCACCGACGTCATCGGCCGCACCCTGGCGCAGCACCTGTCCACCGCGCTGGGCCAGCAGGTGGTAGTCGACAACCGGGCCGGCGCCGCCGGCAATATCGGCGCGGAGCTGGTCGCCAAGTCGCCCGCTGACGGCTATACCCTGCTGATGGGTGCCCTGACCAGCCACGCGATCAACGCGGCGCTGTACAAGAACCGCGTCTCCTACGACATCGAGAAGAGCTTTGCCCCGGTGGCCATCGTGGGTACCGTGCCGCTTGTGTTCGTGGTCAATCCCAGCGTCAAGGCCAACAACCTGCCGCAATTGATCGCGCTGGCAAAAACCACCCCTGGCGCGATCACCTTTGCCTCCGCCGGCAACGGCTCGCCCCAGCACCTGGCCGGCGAGATGTTCAAGCGCATGGCCGGCGTGGACATGCTGCACGTGCCTTACAAAGGCAGCGGCCCCGCCATGACCGACCTGATCGGCGGGCAGGTGCTCAGCATGGTCGAGACCGTGCCGGCGGCGCAGTCCTACGTCAAGGGCGGCAAGATCCGCGCGCTGGCCGTCACCACCAGCGAGCGCGTGGCGGCGTTGCCCGACGTGCCGACGGCCAATGAAGCGGGCCTGAAGGACTTCGAGGTCAACTCCATGTTCGGCATTGTGGCCCCGGCCGGCACCCCGGCACCGGTGGTGGACCGGCTCAACGCCGAGCTCAAGAGGATCCTGGCCGAGCCCGACGTGAAGGCCTCCCTGCTCAAGCAAGGCGCCATCGCCACCTGGACCACGCCGGCGCAGACCCAGGCCCGCATCAAGTCCGAGCTGGCCAAGTGGACCGCGGTGATCCGGGAAGCGGGCGTCAAGCCAGAGTAAGCAGCGCCGAATCCCCGAGCCCGATTCCGGATCGCAGGTTGCCCGCCCCGCCCTGATGTGACGGGGTGGGCGCCTGCCGTCGCGCGCCTTGACACCCTGACGATTGCGCCTATGATGACTAGCGCAATGCTGCGGCGCAGCAAGTGACGATTGCCACCGGCGAAATCCCTCGGACGCGTTGCCTCGTCATGAACTATCGGAGACGCTCATGGCTACCCTCTCTCACGCTGAACACGTCGAGGCGCCTTCGCCTTACCCCGTCATCGATTTTGGCCTGGCAAGCCCCTGGGCGCAGGTGGCGCAGAAGATCGGCGCGCTGAACCTGCAAACGGCAAAGACGCTCATTGCCGAAGGCACCGACTATTTGCGCGAGGCGGCCGCGCAACCGTTCAGCTTCACCACGTTCCGGCCCGAGCTGGCCGACGTGATGGCGCAGCACATTGCCGCCTACACCCACAGCCTGATCGAGATCGTGTTTGGCGCGAACGCTGATTTTTCCGACAACGTCCAACGCCATTTCGCCACGATCGGCGGCCAGGATCCGTTTCAATGGTGCCTGATGGGTCGGGATTTCCTGCCGGAGTACGGCAACGGGCTGCCCAACATGGGCGCAGCGATGACGGGATGGGTCGCGGCCTACCTGCCAGGCGGCAAGCTGCTGCCAGAAGCAACCGTCGAAACCGCGCCGCGCAAGACTGCGCTGCTGGCGGCACCGGCCGACGTTGTGGAGCCGGTCGCGGAGCCGATTGTGGAGCCGGTCGTGGCGCCGGCCAAGCCAGCCGAATAAACCCGGTGCCCGCCTTGAGCGGGTGGCGCGAACTGGCGTGGCGAAATTTCAATGGCAACCGGCCTGAAGTGGGGCTCCCCGGCCGCGCCGTCCTCCTCGCGTAGCAAAAAGCGCCGATCCAATGCGTCTGAATCAGCGCTTGCACAGCGCGCTTGGCGACATCATTGGCAGGCGGTGCCGGGCACAGGCTTGCCCGAGTTGGTCATGCCCTGGCAGGCATCGCCAACGATGGTGTCGGAGTCGAAGGCGGCGTTGTTATATGGCTTGAGCCTGCCCGCTACCGTGCAGCAAAAGCGCGGCTCGCCCGGGACGGGCGTTGCCGGCGGCGCGCTCTTCGCCATGCGGGAGGACGCAGGCACCTGACTGGCCGCAGGCGTTGGCGCGGGAGCAATACGAGAGGCTGGCGGCTTGGCGGGCTGGTCGACGCTCTGGTCGTCGTCATCCGGAGACACGCACTGGCCCTTCTGGCAGATCCGCTCCCCTTTGCACTGCATGTCATATTGGCAACCCGCTGCGTATGCGTGCAGCGGCGACGCCATCGCCAACGTGGTGGCGAACAGCAAGCCCAGCGTTCTCATGTTTCCTCCTACTCGACTGCCAGCGCGAATCGTACGAACCGCCCGCACCGGATCCTATATTCCGGCACTGGCGAGCGCCGGGCATCGTGCCGTTTTGCACGGGATACCCGACTCCGGCGTCGACCGCCACGTCAGCCGAAGCGATCCACCGCCACCTCTAGCATAGGCATCGGGACCCGCCACAGGGAACCCCGCCATGCAAGCGTGTGAGCGCCGCACCACCAAGGGCGGCGACGGCAAAAGAGCGCTGCGCCCCGTGCCCGGCCAGGCCGTCCAAACGCCCGTGTGAAACCGCTTGCGACCGGCACGCGCACGCTGCAAGTCCTTGTATGATTGCCGCTGGATTCATTGCACAGCCCTGCCCCACCGACCATCCGATCCTCGGATCCTCCAGAGGCAAGCCGAATGATGTTTCGCACCGTTGAGTCAGAGTTGCTGAACAAGCCGGTGCCGGCGCCGGTGCAAGCCGAGTTTGCCCAGCATGAATTCGAGAGGCTGCAGCGCTTTTGCCTGATGACCTTCGCGGCCAGCGTGGGGATCTGGCTCGTGTTCGATCTGCTGGTCAGCTTCAAGGGAGGCCAGGGTTTCACGATCAACTCGATCCTCCACCTTGCCCTGTTGTCGGCGCTGACCGCGGCCGTGCCCTTCGTGCGGAGCGCGCAACAATTCCAGATCCTCAACTTTGCCTTTGTGGTGGCCTTCTGCGTGGGTGCCCGCCTGGTGCTGGACGGCACGCCGGACGACACCCGTCCGATCTGGTCGATGCTGGTGGCGGCCAGCGTGCTGTTCTGCGCCTCCACGCTGCCGCTGAGCCCCAGGGCGTTTTTCGGCGTCGTCGCGCTGGCCTGGGTCCTGCTCTTTCCCATGATGGCGGCGCAGGACCTGCTGGAACTCAAGGGCATCCTGGTCGTCTGCTACGCGCTCTATTTCACCGGCATCACGGTGTACACATTCATCACGCTCCGGCGCGCGAAGCTGCAGAACTTTGTCATGGCGAAGACCTTGCTGCAGCAGGCATATGTGGATGCGCTGACCGAGATTCCCAACCGCCGGGCCTTCATGCTCAACGTAGGCAGCCTGGTACCGCGCGCCACCGCGGAGCAAGACCACTACCTGGCGATGGTGGACATCGACGACTTCAAGAAGGTCAATGACCGCTACGGCCACGATATTGGCGACGAAGTGCTCAAGCACGTGGCTGCGGGGATCAGGCGGGTGATGGGGGACTGCCAGTATGCGCGCCTGGGGGGAGAGGAATTCGGCATCYATCTCAAGGGGATGACGCGCGCCGAGGCGGAAGTCCGCATCGGACTGCTGTGCCGCAGCATCCGGGATGCGCCATCGGAGCCCCCCGTGACCATCAGCATTGGCGTCACCCACATGGTCAGCGGCGACACGCTCACCAAGGCGCTCATCAAAGCCGATGAAGCGCTCTATGATTCAAAGAGGACCGGCAAGGACAAGTACACATTCCACCAGGCCCCCTGCCAGCCCGAAGGATCGCCATGACCCATATCAACCTGCTTTGCACTGCCTGGCTGGCATCCGCCTGCCTTGCCGGCGCGGCACTGGCTCAGTCAAGCACCGTGGTTATCAACCAGAGCGGCATTTCTGCCTCGGGCACGTCCGGGAGCAGTGTCGTCATCGTCAATGGCCAGGTGGTGACTTCCCATGACGCCACCAAGGGAGGCGGCCCCGAGAAGACCGAGCAGCGCATGGTCGGCGCGTTCTCCGGCGTGCAGCTCAATGCCCCGGCCGATGTGGTGTTCTCGGTTGCGCGCGCCTACTCCGTTTCCATCACCGGCCCCGAGGACATCCTGCCGCTGGTGCTCACCAGCCTGGACGACGGCAAGCTGACCATTGGCCTGAGCGCGCCGGTCGTGCTCGCGGCGCCGCTCAGGGTGGCCATTACCGGGCCCTCGCTCCAGGCGGTCAGCATTCCCGGCGCCGGCACCCTGCGTGCATCCGGCTTGCACGAGACATCCATCGACCTGCGTCTGTCCGGGTCCGGCTCGATCGTTGCCGAGGGCACCGTGGGCAGCGTGCGCGCCGCCATCTCCGGCTCTGGCGAGGTGGATGCCAGCGGCTTGCGCGCGCAGCGGCTGGACGCGCAGCTCAGCGGCTCGGGCCGCATCCTCGGCTACGCGTCGGATGCGGCCAGCGTGGCGCTGACGGGATCCGGCGACATCATCGTTGCCGGCAAGCCGCACCAGCGCGCCGTCAGCCGGACCGGTTCCGGCCAGGTATCTTTCGAATAGCCAGCCGCGCCGGACCTACCAGGCCGCCAGCCCGTCCACCGCCTGCTGGGTGATGGCGACGCCATGCCGCACCGTGGCGTCGCGCCACGGCTGGGCCACCGGGATGAACGCATCGAGCATGTCGGCACGCAAGAGCGCGTAACGCGCCGTGCCACGCTCTGCCTTGAACCGCAGCCACTGGTCCAGCCGCAGGGCATGGCCCATATTAGCGCCCCGGGTACCGAACTCGACCACCGCCCCCGCCAGCGGCCGCCCGCCAAGGAAGCGCTCGACGCCGTGGAACACCAGACCGGTGTAGGCGGGACGCGCCAGGCCATGCGGACGCACGCCAAGCACGCGTTGCTCGCCCCACCAGCTGGCCGCGCGCGCCTGCTGCTCACTGCCGTCCGGGTTGAAGCACARGAAGAACGGYTCGCCGTATTCGCCGATGCCGGTATGCCAGTCGATCAGGCCAATCCGCTCGGCGCTCGCGAGGTGCTCCCGCACGATCGTCTCCAGCGTCAGGTTTGACCACTCCCGGTGGTGGCCACCAAACACCAGGCCATCCGGATGGCTGTATTGCCCACGGGCGCGCGTGTCGAACAGGGCATCGGCACCGTGCGTGGCCCCGTAGGCGCGCGCCGCGGCATCCGCGGCGGCAATGCTGTCCCAGCTCCATGCCTGCGGGATCAGGTCGGCGTGCAGCGCCGCGTAGCCGGGGTTGGCGGGCACCGGCTGCGTCGCATCGAACAAGTGCGCGGCAAAGTTGCGGTTCAGGTCGACATTGTTCTCGGTGGTGCGGGTGCCATGTGCAAAGCCGTAGGGGTTTAGCCCGTGCACCAGCAGCACGCCCAGGCCTGCCGGCAACCGGCTGGCCGGCCCGCTCGCCAGCCACGCCACCTGTGCCGCCGAGCCGGCGTAGCCTTCCTGTCCGTGGGTGCCGCTGATCAGCACCAGCTGGCGCGGCGCGCGCGCGTCGCCAAGGTGCGCGACGTCAATGGCCAGCGGCTCGCCGGCCGGGCCGGTTGCATGGGGATGCGGGTAGACGCTGAGCGCAGCGCCCACGGCATCGGCCGCCGCGCGGAACTTGTTGCGGGCGCCGGTGTAGTCCAGCGCGTAGAAATCCGTGAAATCCATCGGGATACCGTCCGCGCTTATTCGGTAAAGGCAAGGGTGACGCCTGCCGCCTCGGCAGGTGGCACCACCAGCAGGCCGTCAATCTCCTCGACGCCGCGGATCTCGCCTGCCGCCAGCGCGGCGCGCGCTGTTGCCAGCGCCGTGGTGCGCAGCACCAGCGCCACCATGCGGTCGCGGCCATCAATCAGCGGCGGCACGCTCGCGCCGAAGCGCCGCGCCGCCGCCTCCGGCGTCAGCACCACCACTGACGCACCGCCGGCGCGCAGCAGCTCGCCGTGCGCACCCTTGCCCACATGCTCGGCGCCGAACAGGCGCGATAGCAGGCCGATGGTGCGCGCCGGGTCCGCCGCCGCGATCACGTATTGCGCCACGCCGGTCACGCCGTTGGGATGGACTTGCCAGTGCCCGCGCCAGACCAGTTCCGGCGTGAAGTGGTGGCAGAAGTAGAGGCGTCCGTTTGGCACCAGGTGCGCGGCCAGCCGCACCGTGCGAAAGCGCGCTTCGCCGGTGGCGCCGGGCAGCTCGACCGGTCGCGTGAACTCACGCGGCGGCCCCTCCACTTCCAGCCCGCGCGCCAGGATCTCGCGGTGCAGGCCGGTGGAGTCGGCGCTCTTGAAGACAAGCCCGGTCAGGCCAGCCGGCTCGGCCAGCAGGTCCGCGCGGCCGGTCGTCGCCTTGCCGGCTTCAAAGCCGAGCAGCTCCAGGTAATCCGTATCGAAGATCGCGAGGTGGTTGCTGGACCCGAGCGAATGATGGCCGCGCGGCGTCAGCTGGAAACCCAGGCGGCGATAGCGGCTGGCGGCGTCGTCCAGGCCTTCGTGGACATTGACGACGACGTGGTCGAGCAGCGGGATCAGGTTTGGCATGAGAGGGGTTCCGTTGGAATAAACGAGCGWTGGGCGAGCGTACGCGAGCACGGCGCGATCCCCAACTGCGCGTTTCGTCTTTGCATATGCGCGCGGTGTGCGCCTGCCGGGTGCGCCGCGCGCCGCGCAGCCAACGTCTTTGCATAGACGAAAAGCGCGTTTCCCTCGCGCAGCGGCGCCCCCTACACTCGCTGGCTGCCCAGCCTTCGTGCTCCCTGCATCCTGCATTCCTTCGATTACTGTGGAACCCCTGCCATGTCCCTGACGCGACGCGACTTCCTGATTCAATCCGGTGCCCTTGCCGCTGGCGCCACCCTGCCGGGCACGCTGCTGGCACAGGCTGCCGACACGCCGCGCAAGGGCGGCGTGCTGACGGTGCTGCTGGGCGGCGAGCAGCGCATCCTCAACCCCGCGCTGCGTGCGTCCACCGGTGTCTACGTGGTGTCCAGCAAGATCATCGAGTCGCTGGTGGACCTGGACGCCAGCGGCAAGCCCGCTCCCGTGCTGGCCACCAGCTGGAGCAGCTCACCGGACGGCAAGACCATCACCTTCAAGCTGCGCGAGGGCGTGACCTGGCACGACGGCAAGCCCTTCACCTCGGCCGACGTGCAGTACAACGCGATGGAGCTGTGGAAGAAGCACCTGAACTACGGCACCGCGCTGCACCTGTACCTCGATGCCGTCGATACGCCCAACGCACAGACCGCGGTGTTCCGCTATTCGCGCCCGATGCCGATCGAGCTGCTGCTGCGCGCGCTGTGCGACCTTGGCTACGTGGTGCCGCGCCACAAGTTCGAAGGCACCAACGTGCTGGAGAACCCCGCCAATACCGCGCCAATCGGCACGGGGCCATTCCGCTTCACCCAGTACGAACGCGGCCAGTTCGTGATCGCCGAGCGCAATGCCGCATATTGGCGCAAGGCCGCGCCGTACCTGGACCGTGTGGTGTGGCGCATCATCACCGACAAGTCCGCCGCGGCTGCCGCGCTCGAAACCGGCGAGGCGCAGCTGACCACCTATTCGCATGTCGGCCTGGCGGATCTTGAGCGATTCAAGAAGGATGGGCGCTTCAAGGTGTCCACCAAGGGTCTGGAGGCCAACTCCTACAACAACACGCTGGAGTTCAACGTGCGCCGCAAGGAGCTGTCGGACGTGCGCGTGCGCCGCGCCATCGCGCACGCCATCGATGTCGACTTCTTCATCAAGAACTTCCTGTACGGCACCGCCAAGCCGGCCACCGGCCCGATTCCCTCGACCTCGTCGTTCTATCCCGGCGGCAAGCAGCCCTATCCGTTCGACCGCAAGCGCGCCGAAGCCCTGCTCGACGAAGCCGGCTTCAAGCGTGGTGCCGACGGCAACCGCTTCACGCTCAAGCTGGTGCCGATCCAGAACGGCGAGGACGTGCCACTGTTCGCCACTTACATACAGCAGTCGCTGGCGCAGGTGGGCATCAAGGTCACCGTGCAGCAACTCGACATCGCTGGTGCGTTGTCGACCGTGTACCGCGACTGGAATTTCGACCTTGCCACCGGCTGGCACCAGTACCGCGGCGACCCCGCGGTGTCGACCACCGTCTGGTACCGCTCGGGCAGCCCCAAGGGCGCG
This sequence comes from Cupriavidus sp. 05L411, assembly GCF_056398045.1. Classification (NCBI taxonomy): domain Bacteria; kingdom Pseudomonadati; phylum Pseudomonadota; class Betaproteobacteria; order Burkholderiales; family Burkholderiaceae; genus Cupriavidus; species Cupriavidus sp. 05L411. Next base: position 121,911 of record NZ_JBFTOQ010000011.1, on the reverse strand, counting down.
CCCTGGACCAACCAGTACGGCTGGCAGTCCGCCAAGGTCGACAAGCTGATCGACGACGCCGGCTCGGAGATCAACCCGGCCAAGCGCAAGGCGCTCTATGCCGAGTGGGTCAAGGAGGTCAACGACGAGCTGCCGGTCTGGATGGTGACCGAGCGCGAGTTCTACTCAATCACCAGCAAGCGCGTGCACAACGACCACAACACACCGCGCTGGCCGTCCAGCAGCTGGTACGACACCTGGCTGTCGGCCTGAGCCGGCCATGCGCATCTTGTCACTCGCCCTGCGCAGGCTGGCAGCCAGCCTGCCCTCGCTGCTGCTGATCCTGTGCGGCCTGTTCCTGCTGCTGCAATTCGCCCCGGGAGACACCGTCGATGCCCTGGTCGCCGAAATGGGGGGCGCGGATGCCGCCGTCATCGGCCAGCTGCGGCAGTTCTACGGGCTCGACGCCTCCACCACGGTGCAGCTTGGCCGCTACCTGTGGCGTCTGGTGCATCTGGACCTGGGCTACTCCGCCATCTATGGCAAGCCGGTGGCCACCGTCATCCTGGAACGCCTGCCCGTCACGCTGCTGCTGATGGGCTGCGCGCAGGTGCTGGCCGCCGTGTGCGGCATTGCGCTGGGCGTGGCCGCGGCGCATCGGGTGGATCGCTGGCCGGATACGCTGGTGTCCATGCTCGGGCTGGTGTTCTATGCCACGCCGTCGTTCTGGTTCGGGCTGATGGGCATCGTGGTGTTCGCCATCCACCTGGGGTGGCTGCCACCCGGTGGCTACCAGGACGTCGCCGCCGGTTACACAGGCCTGGCACGCCTGGCCGACATCGCCTGGCACCTGGTGCTGCCGACCGTGACGCTGGCGCTGATCTACCTGGCTATCTACCTGCGCATCATGCGCGCGTCGATGCTGGAGGTGCTGACGCTGGACTTCGTGCGCAGCGCGCGCGCCAAGGGCCTGTCCGAGTATGCCGTGCTGGTGCGCCATGTGCTGCGCAACGCGCTGCTGCCGCTGCTCACGCTGGCCGGGCTGCAGTTCGGCACCATGCTGGGGGGCTCGGTGGTGATCGAAAGCGTGTTCGCGCTGCCGGGGCTGGGCCGGCTGGCCTATGACTCGGTGGTCCAGCGCGACCTGAACACCCTGCTCGGCATTGTCTTTATCAGCGCGCTGCTGGTGATCGCCATCAATTTCATCGTCGACATGCTGTATGCGCTGCTCGACCCCCGCATCCTTCACGAACGCAAGGCATGAAGCTGCTCCGACGTTACCTGCGCAACCCGGCCGCGGCCTTCGGCCTGCTGGTGTTGCTGGCGGTCATTGCCATGGCGGCCTGCGCCTCGGCCGTGTTTCCCGCCGATCCCCTTTCCCTTGCCGGCCGCCCATTGCAATGGCCGCTGGAAGATCCGCATTTCTGGCTAGGCACCGACCAGACCGGGCGCGACATCGCCGCCCAGATCTTTCACGGCGCGCGCGTCTCGTTGCTGATCGGCTTCGTGGCCACACTGATTGCTGTGTCCATCGGCATCCTGATCGGCGCATTCGCGGGCTACTACGGCGGCTGGGCCGACAACCTGCTGATGCGGCTGACCGAAGGCTTCCAGACGCTGCCCAGCTTCTTGCTGCTGCTGGTGCTGGTGTCGGTGTTCGGCTCCGGCATCACCACTGTGACGCTAGCCATCGGGGTGGTGTCCTGGCCCGCCACCGCGCGGCTGACGCGCGCCGAGTTCCTGACCCTGCGCAACCGCGACTTCGTCCACTCCTGCCGCGCGCTGGGCATGCGCGACCTGCAGATCATCTTTCGCGAAATCCTGCCTAACGCACTGCCGCCGGTGGTGGTGTACGCCAGTGTGGTGATGGCGCTGGCCATCCTGCTGGAAAGCGCGCTGGCCTTTCTCAACCTGTCGGACCCGAACGTGGCCTCCTGGGGCAACCTGATCGGAGGCGGGCGCAGCGTGCTGCGTTCGCAGTGGTATGTCTCGGCCATTCCCGGCATCGCCATCCTGCTCACCGTGCTGGCTGTATCGCTGGTGGGACAGGGCCTGAACGACGCACTCAACCCCAGGCTGAAACGCGCATGAGCGGACCGTTGCCCTTCCTTCTCAGTATCGACGCGCTCAGCGTCGCCTTGCCCGCCGGCGCCGACCGCCCGCTCGCGCTGGATGGCGTCTCGCTGGCGCTGGCGCCAGGAGAAATCCTGTGCGTGGTTGGCGAAAGCGGCTCCGGCAAGTCCATGACCGCCGGCGCCGTGCTTGGGCTGCTGCCCGATGGCGTGCGCCGCAGCGCCGGGCGCATCCTGTTCGAAGGCCGCGAGCTGACGGCGCTGTCCGAGGCGGATCTGCGGCGCATACGCGGCGCCCGCATCGGCATGATCTTCCAGGAACCGATGACGGCGCTCAATCCGCTGCGCACCATCGGCGACCAGATCGGCGAGGTGTTCCGCACCCACACCCGGTTGCCCAAGGCGGAAGTCGCGCGCAAGGTGCGCAGCCTGCTGGAAGACGTGCAGATCCCGCAGCCGCTTGCCGCCGCTGGCGCCTATCCGCATGAGCTGTCCGGCGGGCAGCGCCAGCGCGCCATGATTGCCATGGCGCTGGCGCTCGAGCCCAGCTTGCTGATTGCCGATGAGCCCACCACCGCGCTCGACGTCACCACCCAGGCCCAGATCCTGCGGCTGATCCGCGAATTGCAGCAACGCAAGGGCACGGCGGTGCTGTTCATCACGCACGACTTCGGCGTGGTGGCGGAGATTGCCGACCGCATCGCGGTCATGCGCCAAGGCGAGGTGGTGGAGACCGGGCCGGCCGCCGAGATCCTGGCGCGGCCGCAACATCCCTACACCCAAGCGCTTCTGGCCGCCGTGCCCGCGCTGGAGCCGCCGCCGCCGCGCGTGCAGACGGGTGACACGCTGCTCGCCATCGACGGCATCGGCAAAACCTACCGCGGCGGCGGCTGGCTCGGCCGGGGCCGGCGCCAGGTGCAGGCGCTCGACCAGGTATCGCTCGCGCTGCCGCGCGGCGGCGCGCTCGGTATCGTGGGCGAGAGCGGCTGCGGCAAGAGCACGCTTGCGCGTTGCCTCGTGGGCCTGCTCGCCCCGGATCGCGGCAGYCTGCGGCTCGATGGCACCGATCTGCTGACAGCCGCTGCGGGCCAGCGCCGGCAGCGCGCCCGGCGCATCCAGATGGTGTTCCAGGACCCGTTTGGCTCGCTCAACCCGCGCCGCCGCGTGGGCGAGCTGGTCGCGCAAGGGCCGCTGATCCACGGGGAACATCCGCTGCGGGCGCGCCTTCGCGCCGCCGAGCTGTTCGAACTGGTAGGGCTGGATCCCAGCGCGCTCGACCGTTATCCGCACGAATTCTCCGGCGGCCAGCGCCAGCGCATCGGCCTGGCCCGGGCGCTGGCCCTGTCGCCCGACGTGCTGGTGGCGGACGAGCCGGTGTCCGCGCTGGATGTCTCCGTGCAGGCACAGGTGCTGGCGCTGCTTGACGACCTGCGCGCGCGCACCGGCTTGTCGCTGATCCTGATCACGCACGATTTGCGCGTGGCGGCCCAGGTCTGCGACCGGGTGGCAGTCATGAAGGACGGGCGCGTGGTGGAAGAAGCCGATACCGCCACGCTGTTCGGCGCGCCCCGCCATCCTTACACGCAGGCCTTGCTGGCAGCCGTGCCGGGCAGGCGGGCGATGGGCCGGGCAAGCGCAGCGGTGAGCGAGCGCAGCGTGCGCTGAGGCTTGTCGACCGCCTCGCCGCCCCTGACATGCGCGTGCGCACAACAATTTCCCGCGGCACCGCTTGTTGACGTTGCAGAGCAAGAATGGCAGCATTCCCGGCTTCGGTGGGCTGCCCACCTGGCCAACCACTCGCCCGCCGCCAAACGCGGGCTTCGGAGTATTCAAGTCATGCGCGTTGCATTTATCGGCCTGGGTGTCATGGGCTATCACATGGCGGGCCATCTCGCCGCCAAGGGTCATCAGGTCACCGTCTACAACCGCACGGCTGCCAAGGCCGAGCAGTGGGTCGCCGCGTTCGGCGGCAAGTCGGCCGCCACCCCGGCGCTGGCCGCGCAAGACGCCGAAGTGGTCTGCTCCTGCGTGGGCAACGACGATGACCTGCGCTCGGTCCTCACTGGCAAGGACGGCGCCTACAGCAACGCACCGGCAGGCTGCGTGTTCGTGGACCACACCACCGCCAGCGCCAATGTGGCGCGCGAGTTGTATGCCGCGGCTAACGAGCGGGGCCTGCACTTTGTCGACGCGCCGGTCTCGGGCGGCGAAGTCGGCGCGCAAAAGGGCATCCTGACCATCATGTGCGGCGCCGACGAGGCCGTGTTCGGTCGCGTCGAGGCCGTGCTGGGCGCCTATGGGCGCGCCGTCACCCGCATTGGCGGCTCCGGCGCTGGCCAGCTGGCCAAGATGGTCAACCAGATCTGCATCGCCGGCCTGCTGCAGGGCCTGTCCGAAGCCATCGCCTTTGGCGAGCGCGCGGGACTGGACATGAGGGTAGTGCTGGATGTGATCAGCAAGGGCGCCGCCGGCTCCTGGCAGCTGGAAAACCGCGGCCCCACCATGATCGAAGACAGGTTCGATTTCGGCTTCGCGGTGGACTGGATGCGCAAGGATCTGGGCCTGTGCCTGGACGAGGCACGCCGCAACGGCGCCAGCCTGCCGGTCACCGCCGTGGTGGACCAGTTCTACGCCGACCTGCAGCAAGACGGCTGCGGCCGTGCCGATACCTCCTCGCTGATCAAGCGCCTGCGTTGATCCTGCGCTGACCGAATGGCTGCCGGGCATGTGTGCTGCCCGCGCCGCCGGCCGTTCTGCCGCCCTTTTCCCCCGTTGCCCCCTTTCCTGACGCCGCGCTCGCGGCGTCATCCAATTCCTACATCCGTATCAGAGGCCGTCCCGCTGGGCCGGACTGCATGCCCGGCTATCTTGTAAGCATGGCGGGCGCGCCCGTTAGCGCCGTCAGCAGCATCATTCACGTAGGAGACCACTATGTTGAGACTGGCAAGCGCGCTCATCGCGGGCGCAGCGCTACTGTTCGGATTGAACGGTTGTACCGCTACCGGCGCCGTGGCTGGCGGTGTCGCGGGTCATGAACTGTCGCACGGCAGCACCGCGGGCACCATCGGCGGCGCGGTGGCAGGCGGCGTCATCGGTCACGAACTAGGCAAGTAAACAACAGTTAACAACGAGATCAGCGACGATCCAGAACGCCATCCAGAACGCTATCCAAAAGGCGAACCAGAACACAAACAAGATAGCGCGAGCCCCGCGCTGATCCCCTCGTCAAGGAGCCAATCATGGCCATCGGTACGATCCTGCTCATCCTTCTTATCCTGCTGCTGATCGGCGCACTGCCCACGTGGCCGTACAGCACGGGATGGGGCTACTACCCCAGCGGCGGCCTAGGCCTGGTCGTGCTGATCGTCGTGATCCTGGTGGTCATGGGCCGGCTGTAGCGCAAGCTGACTTCCTCAGATAAAAAACGCGCCGCATGAAGATGCGGCGCGTTTTTTATTATTTTCATCGCTGAAAGAATGCCAGCGCCGCCGCACGGATTGGCGGGCAATGCATCAAGAGCGGGTTCAATACGACTTCGGCAAACCCAGCACGCGCTCGGCGATATGGCACATGATGAGCTGCGCGCTGACCGGGGCAATGCGCGGGATATACGACTCGCGCAGGTAACGCTCCACCTGGTACTCACGCGCATAGCCCATGCCGCCCAACGTCAGGACCGCGGTCTGGCAGGCTTGGTGCGCGGCTTCCGCCGCCAGGTACTTGGCGGTATTGGCTTCGGCCCCGCAGGGCTTGCCGTTGTCATACAGCCAGGCCGCCTTCCACATCATCATATCGGCGGCCTCCAGCGCCATCCACGCTTGCGCCAGCGGGTGCTGGATGCCCTGGTTCTGGCCGATCGGGCGCCCGAACACGGTGCGCTCCTTGGCATAGCGCGTTGCCGCTTCCAGGGCGACGCGGCCAAGGCCGACGGCTTCGGCGGCAATCAGGATGCGCTCGGGGTTGAGGCCGTGCAGGATGTACTCGAAGCCGCGCCCTTCCTCACCGATGCGGTCGGCCACCGGCACCGTCAGCCCGTCGATAAAGAGCATGTTCGAGTCCACCGCGGCGCGCCCCATTTTGTGGATCTCGCGCACCTCGATGTGCTTGCGGTCCAGCGCCGTGTAGAACAGGCTCAGGCCCTGCGTCGGCTTGGCCACCTTGTCCAGCGGCGTGGTGCGGGCCAGCAGCAGCATGCGGTCGGCCACCTGCGCGGTGGAGATCCAGATCTTGCGGCCGTCCACGCGATAGCTGGCGCCATCCGCCGACAGCACGGCCTGGGTCTTGAGATGGGTGGTGTCCAGCCCGGCGTCGGGCTCCGTCACGGCGAAGCAGGCCTTCTCGGTSCCGGCGATCAGCGGCGCCAGCGCCGCCTCCTTCTGCCGGTCGTTGCCGAACACCACCACCGGGTTGAGGCCAAACACATTCATATGGATGGCCGACGCGCCGGAAAAACCCGCGCCGGACGCCGACACCGTCTGCATGATCAGCGCCGCCTCGGTAATGCCAAGCCCGGCGCCGCCGTACGCTTCCGGCATCGCGATGCCGAGCCAGCCCGCCTGCGCCATGGCCTGGTGGAAGGCATGGGGAAACTTGCCTTCGTCGTCCAGCCCCGACCAGTAGTCGGCGCCGAAGTCGCTGCATAGCTGCGTCACCGCTTCGACGATGGCGCGCTGCTCGGGGGTTCTTTCAAAGTTCATGCCTACCTCATTCCGGCTGGATGCCAGCGTCCTTGACCAGCTTGGTCCACTTGACCAGTTCGCCGGCCACGAAGCCGGAGAACTGCTTGGGCGATTGCCCGAATGCCTCAAAGCCCAGCGCCTCGAAGCGCGGGGCAACTTCCTTGCTCGCGGCGATGCGCGACAGTTCGCGGTTGAGCCGCTCGACCACCTCCGCAGGCGCCTTTGCTGGCGCGAACACGCCATTCCAGGACGTAATATCGAAGCCTTTCAGCTCAGGCGTGTCGGCCAGCGGCGGCAGTTCCGGCAGCAGCCGGCTGCGCTGCGCGGTGGTCACCGCCAGCGCCCGCAGCTTGCCCGCCTTCACGTTGGCAATGCCGGCCGCCACGTCGACAAACATCATCGGCACCTGCCCCGCGATCACATCGGTCATGGCCGGCGGCGTGCTCTTGTACGGCACATGCAGCAGGTCCAGCCCGGCCATGCGCCCGAGCGTGGCGCCCGACACGATGCCGGTGCTGTTGCCGCTGGCGTAAGACATGCCCGGATGCGTGCGCGCATAGGCGATCAGGTCCGCCACGGTCTTGACCGGCAACTTCGGGTTGACCACCAGCATGAACGGCAGGTTGCCCATGCGCGCCACCGGCGTGAAGTCGCGGATCGGGTCATACGGCAGCTTCTTCATCAGCGAAGGATTGGCCGAATGGGTCGTGTTGGTGGTCATGAACAGCGTGTAGCCGTCCGGCGCGGCCTGCGCGACGATCTCGGCGGCAATCGCGCCATTTGCCCCAGGGCGGTTGTCCACCACCACATTGGTCTTGAGCGCGTCGCCGAGTTCCTTGGCGGTGATGCGGGCCACCGCGTCGGTGCCGCTGCCGGCGGCGAACGGCACCACCAGGCGGATCGGCTTGCTGGGATAAGCGTCGGCCGCCGCCGCGAACGGCGCCGCGGCGAGGCTCAGCAATGGCAGCGCGGCGCGCAGCAGCGTGGTGAGGCTTGGCATAGTGTTGTCTCCTGTTTTTTGGCTAGCTATCTCGTTGTCGTGGATTAGCCTTGTCAGCTTCGTCAGCTTTGTCTTTGCGATGCCCCCGGGCACCATGCCGCCTCACCGCGCGGTCTTCTCTTTGTAGTTCGTGTCCTTGACCAGCTTGGCCCAGCGCGCGGCGTCGTCGGCAATGATGGTGGCAAACTGCTCGGGCGTGCTGCCGACGGCCTCATAGTCGATGGCGGCAAGGCGTTCCCTGATATCCGGCATCGCGACGATCCGCACGATTTCCTGGTTCAGCCGGGTGACGATTTCCTTCGGCGTGCCTGCCGGCGCCAGCAGCCCAGCCCAGGAATTGAAGTTCATGCCCTGGATCCCGGCCTCCTGCATGGTCGGCACATCGGGCAGCGCCGGCGAGCGCTTGGGCGACAGCACGGCCAGCGGGCGCAGCCTGCCGGCCCGGATCATCGCCATCGCGTTGAAGGGATCGATGGTCATGTCGACCTCGCCCGCCACCACGGCCTGCATCTGCGGGCCGGTGCCCCGGTACGACACACTGACCACGTCCGGGGTGCCGGCGGTGGATTTAAATGTCTCCCCGATCAGCTCGATCATGCTGCTGCCGGCCGACAAGCTCAGCGGACGGCTCTTGGCGCGGGCCAGCCCGACGAACTCCTGCACGGTCTTGGCCGGCACCGACGGGTGGACCACCATCACAAAGCCGATGCTGCTGATCAGGCTGATCGGTGCAAAGCTCTTCAGTGGCTCGTAACCTGCCTTGTACAGCACGGGGCTAAGCGTCTGCGCGCCAGCGGTGTTGAGCAGCAGCGTATAGCCATCAGGGGCGGCACGCGCGACCATATCGGTGCCGATGATGCCATTGGCGCCGGGGCGGTTCTCCACCACCACCGGTTGCTTCAAGGCCTCCGCCAGCCTCTGCGACACCAGCCGCGCCACCACGTCGGAGGCGCCGCCCGGCGCGAAAGGCACCACCATGCGGATCGGCTTGGCGGGATAGGTGCTGCTCCACGCCAATGCGGGCATGGCGCTCCAGATGGCGGCGCAAACGAGCAAACGGCGTCGGGAAGACAGTGTCATCGGAATCTCCTACCAGGCTTGAACAACAAACGTCGTATCGGGTGCGGGCACCCAGGCGAAATGGCAGCGATCTGCGGCGTTCAGCAGCGGTCGGCAGCAGTCCTCAGGCGGGACGGATCACGCGCTCCGGGGATTCCTCGTAAGGCGGGGCGTAGATCACCAGCAGTTTCACGGGCTCGTCGCTGATCACCGTGAACACATGCATGGCCTCGGCCGGGAAGAAGCAGCAATCGCCGGGGCCAAGCTCGCGCGATTGCCCGTTCACCTCAGCGCGCGCCCTGCCCTCCAGCACATAGCAGACCTGCTCGATGCCGGGATGCGCGTGCGGCAAGGCACCTTTGCCGCGCTCGATCGTGCCGTGAATGACTTCTAGCTGGGTGGCGCCGACGTTCTCGCGGCCGATGATGCGGCGGTTCAGCGTGCCGACGTGATTGGCCGGGTGGTAGCCGGGCACGTCTTCGGCACGGACAAAGTAGATCGGTGAGGACGACGAGGGGGTCATTGCAGTCTCCATGCCGGCTACGCCGCGACCCTATGAGGGCGGCTGTGATGCCTGGCTGTTTTTCATGTTTGTGAAAGTTATTTTATCCCTATGAAAAAACTAGTCAACAGTTTCGGCCGGACCAAGGCGCCTCAACCGCCTCAGCAGCAAATAAAAATGTCTTTTTGAGCACAAACCGGAAAATTACCGGCAACCCCGGCAGATTCCGCAATCTCGCGCATCAGGGATACAGAGACGCTGCGGCCTTTGCGGCATCGGTCCTAACGCATCTGTCCTAACGCATTTCTCCTAACTTACCCCGCCCTCGGAAAGGTAAACCGCACCTTGGCTTCCCGCCTGCCCCCGGACGCTGGACGTTCTCCCCGTTCCTTGCGCGCCTCCCCATCTCCGCGCTCGCCCGCCCCTTCGCTGGCCATGCAGATTGCCTCGCGCGCAGGCGCGGCGATCCTGGGGGGCTACCTGCTCGCCTCGGCCAGCATCGTGGCTCCCGCCGCCTTGCTGCCGGCCTTGCGGGCCGAGGCCGTCATGACGGCCAGCCTGTTCAGCTACGCCATCTACACCGGCGCCGCGCTCTGGGCCTTCGCCGCACGCACGCCAGGCCGCGCCTGGCTGGGCCTGCTGGCGCCGTCCGCGGTGCTTCTGATCGCCGCTGGCGCCGGCCACTGGATGCAGGGCCGGCCATGAAGACCTCTTTGCGCCAATCGATGGCATGGCTGCATACCTGGTGCGGCCTGTGGCTGGGCTGGCTGCTGTTCGTGGTGTTCCTGACCGGTACCTTGGGTGTGTTCCACGCCTCGATCACACGCTGGATGCAGCCGGAACGGCTGGCGGTCACCGCAGGCGCGGTGGACAACGAACGCGCCCTTGCCTATGCCCAGCACTACCTGGAGCGCCATGCGCCGCACTCCGCCCATTGGGAGATCGAGTTTCCCGCTAACGACGATGGCGCCATGCATCTGCACTGGGACGGGCAGGCCCGCGGCGACGACGGCGAAGCCCGGGAGGTCCGCCTCGACCCCATCACCGGCACCGTACTCCCGCCCGCCCGGGACACGCTGGGCGGGCAGCATTTCGTGCTCTTTCACTACGAGTTGCATGCGGGCATGACGGGCGTGTGGATCATCGCTGCCGCCACCATGGTCATGCTGGTAGCGATGGTGTCGGGCATCGTCACGCACAAGCGCTTCTTCAAGGACTTCTTCACCTTCCGCCCGGGCAAGGGCCAGCGCTCCTGGCTGGATGCGCACAATGCGCTGGGCGTGCTGACGTTGCCTTTCCTGCTGATGATCGCCTACACCGGGCTGGTCATCTGGTGGCCGGACACCATGCCGGCAGGCATCCGCACCTACTACGAAGGCAGCGAGGCCAAGCTGTTCCGCGTGCTTGGCCAGGCTGGCTGGCTCGAATCCAAGGCCCTGCCGCCGGCGGGCGCGCCGGCCGCGCTGGTGGCGCTGCCCACGCTGCTGGCTGATGCGCGCGAACGCCTGGCCGCCGGGGCTGGCGCAGACAGCGAGCACCGCGCCATCACATCGGTCGCCGTGACACGGCCAGGCACCAGCACGGCCAGCGTCGCCATCGCCGGCCCCTATCTGTACGACGGCCTGGCCTTTGCCGCCCGGCGCGAACTGCACTATGACGGCGTAAGCGGCGCCTACCTGTCCGCCAAGGCCGAGGATGAAATGCTGGGCACCGGCGGCGCCGCGCCGCTGGTTGCCGGCTCGGTCATGCGCACGCTGCACATGGCCCGCTTCGGCGGCTATGCGGTGAAATGGCTGTACTTTGCCTGCGGACTGGCGGGCGCCGCCATGATGGCCACCGGCCTGCTGCTGTTCTCGGCCAAGCGCGGCAACCGCAAGGCCCGGGAGTTCGGCGCAGCCAGCGCGCGCGTCCACGGCGCCATCGACCGCCTGAACGTCGCGGCGATCGGCGGGCTGGCGATCGCGTGCGCGGGATACCTGTGGGGTAACCGGCTGCTGCCCGTGGCGCTGCCTGAGCGCCACGAGTGGGAAATCGCAGTCTTCTTCGCCGTGTGGCTGGCCGCCACGGCCCACGCACTGGCCAGCCCGCCGGCCAGCGCCTGGCCCCGGCAACTGGCGCTGGCAGGCCTGCTGTGCCTGGCCTTGCCGCTGCTCAATGCGCTCACCACCGGCTGGCACGTCCTGCGCTACCTGGCACACGGAGACGGGCAGAGCGCGGGGCTGGAACTCGGCGCTCTGGCCCTCGGCGCCTTGCTGCTGTGGGCCGCCGCCGGGGTCCGCCGGGCCGGCCGCCAGGCCATGACCCGTTCACCGGCCAAGCGCGGCGGCGCCGCGGCCGGGCTGGGAGACGCATGATGGCACTGAGTTCGATGCCCCCAACGCTTGCCGCCCTGGCCAGCCTGGCGTTCTGCTATGCCGGCATGGCCAGCATCAGCCTGGCGATGGACCGGCACCACGGCCAGGTCCGGGGGCGCAATGCCGCGCCGCCGGCCGCCCCCGCGCGCTGGCTGCTGCGCGGCTGCGGCTGGCTGCTGCTGGCCCTGGCCGCGCTGCCCTGCCTGCGCGGCTGGGGCGCCAGCATAGGCGCGGTGGTGTGGGCAGGCTCGGTCAGTGCCGGGGCGCTGGCCTTCGTGCTGCTGCTTGCCTATTTCCCGCGCACGGCCGCGGCCCTGGCGCTGCCGGCCACGGCGTTCGCCGCGGCAAGCCTGGCGCTGCTGCCTTAGCCGGATGGGGGCCGCGCCCGGCTTCCCGCTTCTTAATGCCCGCTTCTCAATGCCCACCTCCCGCGATGCCGCCAGTCCAGGCCGTATCGCCACTTTCTCAACCGAAGACCCCTGACCCATGGCGCTGGCTCACCAACGCCCTCCTCTCACCGGCATCGCCATCCTGGCCATTGGCCCGGTGGAACACGGACGCCGGGCGGCACGGGTGGGCCTTGCGCAAGCAGTGGCAAGCGAATGAATAAGATCAACACCCTGCATTCACTGACCCTCCTGGTCACGCTGGCCGCCGTCATGGCCGCCACCGGCTGCGCCGCGCCGGCCGCGCCCGATGCCGCCCTGCCCACCGCGCCAGCGCAATGGCGCTACGCGCCGCAGGACCGCGCCGGTGCCGATCCCGTCAGCGCGGCGTGGTGGCAGTCCATCGGCAATGCCGAACTGGACATGCTGGTGCGGCGGGCCCGCGCGGACAACCCCGGCATCGCCGCGGCCTACGCGCGCGTGCAGCAGGCCCGCGCCAGCGTCATCATTGCGCGCGCGCCGCTGCTGCCGGCGCTCACCGGCTCCGCCGACGCGCAGCACTATGGCGGCTCAGGCGTCAGCAGCAGCGACAGCACCGCGAACTTGCGGCTGGGGCTGGCGGCCAGCTACGAGTTCGACCTGTGGGGCGGCAACCGCGCCGCCGCCGGCAGCGCCGCGGCATCGCTGCGCGCCGCGGGCTTCGCGCAGGATGCGGCAACGCTATCGGTCACCGGAGAAGTCGCGCTGGCCTGGCTGCAGACCGTCAGCCTGCGCGAGCGCATCGGCATTGCCACGCGCATGCTGGAGAACGCGCGCAGCGTACTGGCCGTGGTCGATGCGCGCCAGCGCGCCGGCAGCGCCACCGCGCTTGAGCTGGCCCAGCAACGCGGCCTGGTGGCCAGCCGCGAGCGCACCTTGCGGCTGCTGGCGCAGCGCGCCAACGACAGCCAGGTCGCGCTGGCGATCCTGCTCGGACAGTCCGCCGGCGGCCTGGAGGTCGAGACGGCCAGCCTTGCCAGCCTGCGCCAGCCCGCCATCGACAGCGGCCTGCCGGCAGCCCTGCTGACGCGCCGCCCCGACCTGGCCGCGGCCGAAGCCCGGCTCACCGCCGCCGACGGCAACATCGCCGTGGCCCGCGCGCTGATGCTGCCGCGCCTTGCGCTGACGGCCAACGCCACCGTGGAGAGCGACCGCCTGCGCACGTTGTTCGAGAACCCCGTCTACACGCTTGCCACCGGCGTGCTGGCGCCGATCTTCAACGCCGGCAAGCTGGCCGCCGGGCACGACCTGGCCATGGCACAAAAGCAGGAACTGCTGGCGGAATACCGCCGCGCTATCGTCGCGGCCTCGGGCGATGTCGAAGTTGCGCTCAACACCCTAGCCGGCGTGGATGCCCAGCGCATTGCCCAGGATGAGGAACTGGCACAGGCCCGGCGCGCTTTCGCGCTGGCGCAACGGCGCTATCGCGCCGGCGCGGAGACGCTGCTGATCGTGCTGGACACGCAACGCACCCTGTACAGCGCCGAGGACGAGGCCGCCCAGCTGCGCCTGGCGAGCCTGCAAGGCGCGGTGCTCTTGTACAAGGCGTTGGGAGGCGGATGGCAGCCGGATGCGTAGCGGCGCCCGCGTAGGGAATGTACCGATCCGTGCCGGCGGCGGGTGCATGCCTTGTCACTGAGTAACGATCTCACATACAATGCGAATCATTCTCAATAGCGTTTGGCGCAGGGCGCCCGCATCACACAGGCGCCATGGCCACGGCAGACACCCTTCCCCAGTCGGAACTCCACGCGCTCTACCGCAATCACCACGGCTGGCTCGTCAACCTGCTATGGCGCAAGCTGGGCAATGCGGACAACGCAGCCGACCTGGCCCAGGACACATTTGCACGGCTGCTGGTGGCTTGCGACGCTAGCTCGCTGCGCGAGCCGCGCGCCTACCTGACCACGGTAGCAAGCCGCCTGACCGCGCAATATTTCCGGCGCCTGGCGCTGGAACGCGCCTACCTGGAAGCGCTCGCCCTGCAGCCCGAAGCCGCCGCCCCGTCGCCCGAGACCCGCGCCCTGGTGGTGGAGGCGCTCACCGCCGTCAGCACGGTGCTCGAGCAGCTTCCTCCGCGCGTGTGCGAGGCCTTCCTGCTGTCGCAACTGGACGGCCTGGCCTACAAGGACATCGCGCAGCGGCTAGGCGTCACCGTCAACGTGGTCCAGAAATGGATGAGCAAGGCCTTCCTGCATTGCTATACCGCGGTGTACGGATGACGCAGCCCGCCAGCGGGCGCATCGACATGCAAATCGTCGAAGCGGCGGCGCAATGGATGTCGCGCCTGCAATCCGGTGAGGCCACCGCCGCCGACCATGCAGCTTGCGAGCAATGGCGCCAGGCCGACCCGGCTCACGAGCTCGCCTGGCGGCGCATGGCCCTGCTCGGCCAGGACCTGCGCGCCGGCCTGGACCAGATGCCGCCTTCCGTCGCCCGCAAGGCGCTCCATGTGGCCAGCCCTGGCGGCACCGCCGGGCGCGTCCGCCGTGCCAGCAGCGTCTCCCGCCGCAGCGCGCTGAAATCGATTGCTGGCGTGGGCATCGCGGCAAGCGGCGTATGGCTGGCGGGCGAGCAGTTCTCCGGGCGCGGGTGGAACACYCTGAGCGCCCTTGCCGCGGACTACCGCACCGGCAACGGCGAGCGCCGCACCATCGCACTGGCCGACGGCACCCGCGTGGTGCTCAACACCGGCACCGCCATCGACGTGCGCTTCACGCCGGCGCTGCGCGAACTGGTCTTCCTGGCCGGCGAAATCCAGGTCACCACAGGTCGCGACCCGGCCGCCAGGCCCTTCACCGTCACGACCCGCAACGGCAGCATCACGCCGCTGGGCACGCGCTTCATCCTCCGCGAAGAGCTCTCGCCCGACGGCACCAGCGACAAGCGCGACCCGATCAACGTCTCGGTGCTGGAGGGCGCGGTGCAGATCCGCACGCGCCAGCGCAGCGAGCCTTTTCGCCTTGATGCGGGCCAGGAAACCGCGTTCACGTCCATCGCCATCGATACGCCCTCCATCATCCGCCCGCAAGCCAGCGCATGGCTGGACGGCATGCTCGTGGCGGAGCAAATGCCACTGGGCCAGTTCATCGCGGAGCTGGCGCGCTACCGCGCCGGCAGCCTGCGGTGCGATCCGGCGCTCGCCGCCCTGCGCGTGTCGGGCGCCTTCCCGCTCGACAACACCGATGCGGTGCTCGCCATCCTTGAACAAACGCTGCCCGTGCAGGTGCGTTACCTCACCCGCTACTGGGTCCGCGTGGCACCCAGGTAAGCACGGCGCTGCGCGTGCGCCTTGTTCGTCCGTCTTCTCCCAACCCTATTTTGGCTGTGGGCGGCAGCTTTCCATTTCTCGCGCATCAAGTGAATTAGCAACGCTGCAGCAGCCACGCCGCCATGCAGCCAAAAGCCATTCAATGACACGAGAACCAAGAGGAATCCGCACCATGGCGCACCGCCCCAACGCTTGCACCAACCTGCAAGGGAACATGCCCTCGCCACAGCCTCGCAGCCGCTACCGGCACACGCCGCTGGTGCTGGCGCTACGGGCCGCCCTGCTCGGCTGCGCGCTGGGCGCGACAGCGACGATGCCGGCCATCGCGCAGGCGCAGGCCGCCCCCGCCAGCAGCAAGGCATACGACATCGGCGCGGGCTCGCTGGACCAGGTGCTCGGGCGCTTTGGCCGCGAAGCGGGCGTGCTGGTCGCCATCGATCCGGCGCTCACCCAGGGCCTGCGCAGCGAAGGGCTGCGCGGCAGCTACACCGTTCCCGAAGCGCTGGCCAAGCTGCTGTCCGGCCAGCAACTCGAGGCGGTCAGCGGCCCCAGCGGCGGCTATCGCCTGCGCAAGCGCAGCGCGCCATCCGCCGCGCTCGCGCCGGCTGGCGGCCCCATGCTGGCGGAGGTCAAAGTCACGGCCAGCGGCCCGGGCGACGGCATCACGGAGGGCAGCGGCTCCTACACCAGCGATGCCAGCAGCACCGCCACCCGCCTGGGCATCAGCCTGCGCGAAACGCCGCAGTCGGTCAGCGTCATGACCCGCCAGCAAATGGACGACCAGGGCTTGAACGCGCTGACCGAGGTCATCGCCCAGACCCCCGGCCTTACCCTCAACCAGGGCGGCAACCTGGGCTCCGACAGCAGCAGCGTGTACGCGCGCGGCTTTGCCGTGGAGAACTTCCAGCTCGATGGCGTGCTGCAGCTCAACAGCGGCTTTGGCGGCTTGTTCCAGACCAGCGACATGGCCATCTACGACCGCGTGGAAGTGGTGCGCGGCGCCACCGGCCTGATGAACGGCATCGGCTCGCCCGGGGCCACCATCAACCTGGTGCGCAAGCGGCCCACGCGGGACTTCCAGGCGTCGGCCAGCGTCGAAGGCGGCTCGTGGGACTATCGGCGTTTCGGGGTGGATGTGTCCTCCCCGTTCAACGAGGCCGGCACCGTGCGCGGCCGCGTGGTCGCCGCTTACCAGGAAAACAATGGCAGCGTGGAACGCCTGCACGAGCGCCGCGAGATCGTCTACGGCGTGGTCGAGGCCGACCTGACCCCTTCCACGCTGGCGACCCTGGGCTTCTCGCTGCAGAGCTTCGATGTACAAGGGCACGCCCGCTCCGGCCTGCCCCTGTACTTCGCGGACGGCACACGCACGGACTGGGCGCGCTCGAAATCGTCCGCCGCCGACTGGGCTTACTCGTACCGGCGCAATCAGAGCCTGTTCGCTTCGCTCGAGCACCGTTTCGACAACGCGTGGCGCGTCAAGGGCACGGTCAGCCAGGACACCTACGGCTACGACGAGGTCTTCGGCTACGCGGCCAGCGGCTTTCCCGACCGCAGCACGGGTGCCGGGCTGGCCATCTGGGGCGGCCGCTGGGGCGGCAAGCCGGACCAGACCAGTGTCGACCTCTATGCCACCGGGCCCTTCAGCCTGCTAGGCCGCGAGCATGAGATGGTGTTCGGCGCCACCTTCGCACGCACCTCCTACGACAGCACCACTTACCAGCTCTGGCGCCCCGATGGCTGGGACGGCAGCATTGCCAACATCTACACCTGGGACGGCCGCACGCCGGGCATCGCAGCGAACCCGCCTGTCGGCAGGTACAACTACGCCGAGCAAACCACCGCCGCGTATGCCACGGCCCGGCTGCGCCCGACGGATGCCTTGTCCGTGCTGCTTGGCGCGCGCATCACCAACTGGAGCACCGACACCCGCGACTCGGTCAACAGCACCGGCGCAACCACCGTCGACAACCGCTCAGCGAATGGCAAGGTCACCCCCTACGTGGGCGTGGTCTATGACCTCTCCAGGCACTGGTCTGCCTACGCCAGCTATACGAGCATCTTCAAGCCGCAGAACAACCGCACTCTCAGCGGCAGCTTCATCGACCCGGTGGTCGGCAACGGCTATGAAGTGGGTGGCAAGGGCGCGTTCTTCAACAACCAGCTCAATGTGAGCGGCGCGCTCTACTGGGTCAAGCAGGACAACCTGGCCGTGGCGATTCCCGGCGCGTTCGCGCCCGACGGCTCGCAGGCCTACTACGGCGCCTCGGGCGCCAAGACACGCGGCTTCGAGCTGGAAGCCGCCGGCCAGCTGGCGCGCGACTGGCAGGCCACTGTCAGCTTTGCCCGCAACCTGTCCCAGGACAAGGACGGCGTCACGCTCAACACCAATATCCCGCAGAACACCTTCAAGCTGTTTACCACCTACCGCATTGCCGCCGTGGGCAACGGCCTGACGGTAGGCGGCGGCCTGCGCTGGCAGAGCCAGATCTACAGCGACAACACGGGCCCCCTGAGCGCGCGGTCCACGCAGGGCAGCTACTCCGTGGCGGACCTGATGGCACACTACCCCATCACCAAGAAGATCTCGGCCACGCTCAACGTCTACAACCTGTTCGACAAGCGCTACTACACCAGTTCCAACTCGGCCTTCTACGGCACGCCGCGCAGCTTCCGGCTCGGGCTGAACGTGAGCTATTGAGCCGCGGCGTCGGTGAGGCAGCGCGGTCGGCCATGGGGGCCACGGGACGATCGACTATGATAAGTGCTTCTCTTCCGACCAATCCGGGCCTGCCCCACTCATGACCGCCAACGACAACAAAGCGCCGCCGATGAACGTAAAGACGGCGTTGCGCGTGCTCGAGATCATCGAAACCTTCGCGCGCGAGCGGCGCGCGCTGTCGCTATCGGAGCTGGCCCGGTTGCTGGCGGTGCCGGCATCGAGCTGCCTGGCGCTGATCCGCACCCTGACCTCGCTGGGCTACCTGTACGAGACCGGCCGCCGCCAGGGCTATTACCCCACGGGCCGCCTGCTGGCCATGGCGCAGCAGATCGCGCGGCACGACCCGGTGCTGGACCGGGTGCACGGCACCATGAACGAGCTGCGTGCGGCCACCGGCGAGACCGTGGTGATCGGCAAGCTGCATGAAGGCCGGTGGGTGGTGTACCTGGACGTGCTCGAATCCCCGCATGCGATTCGCTATATCGCCACCGCAGGCGAGCGGCGAGAGCTCCATGCGAACTCGATCGGCAAGGCCTTGCTGTCAGTCATGCCCGAGGACGAGCGCAGCGCGCTGATCGCGCAGCTTAGCTTCGAACGCTTCACGCCACGCACGGTAGCCAACGCGGCGCAGCTGGAAGCCGAGCTGAAGAAGTCCGCCGAGCAGGGCTGCTTCATCAACCTGGGCGAGTCGCTGCCCGATGTTGGCGCGCTGGCCTGGCCGGTGCGGCTGTCGGGAGAATGCTACGGCATTTCCATTGCCGGGCCGGCGTACCGCATCGAGCCCGCGCTGACGCGTTTCTCGGCCATCCTCAGGACGGCCTGCTCCGCGCTCGAGCGCGACGAGCGCAGCCGGTTCTCGCAATAGCCACCGGCATAGCCGTCGTCAATTCGTGGCGGGCGCTTCCTCCGGCACGCCGCACTCGCGCAGCAGGTCGCGCAGTTCGTTGATGACCGGGAACACCTCCTGGTTCCAGTCAGCGCCCTGCTCGTCATGCGCCGCCTGCTCGCTCTCGACGATCCAGCGGTCCTCCTTGAAGATCCGCTCGGTAAACCACACCAGCAGCGGCCAGGCCAGATCCAGTATGCCGGGAATGCCGGGCTTCTTGATCGAGAGCAGCCCGAACGTGCGGTTGGTGCGCTGCTCAGCGTCGAGCGGCACGTAGACGATCCACAGGTCCATCACCAGCGTGGCATCCGAAGTACGAATCTGCAGGGTCTGGTAGGGATACAGGGTGCGGACCGTCATCACGTCCTTGCCACCTTGCCCGCCCTTGCTGCCCTTGTTGCCGCCGCCGAACACCAGCGCTTCGCCCACCGGCTGCTTGCCTTGCTCGCGAGCGAAGGTGTAGTCCACCTCGACCCAGCCGTCGCCGCGCCGGCGGCCCAGCGAGCGGGCGCGCATCTGCCCCATCTGCCGCCGGTGCAGGAACTGATGGTTCATGTCCATCAGGTTCTCATGCATGAACGAGTAATGGCATTTGACCTCGCGGCCAAAACGCCGCGTCTTATAGGCCTTGTTGGCCACCGAGCCCAGGCTGGGCAACGGGGTTTCGTCGGCCAGCACCGCGCTGCCGGGAAACACGAAGATCAGCCCTTCCACCTCGCGGCAAGGGTAGGAGCGCACGCCGTTGGGCAGGCGCTCGCGGCCCAGGTAAGGCACGTCGATGCAGCGGCCGGTGCAGTCATAGGTCCAGCCGTGATAGCAGCAACGGATCGATTCGCCGTCGACCACGCCCGCATGCAACGGCACCTGCCGGTGCGCGCAACGATCCTCGAGCGCGAACACCGCGCCGGACGCCGTGCGCACCAGCACGATCGGCTCGCCGGCAAAGCGCACGCCATGCGCCTTACCGCGCTTGACTTCGCGCGACCAGGCCAGCGGATACCAGTGATCGGGGTGAATGGTGACGCGGCGCAGGTCGCGCAGCGGGACTTCGGCAGAAGCAGGGGTATCGCTATCGCTATCGCTATCGCTATTGCTATTGCTATTGCTATCGTTGGCACTGCTATCTAGCAACGGAACTGCATGCATGGGGGACTTCTCCTTGCAAGACTGGTATCTCGATTAGCCGACTGCATGGGCGGGGGGACGAAACCAAGGACTAAGTCTAACCGAAGGCGTGCCAAGCGACGTGTTGCCCGCCGCAAGGTAATGGCGGGTATCCGGGCTTACCCCGATACAGGCCGAACGTACCGGCAGTGGCGTGGATCGCGCCCGCGATGACGTGATGCTCAGGACGCATTCTCCGCCGGCGTCAGGCACCAGTAGCGCAGGTTCGCAGGCGCGGTATCCGACAACGACAGGGGGGGCGTGGCGTGGATCGCCAGGATGGCATCGCCGTGGCGCCAGGTGCAAGCATTGGCGCTGGCCGGAGTTGCCGCGGGCGACACCGCCACCGTTTGTCCGAGCATGGTCTGGAACAAGCCCCCGCCGCCGCGCTTGAGCCAGGCTTCCTTCAAGGTCCAGAGCTGGAAGAAAGCCTCGCGCTGCGCCGCCGGATCGCCGCCTGGGCGCAATGCCGGCAACGCGGCGCGCTCGGCGTCGCTGCTGACCGCGAGCACCAGCGCGTCCATCCCCTTGCGCGGCAGCACGCGCTCAATGTCCAAGCCAAGCGGCTCGAGCCCGACGGCACAGGCAACGTGGTCGCCGGAATGGGAGAGGGAGAGAAAAGCGGATGCAGGCCCAATGGCCCGCGGCGGGCCGTCCGGCGTGGCGCTCAGCGTCCAGTCCTGCCAGCCGCCGCCGTAGGCTTGCGCCAGCAATTGGCGCGCAATCCAGCGGCCAGCCACGAACTGCGCGGCGCGCTGGCCAGCCTGCAGGGCGTCCAGGCGCCGCGCTTCGTCCGCGCCCAGCCATTGCCTGGCGGGCGGAACCTGTCCCGCCAGGCCAGCTACCGACGCAACGCGAACGTGGATCGGGGCGGCCGGCATGGCGGGGGCGCGCGGATTTACTTGCCCGCCACCTTGGCGTACGTGCCCTTGAGCGCTACACCGGCCACCACGGCGCCTGCGTGGCACTCATACTCGGTCGGGCTGGCGACCGAGTCTTTCTTGTAATAGCTCACCACATCGACCACGGCATTGGCGCCGAGGGTCTTGGCCTTGTCCTGAAACGCGATCAGCGCGGACAGCGCGGCCCAGCGGCAGGCGTCTTCATCGCTCTTGCCGAAGCTGTTGGTCTTGCGGTTGGACACATCGCTCTCCTTGGTCTCCAGGACCTTGGGCTTCTTCTGCCCGGCCAGGAAGAACTTGACCGAGCCATCGAGCTTTTCCTGGGCTTCCGGCATATCCAGCACTTCCTGGAACGGCAGCATGTACCTGGTATCGCGCGCCGCGGCGGGCGTGGACAACAGCATGGCGGCCGAGGCGGTTGCGGCCAGGATGGAGAGAGCGTGCTTCATTGACCTTCCTTTCTTGGTGTTGTTGGTGTTGTTGATCTTGTTGATGAGGAAAATGCACGATAGTACTGGCAGATCAACGCCAGCGGCGGAACACCAGCGACGTGTTGATGCCGCCAAAGGCAAAATTGTTGCTCATCGCATGATCGATGTCGAGCCGCCTGCCTTCGCCCATGATGTAGTCGAGCGAGGCACAGCGCGGGTCCGGGTTGGCCAGGTTGATGGTGGGCGCAAACCAGCCGTCGCGCATCATCTCGACCGTCATCCATGCCTCGAGCGCGCCGCAGGCGCCTAGCGTATGGCCCATATAGCTTTTCAGCGAACTCACCGGCACCGCGTCGCCCAGCACCTCGCGGGTGGCATGGGACTCGGCGATATCGCCCTGGTCGGTGGCAGTGCCGTGGGCATTGACGTAGCCGATCGCCGAGGCCGGCAGGCCGGCATCCTCCAGCGCCAGGCGCATGGCCTGCGCCATGGTGTCCGCCTTGGGCTGGGTCACGTGGGCGCCGTCGCTGTTGGTGCCAAAGCCGACGATCTCGGCCAGGATGCGCGCGCCGCGCGCCAGCGCGTGCTCCAGTTCCTCCAGCACCAGCGTGCCGGCGCCCTCGCCCAGCACCAGGCCGTCGCGCTCGCTGTCGAACGGGCGCGGCGTGCCATGCGGCGCATCGTTGCAGGTGCTGGTGGCGAACAGCGTATCGAACACGGCGGCCTCGGTGGGATCCAGTTCCTCGGCGCCGCCCGCCAGCATGGCCACCTGCCGGCCGCTGCGGATGGTTTCGTAGGCGTAGCCGATGCCCTGGCTGCCCGAGGTGCAGGCACTGGAGGTGGTGAGGATGCGCCCGGTAATGCCGAAGAACACGCCGATGTTCACCGCCGTAGTATGCGGCATCATGCGGATGTATGTGGTGGCGCTGACGTCCTCGGTGGTGCGATCCATCATCATGCGGCCAAAATCGGCCACGGCCGACGGCGTGCCGGTGGACGAGCCGTAGGCAATGCCAAGCTTGCCGCTCGCGACCAGCGGATCGCCAAGCAGCCCCGCGTCGCGCAAGGCGGCCTCGCTGGCCAGCACCGACATCACCGCCACGCGGCCCATGGCCCGCGTGACCTTGCGGGTGTAATGCGCCGGCAGCGTGAACGGCGGCACGGGTGCCGCAAGCTGCGTGTTGAGGCCCTTGTAGACGGCCCACTCCGGCATCTGCACGACCGCGTTGCGGCCGCTGGCCAGGCGCTCGCGCACGCTCGCCCAGTCGTTGCCCAGCGAGCAGACTGCGCCGGCTCCGGTAATGACGACTCGCTTCATCCGAACATCCCCCCGTTGACCGAAATCACCTGCCGGGTGATGTAGCCCGCATCGGCGGACATCAGGAACGCCACGGTGGCGGCCACCTCGTCCGGCGTGCCCATGCGGCGTGCCGGGATCATGCGCAAGGCTTCCTCCAGCACGTGTTCCTCGACCATTTCTGTATCGATCAGGCCGGGCGCCACGCAGTTGACGGTAATGGCGCGCTTGGCCAGCTCGATGGCCAGCGCCTTGGTCGCGCCGATCACGCCGGCCTTGGCCGCGCTGTAGTTGGTCTGGCCCCGGTTGCCCACCAGCCCCGACACCGAGGACAGCGTGACGATACGGCCCGGCTTGCGCCGCTGCACCATGGGCATCACCACCGGGTTGAGCACGTTGTAAAAGGCGTCCAGGTTGGTGTGGATCACCTCATCCCACTCTGCCCCGGTCATGGCCGGGAACGCGGCATCGCGCGCAATGCCCGCGTTGCAGACCACGCCGTAGTAGCAGCCATGGGCTTCGATATCGGCCAGCAGCGCGGCCGCGGCCTGCTCCCGCTGGCTGACGTCGAAACAAAGCACACGCGCGGTGCGGCCCAGGGCGCGGATCGCGTCGGCCACCGATTCGGCTTCATCGCGCCGGGCGCGGCAATGCACCACCACATCGTAGCCCTCGCGCGCCATGCGCAGCGCGATGGCGCGGCCGATGCCGCGCGAAGACCCTGTGACGAGCACGGTTCGGTTCGTCATGGTTGTTGTCCTTGCAAGAAAGCCTGCGCGTCGGCAGGCTGGAAAACGGAAACGTTGGCGCGCGCCACTTCGCGCTCGCCCAGCGACAGCGAGCAGGCAAACATGCCGAGCCCGTTGTCGCCGACCAGCTCGGCACGCACTTGTATGGTCAGCACGCCGCCCATCGGGAACGCCGGCACATCGCATTCGTAGTGCCGCGAGCCAAGCAGGAAGCCGATGCCAGGCGCCCGGCCGGCACGCCAGTCCTGTGCGCCGGCCCAGGCGGCGATGGTCTGCGCCATGTACTCGATGCCGACCCAGCCCGGCATGCCGGACTCATCGACAAACAGCTGGGTGGCGCGCACCGTGGTGCGCGCCACCGCGTGCTCCTCATCGGCGCGCAACAGCTCATCCAGCAAGCGCATCCCGCCGGTGTGCGGCAGCACCTCGGCGATTGCCGGCAACGCGGCAAGGGACGTCATGGTCATGGTCAGCCGGCTCCCAGTATCACGGCGCTGTTGCTGCCGCCGAAAGCGAAGGAATTGCTCATCACGTGGCGCGGCGCGCGGCCCAGTGTTTCGCCGGGGGCCACCACGCGCAGCGCCGGCAAGGCCGGATCGGGCACACCGTCCCACCAGTGCGGGGGCAGGCGGCCGTCCGGGTTGTCGACCAGCGTCAGCCACATCAGCGCGGCCTCGATGGCACCGGCCGCGCCGAGCGCGTGCCCGGTCATCGGCTTGGTCGAGCTGAGCGGCAGATCGGCGCCGAACACCGCGGCGCATGCCAGCGCTTCCATGGCGTCGTTCTGCGGCGTGGCGGTGCCGTGCAGGTTGAGATAATCGATGTCCGCGGGCGCAAGCCCGGCGCGCTCCAGCGCCTGCAGCATGGCGGCCCGGGCACCGGCGCCGCTGGGGTCCGGCGCCGACATGTGATGCGCGTCGGAGGTCTCGCCGCAGCCGGCCAGGCGCACCGGCCCCGGCTCGGCGGACAGCAGGAACAGGCCGGCGCCTTCGCCCAGGTTGATGCCGCAACGGTTGGCCGACAGCGGGTTGCAGCGCGACGCAGAGACGGAATCCAGCGCACTGAAGCCAGCGACCGTGAAGGAGCACAAGGTGTCCGCGCCGCCCGCGATCACCACGTCCGCCATGCCGCTGCGCAGCAGGCGCGCGGCAGCCGCTAGCGCCTTGGCGCTCGACGAGCAGGCGGTGGACAGCGTGTAGGCCACGCCGGTCACGCCCAGCACGCCAGCCAGGAACTGCGCCGGCGAGCCCAGCTCCTGCTGCCCGTAGTGGAAACCCTCCGGCCACGCGCCGGTGGCAGCGCGCGCGCGCACGGCCACGCCGCCCTCGGCAATGCCGGAGGTACTGGTGCCCAGCACCACCGCCACCCGCGCCGGGCCAACCCGGGCGATGGCGGCCTGCGCCTGCGCAATGAACTGGAGCGCGGCGTGATACAGCAGCGCGTTGTTGCGGGTACGGTGCACCCGTGGCGTGTCGTCCGGCAGGCTGAGCGCAGCGTTGACCGTGCCGAGCTGCAGCGGCCGGCCCGGGCTGTACAGCTCGGTCACCTCGCCGCCCTGCGGGGCGTCGGCGCGCCAGAGCGCCGCGCGCACGGCATCCGCGCCGTCGCCCAGCGCGCAGGTCACGCCCAGTGCGTTAATAAAGACATTCATTTCGTCCCTCCTTGCCCCGCCGGCGGCAGGGCGCGGATGGTCAGCCGATAGCCATCGCGGTATTGCTCGAACTCGATCGTTTGCGGGTCCGGATAGCGCACCTCCGCCACCACCTCGCCACCCGCGCGCAGCACGCGCCGGCCGGCCTCGACCTCCAGGCGCCAGCCCGCCGGCAAGGCCGCGGCAATCGCCTCGACCGGCCACAACGACAACTGCATTTCACTCAGGATACGCTCCGGCACCAGCTCGGCCGGCGCCCAGGGCGAGCGCACCACGCGCAGGTCCTGCCCATCCCAGTCCAGCCGCGCCAGCACCTGCCCGCCAGCCAGCGCGGCCAGCCGCGTGTGGGTGGCGTCGGCTTCCAGCAAGGCCTGGATCTCGCGGCGCTCCTCCCCGCGCGGGGTGCGGTACACCACGGTGATCTGCTGCTGCAGCGCCAGCTCGCGGCCCAGCGATGCCGGCGGCAGGCGCAGCAACGGCACGGGCTGCTGCTCGGCAGCCAAGGTGGGCGCGGCAGGCGGCGAAGCGGAACCTGCCGCCGGCACCGCGCCCGGGCCGGCGCAGCCCGCCAGCAGCAACGCACACGCGGCAACACCCAGCAGCATCCGCGYCGGCGCGGCGCCAATGCAGTGATGCCTGGCGATCAGGCTTCGCAAAGCTGCTCCAGCACGCCAAGGCGGCGCCGCGACTCGGTGACGAACGGGTTGGTGCGGTCCCAGGCATAGCCCGCCAGGATGGCCGAGATCATGCGGCGGATCTCCGGCGTGGCATTGGGATGGAAAATCAGCTTCTGGAAGCGGCCTTCGTACCACGCTTCCACAAAGGTGCGGAAGCAATCCACGCCGTCCTTGAGCGGGCGGCCGTAGTCGGCCTGCCAGTCCACCGTCTCGCCATTCAACTGGCGCGCCAGGCAGGCCGTGGCCAGGCTGGCGGACTTGAAGGCAATGGTGACGCCGGACGAGAACACCGGGTCGAGAAATTCGCCCGCATTGCCCAGCAACGCATAGCCCTTGCCCCACAGCGATTTCACGTTGGCCGAGTAGCCAGCGATCTGCCGGGCCGGGGTGTCCCAGTCGGCGTTGGCCAGCAGCTTGGCAAGGCCGGGCTCCTCGCTCACCAGCGCCCGCAGCCGCTCGGTCTCGGTCCCTGTGTACTGGTCGAGGAAGCGCTTTTCCGCCACCACGCCCTGCGAGCAGCGGCCGTCCGAGAACGGAATGGTCCAGTACCAGACATCGACATGCTCCGGATGCACGCTGACGCGGATCTTGTTGCGATCGAAGGTGCCCAGCGGGATGCGGTCTTCCACGTGGGTGAAGATGGCGCTGCGCACGGGGAAGTGCGACGGCGACTCCAGGTCCAGCAGGCGCGGCAGCACGCGGCCGAAACCCGAGGCATCCAGCAGGAAGCGCGCCCGCACCTGGTACGCCTTGCCATCCGGGTCGCGCACGGTGACGCAAGGCTGCTCGCCCTCCAGGTCGGCTGCGCTGACCTGGTGCTTGAAACGAACCTCGGCGCCCTGCTTCTGCGCCTCGCGGATCAGCACGTCGTCAAAGCGCGCGCGCTGGACCTGGTAGGTGGTGCCCCAGCCGGCGGAGAACTTGTCGCGGAAATCGAAATCCGTATAGCGGTCGCCACGCACGAAGGCAGCGCCGTTCTTGTACTGGAAGCCGGCTTCGACCACCGCCTGCAGCATGCCCGCCTCTTCGATGTAGGCCATGCTCTGCGGCAGCAGGCTTTCCCCGATCGAGAAGCGCGGGAAGGTCTCCTTCTCGATCACCAGCACATCAGTGCCGCGCTTGCGCAATAGGCCCGCCGCCACGGAGCCCGCCGGGCCGGCGCCGATGATAAGGACATCCACCTGTTCGGTATTCATTTGCAACCCTGTTTGACTCGTTGATCTTGTTGGTTTTATTTGTCTTGCTATTTGTTTTGCTATTTGTCTTGCTGCGACTTCAACTTGAAACTAGTGCGCATGCCCATGCGGCGCGTGCGGCCGGAACCATGGCGACAGCACCCATACCGCCCCCACGCCGGACAGCATGGTCATGCCAAAGGCATGCAGCGCCGGCGTGGACGACAGCGCCAGCAGGCCAAAGGCCAGCAGCGTGCTGGCCGCGCCAAGCACAATCGCCGTCCATGACTCGCCGTCGCCGGGATGCTCCAGCAGGAAGATGCCGTAGTCCACGCCCACGCCAAGCAGCAGCGCCAGCGCAAGCACGGAGAACAGCTGCAGCGGCACATGCAGCCAGCCCAGAAGCGCCACGCTGAATACCGCCGCCAGCAAGGTCGGCACCAGCGCCCGCCACGAGGCCCTGCCATAGCGCCATGCCAGCAACAGCGCCACGCCCAGCGCGCCGGCAACCAGCAGCCAGGTCATCAGCACGCGGTAATGCTTGAGCAGCGAGGACAGGTCGGCCACGCGGTCCACCCACTCGACGCCAGGCACCTTGGCCGCCGCCGCCTCGATCAGCGCAATGGTGGCGGGCTTGTCCAGCCCGCGCAACAGCATGACGCTGGCGTAGCCCTGGCCCTCGCGATCCAGCCAGAGGTGGCGCAACGTCTCCGAAACCGGGTTCGCCAGCCACGCCGGCAACGTCAGCACACGGTCCGGCGCGGCGGCATTGGGCGCGCCCACAGGGCCGCCCACCGCGCGCGCCACGCGCTCGCGCACGGCGGCCTCCAGGCCGTCCGTCAGCGTGGCATCGGCATGCTGGCGGGACGCCGATGGCACCCAATCGGAGATGGCCAGGAAGCCCTCCAGCTCGCCGCGCGCCACCACGCCCGCCAGCGCCGCCTTGACCGCCTCCTCGCGCGCCAGCACCTGGTCCGGCGAGTCGCCGCGGACCAGCAGGAACTGGGCGGGGCTAGGCGTGCCCAGCAAGCGCCCAGCGGTGCGCTGCGCCTCGATCAGCGCCGGCGGCGAGCTTTGCAGCTGGCGCACGTCATCCGCCACCCTGACCTGCCACAGCCCCGGCACGATGAACAAGGCCAGGGCGCCCAGCAGCAACATCGAAGCGCGATCCATGCCCACGCGCGGCCAGCGGGCCAGGCTGGCGGTCAGCCAACTCGACAGGCGCGTCTGGCGCAGCTGGCCGCGGTCGAGCAGCGGGAACCAGAACACCACGGTCAGGAAAGCCGCCACCAATCCCACGGCTGAGAACAGCGCCATTTGCCGCAGCCCCGGGAACGGCGCGATGCCCAGCGCCAGGTAGGCCACCACGCTGGTCGACAGCGCCAGCGCCATGCCCGGCAGCAGCCTGCGCATCACCTGCGGCGGCGACAGGCCAGGGCTGGCCTGCCGCGACACGAAATAGTGAATGCCGAAGTCCTCAGCCACGCCCACCAGGCTGGCCCCGAACACCAGCGTGATCAGGTGGACGCGGTCAAACACCAGCGCGGTGGCCGACACCGCGGCAGCCGTGCCGATCAGCAGCGACAGCCCCACCAAGATGATCGGGCGCAGCGAACGGAAGGCCAGCCAGACCAGCAGCAAGACCGCCGCCAGCGAGCCCCAGCCGATCACGTTCATCTCCAGGTTGGCCTGGGATGCGGCGGCTTCCGCGTGCAAGGGAATGCCGGCGGCCACCACGTGCACGCCGCCGTCGCCCTGCGCGGCGGCGCGCTCGCCCAGCTGCAGCACGTCGCCGTAGTCCGTATTGCCGCTCACCGAGAACGCAGGCTTGGTGATGCGATACGTCAGCAGCACCCACTCCTTGCCCTCGGCGCTGAGTGCGGCGCRGCCATCACGCTCATGCACGCGCGTGATGGCCGCGCGCGACAGCCACCAGTCCTGCCAGAGCCCGATCGGGTCAGCCGCCCAGTCGGTCAGGCGCGGGCCGGTGGAAAGCTGGTAGAGCCGGGTCAGCGCCTGCTGGGACAGTACGTCGGGATCCGCTTGGCGCAGCATGGCGCGCTGGCTGTCGGTAAGCAGGCGGTCGCGGTAAGGCCGGTAGAAGGCCAGCGCCGCGTCGAGGTCGAAACTGGCGATGCGGTCCACCGGCTGCAGCAAGCTTGCCTGCGGTTTCGCGGCCGCGCTGAAGCGATCGGCGGCGGCGCGGGCGCGGGCCCAGTCGGGCGCGCCGACCAGCACCACGATCTCGCGCGAGACGCCATCGGCCAGCCGGCGCAGCACGCGGTCGGCGGTGGCGGTGCGCTGGCTGGTGGGCAACAAGGCCATCACGTCGGTGTCGAGCCGCGAGGCGCGCCAGAACTGCAACTGGTGCACCGTCAGCGCGATCACCAGCAACAGCCACGCCACGGCCAGCACCCGCTCCAGGGTGCTGAGCCCGTGCGCGGGCTTGCCGGTGGCCGGGGTGGCCTTAGCCACCTTTGCCGCCTTACTCAAAGCGCTTCTCCTCATCCGCGCCAAGCTTGGCGGCCGCGCTCGGGTCGATCATCTTGACGGTGGTGCTGTCGCCGCTGCCTTCTTCCAGGCGCACGTTGCGCACAAAGCGGTCCCCGGCCAGCTCGATGCGGGTGAATACGCGCCGCATGCCGGCGTCGGTCGGCGTCAGCGTCAGCGTCCAGCCGCTCTTGCCCACCAGCTGGCCGGCCACTTCGAAACGTGTGGACAACGTGCGCAGGTCGCCGCGCAGCACGGCAATCACCGATTCGCCCACGACCCGCATGGCGGGCTGGGCGTCTGCCTGCAACTGTTGCTGCACGCGGCCATCGGCACCGCGCATGACCAGCCGGTCCGGCGTGACCAGCAGGCTGGACGCAAACGGCTCACGCGTGCTCCACACCACGCCACGCTCGCGCGCGAGCACGAAGTCGCCGCGTGAGACCAGGGGATTGGCAAAGCCGGACAGACGGCGGATCTGCTCGAAGCGTCCGTGGATGACCGGGGCATCGGACAAGCGCGCAGCCACCGAGGCCAGCAAATCCGGCGCGGCCGCGGCGGCAAGGCCCGGGCCAGCCAGCACGGCGCAGCAAAGCGCCTGCAACAAGCGGCGGCGCATCATGCCTGGCGCTCCGGCTGCGCCCCGTCTTGCACACCAAGGCACGCCAGCAGGACCGGCGGGCAGACGTACTGCATCTCGCCATTGGCCATGTCCACCGCCACCTGGATGGTGTAGCCCTTGGTCAGGCGCCGGCCGCTGGCGGCATCGCGGACCACATACTCGATCTTGAGCCGGTTCTCCCACTCGACGATGGTGGCGCGCACGATGAATGACTGGCCGTAGGTGAGCGGCCCGACATACTTGACGCGCATGTCCACCACCGGCCATGCATAGCCCGAGTCCCGCATGGCTGGGTAGTCGTAGTGGTAGCGCGCCAGCAGCGCGCAGCGTGCCTGCTCGAAATAGCGCACGTAGTTGCCATGCCAGACCACGTTCATCGGGTCGAGGTCGTGGAAGGCCGCGCTGAGCGTGATCTCAAAGCTGAAGTCCTGGGAGGCTTGGGGCATAAGATTGGGTATCGCGATATCCGGATTCAGGTCAGCTCTCGATGGGCGCGGCGCTGGCGCGCGCTGCGTCCGGCACGGCGCCGCCCTGCCCCCAGAAATCGTAGAAGTTGAACCAGTCGTAGGGCGACTCCACCAGCAGTTGCGACAGCCATTGCGCATAGCCGGCCGCATGCTCGGTCAGGATCGCGTCGCGCCGCGCGCGCGGCAGGCGCACTTCACGGGCCAGCTCGGTAAAGCGCAGCAGATGGCCGTCGCCCGAACGCACGCAGCCCATGGCGAACAGCGGGCATTCCAGCAGCGCTGCCAGCACATAAGGCCCCACGGGAAAGCGCGCGGGCGCGCCCAGGAACGGCACCGTCACGGCGCGGCCGCCATGCACCGGGACGCGGTCGCCTGCAATGGCCACGAACTCGCCCGCGCGGACCTTCTCGGCCAGTTGCAAGGCGGTAGCCGGCGAGATATCGTCGACCTGGAACAGCTGCAGCCCGGAGCGCGGGTCCAGCCGCGACAGGATGCGGTTGAACTGCGCCGCGTGCGCGGTATGCACCAGTACCGTCAGGCGCAGGCCGGCGCGCTGGTTGGCCAGCACCCGGCACAGCTCCAGGCAACCCATGTGGGCGGTCACGATGATGCCGCCCTGCCCGCTGGCGATCTGCGCCAGCATCACCTCGGCGCCTTCGCGCCGCACCGCGCCGTAGCGGTAGCCGCCGCCGATGGCCAGCAGCTTGTCGAGCAACGTGTCGGCAAACGAAAACAGGTGGCGCAGGCTATGGCGCAGCCCCGGCATCATGCCCGCCGGGCCGACCGCGCCCGTGGCGGCCTGGATGCGGCGCAGGTAGTCGAGCGACGCATGGCGCGCCAGCGGCTTGGCAAGCCAGTAGTAGGTCACCACCGGGTACAGCACCGCGCGGAACAGCACACGGCCGCACAGGCGATACAGCCAGTACAGGCTCCAAACACCCCATACGCAAGTGGATTCGCGGATCTGGCTCCAGTGACGGGCCATGCGTCCGGGTTGCGCCGCTTGGGTGCCTTGGGTGGCTTGGGGCGTGCTCATGCCGGCCGCACCTTGCGCCACAGCAGTACTGGCAAGCGCTTGAGCATGCCGAAGAAGAGCCGCGTATGCATGGAAGAGATCAGCACGTTGTCGCGCCAGACCTGGAAATGGGAAACGCCGTCGGTGGGATACGTCACGCGCGTGGGCACGTTGACGATGCGCACGCCGCGCCAGACCAGGTGCACCAGCACCTCGGTATCGAACTGCATGCGCCGGCCCAGCTTGACCTGGCGCACCAGCGGGAGCACGTGCGCGAGAGGATAGACGCGCAGGCCGCACATCGAATCGCGCACGGCGAACGACAGCGTGTTGATCCAGACCCAGACGTGGGTCAGGTAGCGCGCCAGCAGCCGCACGCGCGGCACCGATTCGTCGTAGATCGGGCAGCCGCAGATCATGGCGTCCGGGCTGGCCTGCGCCAGGGCCAGGAACTGGGGGATGCAGCCGGCATCATGCTGCCCGTCGGCATCGATCTGCAGCGCATGGGTAAATCCCATGCGCGCGGCCTCCTCGAAGCCCGCCATGATGGCCCCGCCCTTGCCCTGGTTCTGCGGCAGGCGGATCAGGTGGACCCGCTCGGCATGGCTTGCGGCAAGCTCGCGCAGCACACGCTCGCAGGCCGGGCTGCTGCCGTCGTCCACCAACAGGCACGGCAACGGGTGCGCGAGAATGGCTTGCACCATCGCGCCGATGGCACGTTCGTGGTCGTAGACCGGGACGAGCGCCACGGGCTTAAACATCCGCCTCTCCAAAAATGATGCGCCCGCTGGCGTGCGGGCCGCGCGCCGAACTCAGGCGAAAGGCCAGCGCGCTGCGCTCGGGCTGCCAGGCCAGCGTCATGTGCACCAGGGTGCCGGGCGTGATCACGGCCTGGAACTTGAGGATCTCGATCCGGCGAAAACGCGCGCGCGGCGGCACCGGCAGGCGCTCGGGCGCCAGCGCCATCACCCAGTCGACCTGGGCCACGCCCGGCACGATGGGGCTGCCCGGGAAATGCCCGTCGAACACGGCCAGATCCTCGCTGACTTCCAGCTCGGCGGCGGCGGACAGCGCGTCCTGTGCGGCCTGCCAGCACACGGCCGGCAGCACGCGGCGGAACACGTCGCGCAGCATGGCTTGCGTAGTCTTGCCCTGCGCGTTGCACGGCAGCGCCTCGGCAAAGCTCCAGCGCCGCGGCAACGCCACCGCGTCCACGGCATCCGCAAGGCGGGCGCGCAGCGCGGCAAGCAGCGCCGCGCGGCCCTGGCCGGCCAGCATGGCCGCGCCGCTCTCGCTGGGCACCACCACGGCGCCAAGGCGCGTGCCGATATCCAGCTCCAGCAGCACCACTTGCGCCTCCCGCACCAGCGGCGACGCGGCCAGCGCCTGCTCGACCTGGGTCAGCGATACGCGCTTTTCCTCGATCTTGACGATGCGGTCGGCGCGGCCCGCCAGGGTGAAGCCGCCATCCGGGGCGGGCAGCACATGGTCCGCGCACTGAAACCAGCCGTCGTCCGGAAGGTGCGCGGAGCACACCGCCAGGAAGCCGTCCTGCAAGCGCCATTGCACGCCCGGCAGCGGCGTCCAGCGGTCTTCGTGGCGGGCACGCTGCCGCCAGGCGATGCCGCCGGTTTCCGAGCTGCCGAACACTTCGATGGGGGCTTGTCCCAGATGGCGCAGCGCGTCGGTGGCAGCCTCCGGCGGCAAAGGCCCGCCCGACGAGAACACGGCGCGCAGCACGCCGCGGGCGGCAGACCAGTCGAGCGCCTGCGGCATGCGCCGCAGGTGTGCCGGGCTGGTGACCAGCAGCGCGGGCGCATCACCGCACGCGCGCACGATTTCCTCATGGAAAGCGAGTCGGTCTGCCGGCATGGCGCGCGCCGCGGCAAGCGGCCACAACACGCAAAACAGCAGACCGTAGATATGCTGGTGCGACACCGTTGCCAGCACCCTCACCTGCGCCGGCAGCGCCGCGCCGAACGCTTCTTGCAGCGCCCGCACTTCCGCGTCGAGCTGCGACAGGTGCTTGACGATGGCGCCGGGCGCGCCGGTGGAACCCGAGGTAAACATCGTCACCAGCGTGTCGCGCGGCGCCAGCGCAGGCCAGTCCATGCAGTCGGCCGGCTCGATCGATGCTTGCGGCCACAGGCCATCGGGCAGCTCGCCGGCGCAGCCATCGGCGCGCTCGCGCAATGCCGCCAGCGTTTCGGCGCGCGTGTCGCCGGGCAGCACCACGTGCTTGCCCGCGTGCCAGGCGCCCAACAGCGCCGCCGCGAACTCGGTGGTCGATTCGATGTAGAGTGCCCAGGACTTGCCCGGGGCCTCGGTAAACGCTTGCCGCCAGGCGGCCACGCGCCGCACGAACTCCGGTGCGGTGGTCACACCGGCCGCGCCATGCGCGACCACGTGCGAGCGCTGGGCCAGCGCCGCCATCAATCCGCTTACGCCCAGCCACTCAGCCATGCCGCCCCCTTGCCATCACACGCTGGCGCACCAGCCATTCGCCGGCGAACATGGCGCCGATCAAGCCGTAGGCGATGCCGCCGTTGTAAAGCGCCCAGATGCGGTCGCTGGCCAGCACGGCGGTCAGCGCGGCTACCGTGCCGTTGCACACGAAGAACACGCACCAGGCTTGCGTCACGCGGCGCGTGTACGCCACGCCCGAGGGCGGCAGGTCCGGCTCTCGCAGCCGCGCCAGCCGCTCCACCAGGCTGGGCGGGTGCCGCAGGCTCCAGCCAAACAAGCCCAGCATCGCGGCATTGACCAGCACGGGGTACAGCTTGAGAGGCAGCGCGTGGTTGGACGCGGCCACGATCGCGGCCAGCACGGCGGCGGCCACGGCAAGCAGGCGCCAGCCGGTCTGGCGGCTGGTCAGGGCGCGCAGCAGCGCCAAGGCCACCAGCGCCAGCGCCATCACGCGCGGCGACCAATGCTGCAGGCCGAAGTAGATCGCCACCGGATAGCACAGCGTCAACACGCCGAGCAGCAATTTGCGCACGGGCATGCGCGCTCAGGCCGTGGCGGGCGAGTCGATCAGCAAGGCCAGCGCCTGCACCACGTCCTGCACGGTGCGCACGGCCTTGAACTGCTCCGGCTTGATCGGCTTGTTCAGCATCGGCTTGAGCTTCACCAGCAGGTCGACCGCGTCGATGCTGTCGATGTCCAGGTCGTCGTAGAGACGGGCTTCGGGACGAATGCGGGCCGGGTCGATCTCGAAGGTTTCCTCGAGCACCGCGGCCACCCGCGCAAAGATTTCGTCATGGGTCATGATGGGCTTCCCCCTGTTCGGCTATGACCGGCCATGGTTGCCGGCCTGGCAAGTGGTATGTGGATCCTTGGTGTGTCGCGGGCGGGTTCAGGCAGAAGCCTGGCCAGCGCGCTGAGATGCGACGAACGTGGCCAGCGCTGTCACGCTGGCAAAGCGCGCACGCATGTCTTCCTTGTCGCCGTTCATGGTCACGCCGTAGCGCTTTTGCAGCGCCAGCCCGAGTTCGAGCGCATCGATCGAATCCAGGCCCAGCCCTTCGATGAACAGCGGTGCGTCGGCGTCGATATCGTCCACGCCGATATCCTCCAGCGACAACGATGAAATGATCAGTTCCTTGATTTCTTGCTCAAGCGCCTTCACGGCGGACCTCCCTGGAAAAAAACTCGGATAGCGATTGGGTCAGGTGCCGTACCGCCAGCGCGTCGTCCAGTCCGGACGGCACCATCTGGGCGACACTGACATCCTCTCGCACGTCAATGATGTAACGAGGCCTGCGGGCCGGCACGCGGTACCACTTCTCACCCTTGGTGAGCGTGGGTGGCTCGCACCGGATCACCACAGGCGTCAGCGCAAAGCCGCCGCGCACCGCGACATTGGCCGCACCCCGTTGCAGGCGCAGCGGGCCATGCAACGGCGTGCGCGTGCCCTCGGGGAAAATGACGAGATTATTGCCCGCGCGCAGCGAGGCAATGCAGTCATCCACCATGCCTGCGCCGGAGTCATTGCAGACGTAGCCGGTGGCGCGCACCGGGCCACGGGTAAACGGGTTGTGGGCCAGGCCGGAGCGCACCACGCAATCGGCCTGGCGCGTCAGCGCGATCAGAAAGACGACATCGATCAGCGACGGATGGTTGGCCACGATCAGCAAGCCCTGGCGGCGCAGCCGCTCAGGATGCAGCACCTCGTAGCGGATCACCCCGACCGAGCGCATCAGCCACAGGAAAAGCCGGAACGCGTAATGCACCACGTTCTTGCAGACCCGCTGCCGGCGCGCCGAAGACCACAGCAAGACGGCAAGCAACGGGAACACCAGCACCCGCAGCACAAGCCCGCCGACGCCGAAGCTGGAGAAGCACAGCCCGGTCGCGCAGACGCGCCAGGCCCGGTCCAGGCGCTCAACCATGTCGCAGCCACCTCCAGCCGGCGCGCTCCCCGGCGTGGCACAACTCGGCGTCGCCGGACAGCATGAAGCGCAGCACCTCCAGCCCGTGTGGCAGCGTCACGCCGGCGGCGGCCGGCAGGGCCTCCCCCACCACTTCAAGACTGAACACCGGTTGCCCCGCCTGCGGCATGCCGACCCGCCACGCCCACCCGAACAGGCACTCCGGTTCATCCGCGAAGACGGCATAGGCCTCGGGCAGCGGCGCCTCGTAGTGCACCAGCAAGACTTCCGGGGCGCCGTCGGCCAGCAGGCCGCACGCTTCCACTACCGCCGCCTCCACCGTATCGCGGCCCGCGGCCAGGGCTTGCAGGTTGCCCGGATCGCCCCGGTCGATCGAATACAGCGCGCCGATGGCGTTATGCACGGACAGGCCGAAGGCCGTGGGCGACAAGGGCTCGCCGCCGGCAAGGTCGCCGAGCATTTGCAGCGGGCGCAGGGTGTCGCCGTGGCGCGACGCGAAGATGACGGGAATGCCGTCCACGCCCGGCTGGCAGGCATAGGCGGGGTGCAAGGCCGCGCGGCCCAGCGCGGTGATCCTGCGGCGCAGCATCGGGGCCATGGCGGCCAGCGTGGGCAATGCGTCGCCTTTGGGCAACCAGGGCGCGCGGCTCCAGGCCTGCCAGGCTTGCTGCGTCTCTAGTTGTGCTGCACATGCCGCCCATGCGCGAATACCAAATTCCATTGCCGTGCCGTTCGCGTAGGGTGGATGAAAAGGCGGGTTGCTGCCGGCCCGCGGGTGATGCACACCGGCGCCAGCAAACACGCAGGCGTTTCGCACACATCACGAATCACGCCCGTTGCCGAATTTTGTGGGCAGATACCGCCTGTTTGCCCAGGTTTGCCGCTTGATTGCTACTTGAATACTTTTCTTGCATTGACTCCGGGGCCGCTGCCGTGGCGGACATGGCTGCCTGCCGGCAAATGACGTTGCCCGTCAGCGAGTCGGTATTAAATCGGTGTTAAATAGGCGTTAAATAGGTGTTAACGACCGAAAACCCGCAAAACTGACCCCAGGCGACCCATCGGCATCAGCCGCGGGACAATCAAAACATCATTTCTGGCAGGAATGCCGAACTTTGACTCGCCCTTTTTGTCAGGGCCGAATTCTCGCACAAAGGCGCGGCAACAGGGGATGCAAGAAGGTTAAGAAGGTTGTCAATTGTAACGGCGCACGCCTGCCGGCCATGCGGTGGCATAGCCATGCCTGTCAAGGCCAGGAGGGAAACGGGGGAATGAGAACGGGAGGGAGTGTGAGCGGGTTATCCCCCGCCCGGCGTAGCGCGGCGGGGGCCCGTGGCAAAACGAGCGTAATGCGGCTTACAGCGCGGGCAGGATCTTCCCTGCCACCTCGCCAAAGCCGACGCGATAGCCGTCGCCCTGGCACCAGCCGGCCATGATCACTTCGTCGCCATCTTCCAGGAAACCGCGCTTGCTGCCGTCCGCCAGCGTCAAGGGCTCGGCACCGTTACGGGTCAGTTCCAGCAGGCTGCCATAGGAATCCGGCGTGGTGCCGCTGATGGTGCCGGAGCCCATCAGGTCGCCCACACGGACATTGCAGCCGGACACGGTGTGGTGCGCCAGTTGCTGGACCATGGTCCAGTACATGGCCTTGAAATTGGTGCGGCAGACGGTGGTGGCCTGCGCGGCGCCTTCAGGGCGCAGGGAGACTTCCAGCGCGATGTCATAGGCGTTGCGCTCGGGCTGCTGCAGATACGCCAGCGGCTCGGGCGATTGCACCGGATTGTCGCGGCGGAACGGCTCGAGGGCGTCCATGGTGACCACCCATGGGGAGATCGAGGTGCCGAAGCCCTTGCTGTTGAACGGGCCCAGCGGCACGTACTCCCACTGCTGGATATCACGCGCGCTCCAGTCATTGAGGATCACCATGCCGAACATGTGCCCGGCGGCCGCAGCGGTGCTGACCGGCTCGCCCAGGGTCGACGGCTTACCGACGATGAAGGCCATTTCCAGTTCGTAGTCGAGCTTCTGGCAAGCCGTAAAGACCGGGCGCGACGCGTTCGGCGGCTTGATCTGCCCCTTCGGGCGGCGCAGTTCCGTGCCGCTCACCACCACCGAGCTGGCGCGACCGTTGTAGCCGATGGGGATCTCCAGCCAGTTGGGCAGCAGCGCATTGTCCGGATCGCGGAACATGCGGCCGACGTTGGTGGCGTGCTCGCGCGAGGAGTAGAAATCGGTGTAGCCGGGGATGTCCACCGGCAGGTGCAAGGTAGCCCAGGCCATCGGCACCAGGGCCTGCTCATGCAGGGCCGACTTGGGATGCAAGGTGGTGTCGTCCGCCGCCAGCATGGACGTCAGGCGCTGGCGCGTTTCAGTCCATGCCGGCTTGCCGAGCGCGATGAAGGCGTTGAGCGTGGCGCCGCTAAACACGCCTTTGACGGAGGCAGGCAGCAGGCCCGCCTCGTCCAGCACGGACAGGTCGAGAATGAAGTCGCCGATGGCGACGCCTACGCGCGGCCCCTGCCCGTTCGGGGAAAAGATGCCGTAGGGCAGGTTCTGCAGCGGGAAATGCGTAACGCCATCATTGGCGGATTCGATCCAACTCTGCTGGACAGTGGTCATTGGGGGCTCCGGAGGGCAATGACAAGGGTGCCGGCGACATGCGCCGCGCGGGCACCCTGGATTCATGATGGTTGGCCGGGTGAAGCCGGCCTCGGGACTTGAAGATCAGCGCTCGTTGGGGTTGAAATGCTTGTTCAGGCCTTGCCAGCACCTGAAGTAGTCGTCCTGCAACTGCGCCGACTCCGCTGCATACGGCGTCGGCCGGATCACGGCCGGTGTCTCGAACATGAACGCCATGGTATCGCCGATGCGATGCGGCTGCGAGGTATCCGCGGCGGTGGCCTTGGCGAACGTCTCGGCATCCGGACCGTGGCCGCTCATGCAATTGTGCAGGCTGGCGCCACCCGGCGAGAAGCCATCGGCCTTGGCATCGTAGACACCCTCGATCAGGCCCATGAACTCACTGGCGATGTTGCGGTGGAACCAGGGCGGGCGGAAGGTGTTCTGCATCGCCAGC
Organism: Cupriavidus sp. 05L411; assembly: GCF_056398045.1. Taxonomy (NCBI): domain Bacteria; kingdom Pseudomonadati; phylum Pseudomonadota; class Betaproteobacteria; order Burkholderiales; family Burkholderiaceae; genus Cupriavidus; species Cupriavidus sp. 05L411. The sequence continues at coordinate 82,855 of NZ_JBFTOQ010000011.1, read as the reverse complement.
CAGCGCGGGCCAAAGATGACGAAATCGATGCTGTCCACGCCCGGGGTGTCGGACGGGCTTTGCAGCACCAGGAAAATCGAGGGGTCCGGGTGATCGAAGCTGATCGAGCCAATGGTATTGAAGCGGCGCAGATCGTACTTGTACGGCGCGTAATTGCCATGCCAGGCCACCACATCCAGCGGCGAGTGCCCGATCGCGGCGCGCCACAGGTTGCCCTGGAACTTCGCCACCAGCTCGAAATCGCCCTCACGATCCTCATACCATGCATGCGGTGTGAGGAAGTCGCGCGGATTGGCCAGGCCATTGGAGCCGATGACACCCAGGTCGGGCAGGCGGAACAAGGCGCCGTAGTTTTCGCAGATGTAGCCGCGCGCCTCGCCATCCGGCAGCTCCACGCGAAAACGCACGCCGCGCGGGATCACCACAATCTCCTGCGGCTCGACGTCCAGCAGGCCCATCTCGGTCGCCAGGCGCAGCCTGCCCTGCTGCGGCACGATCAGCATCTCGCCGTCTGCGTTGTAGAAGAAGCGATCCGTCATCGACCGGTTGGCCAGGTACAGATGGATCCCGCAACCCGACATGGCCTCCGGGCCGCCGTTGCCAGCCATGGTGATGATGCCGTCGACAAAGTCGGTGGGCTCCTTGGGCATCGCCGGCGGGCTCCAGCGCATCTGGTTAGGCGATGGCGGCACCGCATCGAAATGACTGACGATGCGCGACTGCTCGACCCGCGTGAACGGCTCGTGCATCGCCGCCGGACGGATGCGATAGCACCAGCTGCGCCGGTTGTGCGCGCGCGGCGCGGTAAACGCCGTACCGGAAATCTGCTCGGCATACAGGCCATACGGCGCGCGCTGGGGCGAGTTCTGCCCCACCGGCAACGCACCGGGCAATGCCTCGGTGGCGAACTCATTGGCAAAACCGGATTGATAGCCGGGCGTGCCGTGGTCGGGCGCCCGCCCCGTCACGTTCACAACGTTCAATTGCGTCTGCGTCATGTCTTGGGTCTTCCTCTTACGCTTGCGATTTCGCTTTCGATGAATCGAGCACGCCCGCGCGGGCTAGCTCCATGGCTTCCTGCAGAACAGCAAGATCGCCGATGTGGTTGGCCAGCAGCAGGATCAGTTGCGCGTTGGCGGCCTGGCTCTGCGCGTCGGTGAGATCGCGATGCATGTCGATCAGCGCCTCGTAGAAGTCGTCCGGACGGGCAAGGTTGGGTTCGGTACTCAGCGGCATTGGCTTGTCTCCCTACGCCTCAGGCCATTGCCGCGGCAGGCATAGTGGCCGAGTGATCACACTGATGGTGTCTTTCGAACTTTGGATCGTGAATTTCACAATCCGTAATTGATTTACCATATCGTAATCTCAGGTCCCGGACGTGTCAAACCGGTATCGGCCCTTATTTCGCTGCGGACGGCGAAAACCGGTGGACACTACGTCTGTAGGTTAGGCGCGAAGGACGGGATGGGACAAAGACGCGACGCCAGACGGCGCACAAGCGCAGGCAGCCCGAGCAATGTCAGGCGGAGAAAAKGATCAGGAAGAGCAGGGAGAAAGCGACAGGCTCGACAGGCAAACGCACGACCCGGCCTCGGCGCGGGGCCAAGGCCGTCAAAGAGAGGCGGATGCCGCCAGGCGCGGCGTCCGGCCTTCCATGTCACGCGGGCAAAACCCCAACAGCAGGCACGTGGGGACGTGCCCGCTGCTGGCATGACAAGCGCACGCCAGTCCGGCCGCAGACCCGGCCGGAACCAGCGCGAGTGCTCAGGCTGGCTTGTGACCTTCGCCCGGGCTCGACGCGAAGCCTGTGCTGACCGGGGTGGCCGGTGCAGGGCTTGCGGCGGTAGGCGTTGCGGCAGGCGCCTGCCCGGCCATGGAAGCGGCCGTGACGCCGCCATTGCGGCTGGCAATAAACGCGTTGACGTCGGCAGCAAGATGCTGGGGTGCCAGCACCACTTCCAGGCCAAGCGCCTCGCAAGCCGCTAGGAAAGTCGACATGCGGGGGTCGGCCTGACCCGATTCTGCCCGCAAGTAAGCTTCCCGGGAGATCCCGGCCTTACGGGCGACGTCTTCCTGCTTGAGCTTTCGCGCTCGGCGCAACGCCCGCAGTTGCCGGAACGGTTCGCTAGCGCCTCTAGGCACGGCTGTACTGTTCATGTCGGTCTCCAGTCACCAGTGAAAAAAAAGTGCGCGGACGTGCATTCGAGTATAGAGCACGCAAAGCGTTCCGTATGTAATCAGGGCAACACTTTGTGCAGATTTCTTGTTGGCACCCTGCGCAGGCTAATCCTAGCCTGTCAATAGGTCCGATAAAGCACAATTATCTGCCTCCGTGGTGACATAACGGGCGGCAGTGAAATAGGTTGACGAGGACGCACAAGCGCGAGGTTGACAATACGACCGGTCGTGCTATTCTTTCGGCATGCAGAAAGGACAACTTACCCGCGCAGCCATCATCGAGCAGGCCCTGGACACCGCCGCCCAGGTCGGGTTCGAGCAATTGTCGCTCGCCACATTGGCCGCCGACACCAGCATGTCCAAGAGCGGGCTCTACGCGCATTTCAAGTCCAAGGAGGCCCTGCAGCAGGCAGTTTTGGCGCTCGCCCTCGAGCGCTTTTCGGACATCGTCATCAGGCCGGCCATGCGCCTGCCGCGCGGCACGCGCCGGGTTCAAGCCCTCTTCGAAGGGTACATGCTCTGGCTCGGTGGATCCGTCAATAAAGGCCGCTGCCTGTTCATGGCGCTAGGCCAGGAATACCGCGACCGCCCCGGTGCCGTCAGGGATCAGGTGGTGCAATCGCTGAAAGACTGGCACAGCCTCATCGCCAGGGCCGTGACCGACGCGATCGAGGAAGGCGATCTTTCGCCGGCACAAGACGCGCGGCAGTTCGCCTTCGAGATGGTCGGCATCGGCATGTCCTTTCAACAGTCTTACAAGCTGCTGGGTCGTGAAGACACCGAGACCATGGCCCGCCGGGCGTTCGAGGCACTGCTCCGCCGCGCCGAGCTTGCGCAACCCGTGTGCAAGTAGCCAAGGGCGCGGAGGCACCTGCGCGAGACGCCCTCCGCGAGACAGATCGGGATGAATTTCGAGACGGCAGGATGTCGTCTTTTTTTGAAATAAAAAATAGCACGACTGGTCGGTCTTTCAGAGGGGTATCACCCCGGTCCAATGACCCGACCCGGAATGCCAGAAGATTTCGCTGGAGGTGACCGCCGTGACGCAAGCGATTTACTCATCCACCAAGAACCGCCGGGCAGCGCCGAGAACCAGGGCGCCAATACGCTTGGGGCGCCTTGGCTGGCAATTGGCCGAGCTGCTTTATCCGGCCGGCGTGGCGCGCGCGCTCGAGCACGCATGGTTCCGTCCGCCCCATGGCAACGGCCCGGATGGCGCTGGCCGCGAGCTGCTTGACCGTGCGCGCGCGGACTGGGCGCTCGTGACCGGCCAGGGAGCGAGCCGGCGTGTGCGCGTTTATCGATGGGGCAACACCGGGCCAACCGTCTTGCTGGCCCACGGCTGGGGTGGCCATGCCGCCCAGTGGCAGCCGCTGGTTGCGCCGCTGCTGGCGGCTGGCATGCGCGTGGTCGCCTTTGACGCACTATCGCACGGCGGCTCCGACGCGGGTGCGCGCGGCGCGGGCCAGACTTCTGTTGTGGAAATGTCACATTCGCTGTTGGCCACGGCGTGGCACGCCGGACCGATCCACGCGGTGATTGCACATTCGCTCGGCAGCGCCGCGCTGGCGCTGGCCGTGCGCGAAGGCTTGCATCTGCAGGCTGCCGTGATGATCGGGCCGCCGGCCGACATGCACACTGCCGCCGCGGCATTAGCCTGGCAGCTCGGCATTGGCCCCGGCGTACTGGCCCGTATGCAGCGCAACAGCGAGCGCTGGTTGGGCATGCCTTGGTCTGCCTTCAACGTCCCGGCCATCGGGCGCGCCCGCCCGGTGCCGCCCACGCTGGTGATCCACGACCGGCAAGACAAGGAAGTGGGCTGGGAAAGCGGCGCGGCCATTGCCGGTGCATGGCCTGGCGCGCAGTTGATGGCCACGGACGGACTGGGCCATCGCCGTGTCCTGCACGACGCGCAGGTCATCGCGCGGGCGGTATCGTTCATTCACGGCGCCGCGAACGCGCCCGGGCTTGCCGAGGTAACTCGCAGGATGCAAGCGCAGGCCGATGCCTGAGTGACGCCGAAACCCTGTTTGCGGCAGCGATTTTGTGGCATGCCACAAAATCGCCGCTGGCGGTTTGGGTCAGATCTTGGCGGTTAATTGCTGATTAAACAAAAAAGGAAGGCCGGCTGGCACCTCACCCGCCGGTCTCCTCCTTGGAGACGCGTCAGAACCCTGCATCAAAACCCTTCCAGCACCAGCTTGCCGATGGTCCGCCCGCTCTCCAGCATGGCATGGGCGCGGCGCAGGTTGGCCGCGTCGATCCGCCCGAGGTTCTCGCCCAGCGTGGTCCGCAGCCGGCCGGCATCGACCAGCCGTGCCACCTCGTTGAGCAAGAGATACTGCTCGATCATGTCCGGCGTGCCAAACATCGAGCGGGTGAACATGAACTCCCACACAAAGGTGGCGCTCTTGCTCTTCAGGTCGCCCACGGCCAGCGGGCCGCTGTTCTCCACGATCGAGCAGATCTTGCCTTGCGGCGCAATCACGGTCGCCATGGCAGCAAAGTGGCGGTCCGTGTCGTTAAAACACAGGATGTAGTCGACCTCGGCAAACCCGAGYTTGCGCAACTGGGCCGGCATGTCGCCACGGTGATCGATGGTGTGGTCAGCGCCCAGCTCGCGGCACCAGGCAGCCGACTCCGGCCGCGACGCGGTGGCGATGACCGTCAGCCCCGCCAGCGTCTTGGCCAGCTGGATGCCAATGGAGCCCACGCCCCCTGCCCCGCCGATGACCAGCACGGAGCGCCCGGCATGCTCGCCCTGCGGCGAGACGCCCAGGCGATCGAACAAGGCTTCCCACGCCGTAATGGCGGTCAGCGGCAAGGCGGCGGCCTGGGCAAAATCGAGCAATGCAGGCTTATGGCCGACGATGCGCTCATCCACCAGGTGGAACTCGCTATTGGCGCCAGGCCGGGTAATGCTGCCAGCGTAGAAGACCGGGTCGCCCACCTTGAACAGGGTGACATCCGGACCCACCGCGGCCACCGTGCCTGCCGCATCCCATCCGAGCACGCGCGTGGCGGGCTCGACCTTGTCCTTGGGCGCGCGCACCTTGGCATCCACGGGATTGACCGAGATGGCCGCTACTTTGACCAGCAGGTCGCGGCCTTCGGGCACGGGGGTGGCGATGTCCACGTCGACCAGGGATTGCGGGTCGTCGATCGGCAGGTAACGGGTCAGGCCAACGGCTTTCATTGCGGGTTCCATCAAGTCAATCAAGCAGGTTCTGCGGCACGGGATTGCGCCATGGCCACAGCGTAGCCTCGTTGCCGTGCATTGATTAGCCGGAAAATCCAACAATCAATTTCCCGATTTTCCGGACAATCTAGCCATCTCCTTGTTTGCTGCCCGCCGCAAGAATCTGTCCGCCCCCAAAACTGGATTGCCGCGGCACCTCGCCACCCAGCGTGATGCGGATCGCGCAGTACTTGAATTCCGGGATCTTGCCAAAGGGGTCCAGCGCCGCGTTCGTCAGCTTGTTGATGGCAGCCTCGTAATAGCAGAACGGCACGAACACCGCGCCACGCGGCGTACCGTCGTCCACCCGGGCAAACAGCGATACCTGGCCCCGGCGCGATGCGAGCGTCACCACGTCGCCCGGCTGGCCACCGATGGCGGCAAGGTCGAGCGGATGCACCAGCGCCACCGGCTCCGGTTCGATGGCATCCAGCACGCCCGCGCGCCGGGTCATGCTGCCGGTATGCCAGTGCTCGAGCTGCCGGCCGGTGATGAGCACGACCGGGTACTCCTGATCGGGCCGCTCGGCCGCGGGAATGATGTCGGCAGGGACGAATCGGGCTCGGCCCGAAGCCGTCGGAAACACGTCCGTAAAGATGACCGGCTCCCCCGGGTCGCCTTCAGCGCGGCAGGGATAGGTCACCGCGTCCTCCCGCTGCAAGCGCTCCCAGGTAATGCCGCCGATGCTGGGCATGGCATGGCGCATCTCGTCGAACACGTCGGCCACGCTCGCGTACGACCAGTCCAGCCCCAGCCTGGCGGCCATCTGCTGGATGATCCACAGGTCCTGCCGCGCTTGCCCGGGCGGATCGATCGCCTGGCGGCCAAGCTGCACCGTGCGGTCGGTGTTGGTAAAGGTGCCCGTCTTCTCAGGGAACGCCGAAGCCGGCAGCACCACATCGGCGAGGTAGGCGGTCTCCGTCAGGAAGATATCCTGCACCACCAGGTGGTCCAGCGCCGCCAGCGCCTCGCGCGCATGCTGGGCATCGGGATCCGACATAGCCGGGTTCTCGCCCATGATGTACATCCCGCGCACTTCGCCCCGCTCGATGGCCTGCATCACTTCGACCACGGTCAGCCCCGGCTGGCGATCCAGCGGCATGCCCCACAACGACTCGAAGCGCGCAACAGCCTCGGGATCGTCGACACGATGGTAGTCCGGATACATCATCGGGATCAGTCCGGCGTCGGAGGCGCCCTGCACGTTGTTCTGGCCGCGCAGTGGGTGCAGCCCCGTGCCCGGCCGGCCGATCTGCCCCGTCATCAGCGCCAGGGCGATCAGGCAGCGGGCATTGTCGGTGCCGTGGATATGCTGGGAGATCCCCATGCCCCAAAGGATCATCGAGGCTTTGGAACTGGCATACAGCCGTGCCACATAGCGGATGGTGTCGGCATCGATGCCGCAAACCGGCGCCATCCGCTCCGGACTGTAGGCCGCCACATTGCGCTGCAGCTCCTCGTAGCCGATGGTACGGCTGGCGATGAAATCCTGATCGACCAGTCCTTCGGCCACGATCACATGCATCATGGCGTTGAGCAGCGCCACATCGGTATCGGGCTCGAACTGCAGAAAGCGATGGGCGAAGCGCGCCAGGTCGGAGCGGCGTGGATCGGCCACGATCAGCTTGGTGCCATTTTTTACCGCGTTCTTGATCCAGGTTGCCGCCACTGGATGGTTCACCGTTGGATTGGCGCCGATCACGATCACCACCTGCGCACGCGCCACATCCATCACCGGGTTGGAAACCGCGCCCGAGCCGATGCCTTCGAGCAGCGCCGCCACCGACGACGCGTGGCAAAGCCGCGTGCAATGGTCCACGTTATTGCTGCCGAAGCCGGTGCGCACGAGCTTTTGAAACAAGTAGGCCTCTTCATTGCTTCCCTTGGCGGAGCCAAAGCCGGCCAGCGCGCGCTTGCCGTACGTGTCGCGGATGGCCGTCAGGCTGATGCCAGCGAGCGCAAGGGCCTCATCCCAGCTGGCTTCGCGGAACACATCCATCACGCGAGCGGGATCCATCACGAAATCGCCCCGCTTGGGGGGGGCGCCTTCGCGCCGCACCAGCGGCACCGTCAGGCGGTGCGGATGCTGAGCATAGTCAAAGCCATAGCGGCCCTTCACGCACAGGCGCATCTGGTTGGCCGGCCCAGGACGCCCTTCGACAAACAGGATGCGGTTGTCCTTGACGTTGTAGGTGAGCTGGCAGCCCACCCCGCAGTACGGGCAGACCGATTCCACCTGGCGATCCGGCACCGGCAACGCGGCGTCGCGAGCCGGCATCAGCGCGCCGGTCGGGCAGGCCTGCACGCACTCCCCGCAGGCTACGCAGGTGGAGGCGCCCATCGGGTCGCCCATGTCGAACACGATCGCGGCCTGGTCGCCGCGAAAGGCCAGCCCGATCACATCGTTGACCTGCTCCTCGCGGCAAGCGCGTACGCAGCGGGTGCACTGGATGCAGGCATCGAGATTGACGGCGATGGCTGGATGGGACAAATCGGCCGGCACGGCGGCGCGCGGCGCAAAGCGCGGCTTGCCGACGTCCAGCCGGGCCGACCAATGATCCAGCGCATTGTTGCGCGTGTAACGTGCCTCGGGCATATCGGACTGCAGCAGCGCCAGCACCATGCGCTGCGCGTGCAGCGCGCGCTCGGAGGCGCTCAGCACCTCCATGCCCTGCGCAGGGTAGCGGCAGCACGACGGCGCCAGCACGCGCTCGCCCTTGATCTCCACCATGCAGGCGCGGCAGTTGCCGGCGATGTCAAGGCCGTCCTTGTAGCACAGGTGCGGGATGTCGAACCCCTCGCGCTGCGCCACCTTGAGCAAGCTCTCGCCAGGCCTTGCGCACACATCCCGGCCATTCAGGCGGAACGTCACCGTGGTATCCGAGCAGGCATCCACTTGCGCGCGCTCGGCGCGGGTCAGTGCATTCATATCGCCCTCGCTTATCAGGCTAGTTCCTGGGGAAAGTACTTGATCACGCAATCCACCGGGTTGGGCGCGGCCTGCCCCAGCCCGCAGATCGACGCATCCCGCATCACCGCAGACAAGTCCGCCAGCGCGGCCAGGTCCCATTTCGGCTGCGCGATCACATCCAGCGCCTTGGCCGTGCCCACACGGCATGGTGTGCACTGTCCGCAGGATTCATGCTTGAAGAAGTGCATCAGGTTGCGCGCCACGGCCACCGCGCTGTCCTGCTCGGAAAACACCACGATGGCGGCCGATCCGATAAAGCAACCGTGGGGCTGCAGCGTATCGAAATCCAGCGGAATATCGCCCAGGGACGCCGGCAGGATGCCACCCGAGGCGCCGCCCGGCAGGTAGCCATAGAAGCCATGGCCGTCCTGCATGCCGCCGCAGTACTCCTCGATCAGCTCACTCGCGGTGATCCCCGCCGGCGCCACGTGCACGCCGGGCAGTTTCACGCGCCCCGATACCGAGAACGAGCGCAGCCCGTGCCGGCCATGGCGTCCCTGTGCGGCGAACCAGCCCGCGCCTTTTTCAAGGATCTCGCGGACCCAGTAAAGGGTCTCGAAATTGTGCTCCAGCGTGGGCCGGCCGAACAAGCCGACCTGCGCCACATAGGGCGGGCGCAGCCTGGGCATGCCGCGCTTGCCTTCGATCGATTCGATCATGGCGGACTCTTCGCCGCAGATATACGCGCCAGCGCCACGCCGCAGCTGGATCTCCGGCATATCCGGGATCGGCGGGTCGGCCTGCAGTCGGCGCAGCGCTTCGCCAAGCACGGCACGGCAGCCTGCGTATTCGTCGCGCAGGTAGATGTAGATCGCGCTGACCTGGGTCACCGCGGCGGCGATCAGCATGCCTTCGAGGAAGCGATGCGGGTCGCGCTCCAGGTAGACGCGGTCCTTGAAAGTACCGGGTTCGCCCTCATCCAGGTTGACCGCCATCAAGCGCGGGGCAGGCTCCGCCATCACGATCCGCCATTTGCGCCCGGTGGGAAAACCCGCGCCACCCAGCCCGCGCAAGCCGGAATCCTCCATCGTGCGCAGCAAGGATTCTGAATCACGCTCACCCGAGGCCACTGCGCGCAGCAAACGATAGCCCCCTTGCGCGCGATAGTCGTCATAGCCCAGATGGGCTCCGGGCGCGTGATGCACGGCGCGTGCGGCCACCGTGTCCACAATGGTCTGTGCGCTCGCAACATCCACCGGGTTCTGCCCGACCAGCGCGGCGGGCGCGCGCTCGCAGCGGCCGATACAGGGCGCTGCCACCACCTTGACGTCGCTGCCCAGCAGGGCCGGCAGCCGGGCGAGCAGGTCGCGCGCCCCGCCCAGCTCGCAGGCGATGCCTTCGCACACGCGCACCGTCACGCAGGCCGGCGGCCGAATGCCRCCATCCGCATCCTCGCGTACCACATCGAAATGATGATAGAAAGTGGCGACCTCATAGACCTCCGCCATCGATAACCCCATCTCCTGCGCCAGCGCCACCAGATGCGGGATCGCCAGCTGGCCGTAGTGGTCGTTGATGGCATGCAGGTGCTCGATCAGGAGATCGCGCCGGCGCGGTGCGTCGCCCAGGATGGCCTGGACTTCGGCCAAGGCTGCCGGGTCAGGCTGCCGCCCCTTTGGCTGGCGGCGCTTGCGCGCCTTGCCGATATCCTGGACCGCGATGGGAATGACGACCTGGTTCATGGCATTCTCGAAAAGCTGTCTCTTGGGGTGCCGGATGGCAACGGGGCAAGCGCTACAAGTGCTTGCCCGCCGCTCTGGTCTTATCTTGCACTGCACGCGGCCTCGCTACATGCAGCGGGAGTCGCGAGAGGGGTTTCGTTTTCACTTTCGCCTTCGATCATATCCCTATTCCCGTGGCGCATTGGCCGCGCCGATCCAAGCCGGCAAGCCCGTCAGGTCAGGTCCTCCGGCACCGCGCGATATCCCATCGGCGCGGCGGTATTGGCATGCACATATTTCTTCGCGCATTGGCTTGAGCACGAACAGGGCCAGGAAGGCGGACAGCCCCGCCATGCCCGAGGCCAGCATGAAGACCGCGCGCCAGTCGCCGGTGGCAGCGGTGATGACGCTGGAGAACGGCACCAGCAGCGCAGCCGTGCCCTTGGCGGTGTACAACAGGCCAGCATTGGTGGCGGCAAACCTGGGCCCGAAGGTGTCGCCGCAGGTTGCCGGGAACAGGCTGTAGATCTCCCCCCAGGCGAAGAACACGACACCGGTCAGCACCACGAAGGCGATGGGATCCTGCCCGTACTTAGCCAGCAGCAGAATGCCCACCGCCTCGATCGCAAAGGCCAGGAACATCGTGTTCTCCCGGCCGATGTTGTCCGAGATCCAGCCAAAAAAGGGACGCGTCAGCCCATTGAGCACGCGGTCGATGGTGAGGGCGAAAGTCAGCGCGGGCAACGCCGCGTTCACCGAGCTTGGCCTGCGTTTTCGCTGGGACAGCGAGATGTACGCCTGGCTATGCGGCATCGAATGCGAGCACAGCCGCATCGCGCGCTATATCGAGCAGTATCACGCGCACCTGCTCAAGGCCTACGATGCCGGCTTCCTCAGCCGGCTGATCCTTGACAAGAAGGCAGACTACCTGCACGCCATGGCGCTTCAGGCCAACTGAGCAACGGCGCCTCTTTCCCCGGCGGGCCCGCGCCATGCACCAAAATCGCGCCGAAAGTGCGTCACCGCACATTTCAGGGATGCCTGACTCGCTAATGTCTTCCTACCAATCAAAGACAAGGAGGCAGCCATGGGGTCACAAACGATGTTCGGGGCCGACGCGCCGGCCGGCACGCTCGCGCAGCAGCGCGAAGGGGCTTTCGCCAGCACCGGCGATTTGCCGATGCAGAATTGCCCGATCGAACCCACCTGGATCCGCACCGGTGCCCCGCAATCGCGCGCCGCGCAGCATTCCCGCGCGATTGACGGCCTGGCATCCACCAATGTGTGGGAATGCACGGGTGGCACGTTTGAGTGGTACTACGGCTGGGAGGAGACCGTGCTGATCCTGGAAGGCCAGGTCAGGGTCACCAGCGCCACCGGGCGCGTGCATGTGCTGCGGGCCGGCGATATCGGCTATTTCCCTGCCAACACGACCTGGTTCTGGGAGGTCGATGGCTATGTGCGCAAGGTAGCGTTCTGCCGCAAGCAGGTCCCGGTCACGCTGCGCTTTGCCACTCGCGTGCTGGCACGGCTGAACTTCACCAACCGCACTGGCGAGGCCTGCGGTGCCGCCACGGCTGCCCTGCGCCGCGCGATGGCGCGGATCGGCCTGCGCGATACGTCCACCCTCACCCTGCTGATGACGCTGCCGCTCTGACGCGGAACAACAAGGCGAGAACCGGCGCTTGCCTTGTTCCTTGCTGGATGCCAGCGCCCGAACTCTCGACTATCCGCGCATGTGGTTGACCAGCGATCCGATGCCCTCGAATCAGGTCGGACAGCGGATAGTTCTGCCGCCGCGCGCCGTCGATCCGCGCCACCACGCTGGCGGCGCGCCAGTCGAACTCGGTGACGATCACGGGGCCCAGGCAGCCGAAGGTGTCGAAGCCCTTGGCACGGCACCACTGCGGGAAATTCGGGGCCTCCGCAATCAGCTCGGCTGCGGTGACGTCGTTGACCACGGTGTAGCCGAAGATATGCGCCGCAGCATCGTCCGGCGCCGCGTTGCGGCATCGGCGGCCGATCACGATGCCAAGCTCGCCCTCGTAGACGATCTTGCCGCTGTCGCTGCGGGGCCACAGGATGGCATGCCCCGGCCCCGCCAGCGAACTCGCCGGCTTGATCAGGAATAGCGGATGCGCCGTCACCGGTCTGGAACCGAATCCACGTTTGCATCGCAAACTCCTCTGGCGGGTGCGCCAGGGTGCCCGCATCCGCGCTTGTGCTGCATTGTCGAGAACCTAGCCCACGCATGCGCACATGGCGGGCCCGGCTTTACCGCATGGCGCTCCGATCAGATCTTGCCAGCGCCGCGGGCCCACTTGTACTTGGCCCCCAGCACCGCGACCGGGATCTCGGTCGAGTGCGCGTAGGACGGCACGCCGTGCTCGTACAGGTATTCGGCAGCCGCCTCCACTTGCACGTCGCCCGCCAGCCAAGCCACGATCGGCTTGTCGATGCCGCGCGCCGCCATTTCCTCCTTCACTCCACCACCAGCTTGGCGAACACCATCGGTGGCGTGATGATGGTGTGCCAGTAGCCCAGGATGATGGCGTGGATGCGCGGGTCCTCCATGCCCAGGCGCAGGGTGTTCTTGTAGGTGGATGGCGGTTCGCCGCCGGTGATATCGACTGGATTGCCCGCCGCGCCAAACGGCGGGATGAACTTGCGGAACGCCGCGTCGAGATCATCCGGCATGGTCATCAGCGACAGGTTGTTGTCCACGCAAGCGTCCGACAGCAACACGCCCGAGCCGCCGGCGCCGGCGCCGGCGCCGGTGATGATCACCACGCTGGGCCTACCGCATACCCAAATCACCACACACCGACCACAAAATGGCACATCAGACACTTTCATCAACCGCTTTACGAACTTCCCGCGCCATGCCGCGCGCTTTCAAGATCTGCCCACTGAGCGCCAGTACCGCGTGGAACCGGATGCCCGGCAGGCAGCGGACGCCACCTCGATTGCCGCCCGCGCTGCCGGTAACCGACATAGCGCAGGCGTGATGTTGCCGAGCCTGGAGCGGGTATCATGTGCGACGCAGATCAACGCACAACAATGCACAACAACGAACAATCACCACGGGATCCCACCCGCCTAATGATTTCCGCAGATCCAGCCGGCGCGGCCGGCACCGGCCCCGACGCCTCGCTGCCCCGCGCCGAGCGGGCCTACCAGCACCTGCGCAATGCGATCCAGGCCGGGCAGCTGCCCTCCGGTACCCGCCTGCGCGAAGTAGAGCTAGCCGCCTCGCTGGGGCTGTCGCGCACGCCGGTGCGCGAAGCGCTGTCGCGGCTGGAATCCGAAGGCCTGGTCGTCAACGAGCCTAACCGGGGCATGATGGTGACCCAGCTCGACGCCAGCATGGTGAGCGAGCTCTATGTCATGCGCGAGGTGCTGGAAGGCACCGCCGCCGCGCTGGCCGCGCGCCACGCTACCGATGTGGAAATCTCGCTGCTGCGCGACATCGTCCAGCGCGACCTGGCTATAACCGACCAGCCCGACAAGCTCGCCGCCAACAACCGGCTCTTCCACGAAACGCTGCACCGCTGCGCGCACAACCGCTACCTGCTCAAGACCTTGCGCTCGCTGCACGAGTCGATGGCACTGCTGGGACGCACCACGCTGGCGCTACCGGGACGCGCCCGGGTCTCCTACGAAGAGCACATTGCACTTGTGGAAGCCCTGGAGCAACGCGATCCCGCGCTAGCCGAGCAAATCACGCGCCGGCACATCCAGCAGGCGTACAAGGCGCGGCTATCGATGTGGATCGAGGAACAATCCGAGTCCTGAGCCCTGAGTTCTGGCATGCGGGCGGCAATCTTCACTCAGGTCGCCGCAATCGCCCGCGCCCCGCGCCACGTCCCCAGGCTAAGCACCGCCAGCGCCCCCAGGATCAACGCCACCGCACCGAACGTCTGCGGCGCAATCTGCTCGCTGCCCAGCCACGCGCCCACCGCCAGCGCCACCGGCGGGTTCACGTAGACATAGCTTGAGGAACTCGTCGGCGATACGTTTGCCACTAGGTACATATAGGCGGAAAACGCCACCAGCGACCCAGCCACCACCAGGTAGACCCACGCCCACCACGCCTGGCTACTGACCGTCCGCGGCCAGGGCTCGCCGAATGCAACGGACAGAACCAGCAAGATCGCCCCGCCCAGCTGCATCTCGGCGGCAAACGCCACCGCGCCCTGCGGCAAATCCAGGCGCCTGGCGATCTGCGAACCAAACGACCAACTGCCGATAGCCACCAGCAAAGCCATGACGCCCGTGGCACTCGCGCGGAACTCCGCGCCGCCGGTCAGCACCAGGATGCCCGCGCTGCCCAGCGCAATGGCCAGCACTTCGTACCAGCGCGGCCGCGCGCCAAAGCAGATTCCCCAGAACAAGCCAAAGATCGGCATCGCACCAATCATCACGGTAGTCGCCCCGGACGAGATGGTCTGCTCCGCCACCGCCGTCAGCCCCATCCCACCGACCAGCAGGAAACCAGCCAGCACCCCGCAATTGCGCAGCTGGCGCAAGGTCGGCATGGCGGCGCCGCGATAGCGCAGCCACAGCGCCAGCAACAAGCCGGCGCTGAGAAAACGCGAACCCATCATCAGGAACGGCGGAAAGCTCTCCAAGGTGAAACGGATGGCGAGATAGGTCGTGCCCCATACCAAGTAGGTAATCATCAGGCAGAGCAGCAAGCGGGAGGAGATGGTGGGCACGGGAAGACCGGGAGAAAGCACAAGGGGCCTTCAAGATAGCGCGATCCAGTGCGCCCGCAAAAGGAAAATGACTCGCAAGGCTTGTGAGCCGATCTCACAAAGGTACGCAACGGAGCTAGCGCCAATAAAAAAACCGGCCAAAAGGCGCTGCGCTCCTCGGAGCGACGCGTTGGCCGGTTTTGCCGCGCGAAAGAGATCCGCGCCGGTTTGACATGGCATCTGCCATCCCTCGCCAGGACAGATGCGTTAGCGCATCGCCGCGACGGGCAGCATGACAGCCGCCAAACCAAGACTACATATATCAACAACAAACAACAACAGTTAACTACGACGTACTACGGCAGCATTCACTCTTGATTCTTGATGTCGGTGCTCGGGCGATCAGCCGTTCGCGAAAACGATCTTTGCCTTGCGAGCCTGATTCTGAAGGCGGCCCAGCACGGATTGCACAGCGGCGATGGCGCTCTTCACGTCGTCGACGAAGGCAGGGCTGCGGGGACCAAGTTCGCGTTCGATCAATTCGCGCTCGAGTTGGTCGGTCATCTTGATGTCGGATTGGGTGTTCATGGCTTTCTTCCTTTCAGGGATAACCCTTATCGGGTTTTCCCTAATTGTAGCAAAAGAAATGACGCACGGCAGCATTAGGTGATAGTACGTACCGCGCACCGCAGCGAATGCTGAGAAACGCGATCATGAGATGTTGCTCAAGCCACTCTTGGCTAGCAGAAAAAGCGGCGTACTATGCTCAACAATGAACTTATATGCGCTTTTTTATGCCTTTTTTGATCGCTATTGCGATTTACCGCTCTCCGACACGACTTGCTACGTGCCCTATAGCCTCCATAGCCTGCCTGATATGGCGCTCTGTGACGCCCCGCCCCCGCCAACAGCGGCCAAGCCCCTCTCAACCGCTGCAGCCAGGGCCATTACCTATTCGACGCACCTGAAAGCACCTCACAATCCTTGGAGTACGTGACGCACCAGCAAAGCGGACAGGACGAACATGGTCGTACCGATGAGACCATCCAGCACCTGCCAGGCCCTCGGCCGGGCGAACCACGGCGCCAGCCAGCGCGCGCCAAAGCCGAGAAGCCCAAACCACAACAGGCTGGCAGAGCTTGCTCCCGCCACGAACCAGCCCCGTAGCGCTGCTGGTTGCTGGGCACCAATGCTGCCCACCAGCAGCACCGTATCCAAGTAGACATGGGGGTTCAGCAGCGTGAAAGCCGCCGCCTGCGCCAATGCGGCACCCCGGCTGAGACCCCTACCGCCGTCAGGTGCTTTCATTTGGTGAGCATGCCGCGCGCGGCGCAGTGCCTGCCATCCATATACCGCCAGGAAGACGGCACCGGCCAGCGCCAGGACACGCGCTAGGCCGGGGCGCTCCCCCAATGCCTGAGCCATGCCCATGACACCCGCTGCAATCAGCAATGCGTCCGCCATGGCGCACAACAGCACCACGCTGCCCACATGCTCACGACGCAGCCCCTGGCGCAGTACGAATGCATTCTGTGCGCCGATGGCCACGATGAGCCCCAGACTCAGGGCCAGGCCTTGGAGGGAAACGGATAAGGCAAGCGAAGTATTCATACATCTAGCTTGCCTGCACCAGCGAATGAAGACAAACTACCTTTTCTTCATTCTGTTTAGCCTAACTTAACTTATGCTGGATTACTCCGCTCTATCCGCACTGGCTGCCGTGGTTCGGGAGGGTAGCTTCGAGCGTGCAGCCCGCGCTCTCCATGTAACGCCATCGGCAATTTCGCAGCGCGTTCGACTGCTGGAAGAGCGCGTAGGCTGCGCGCTGGTGGTGCGCGATCAGCCCTGCCGGGCCACGGAGACGGGCCGCCGGCTTTGCCAGCACATTGACCGTGTGCGGCTGCTCGAGCAGGAATTGCAAGGGGCGCTACCGGCGCTTGCCCCGGAGGGCATGGCACGGGTAGCGCTGCCCATTGCGGTGAATGCCGACAGCCTGGCCACCTGGGTCGCGCCGGCCATCGCCACCTTCGCGGCAGAAAGTCCCGTGTTGATGGAGGTGGCGGTGGACGACCAGGACCACACCACGGAGTGGTTGCGTAGCGGCGCAGTGCTGGCCGCCGTAACAGCCACAGCCCGTCCTGCCGCTGGCTGCAACAGTCGTCCGCTGGGCTCCATGCGCTACCTGGCGGCCGCCAGCCCGGCTTTCATCCAGCGCCATTTCGGCGATGGCGTGGGCGCCGGCAGCCTGGCACTAGCGCCCAGCCTGATGTTCAACACCAAAGATGAGTTGCAGGCGCGGTGGGTGCGGCGTTTGTGCCATCGGCACGTGGAGCTTCCCCGGCACACGTTGCCTTCGGCCCACGCCTTTGTGAGCGCAGCATTGACTGGCATGGGCTGGGGCTTGCATCCGGAGGCACTGATCGCCTCTCATCTTGAGGACGGCTCATTGGTCGAGTTGGTGCCGAACACCCCGCTTGATGTACCGCTTCACTGGCAACACGCACGCGCGGCGTCAGGGTTGCTCGAAGGTTTGAATCGCGAGGTTCTCGCCGCCGCCCGCGCCGCGCTTTTACCGCCCTGAGTGGCGCCAGGTCAGACGCGAGTTACCTGATTCGGATGCATGCCTGCTTTTGGCTTGACTCCGCCGAATTGCACGCGTGCTGTGCTGGTCCGCAATTGAGCGGATTGACCTGCACCACTGGACGACAGAACTGTGCTCTTCCGATCTGACAGGGTTGAGCGCAAACCGTGGCAGGAAACCGTGCAGTGTTTGCTTTTCACCCAATGCGCAGCCGCTGAATATCACGCAATGGAGGCGCGCCGAAAAGGCGTGCATATTCTCGACTGAACTGTGATGCACTTTCATACCCAACTTGCAGGCTTGCACTTCCCGCGTCGAGGTTTTGGCTGAACATTAGCTGACGCGCCTGCTGGAGACGCAATTGCTTCTGGTACTGGAGCGGGCTCGTGCCAGTGATGGCGCGAAAGTGCTGCCGAAACGTAGATGGGCTCATGTGCGCAGTCGCCGCAAGTTTGTTGACGTGCAGAGTCTGAGCGAAATTCAACTTGAGCCAGGCCACCGCCCTGGCGATCTGTTGACTCGGCGAACCTGTCGCTACCAGCTTTCGAAGTGCCGGGCCATTGCCTCCCACCAGCAGGCGTACGGCGATCTCCCGTTGAATCAACAAGGAGACTTGGGGTATCAGCTCTGGCTCATCGAGCAATCGAACGAGACGGATCAACGCATCCAGAACGTGCGCCTCAAGGTCACTGAATGAAATTGCCCGGTCCGGGCTCTCCTTCGGGGGCTGCGCCAATTCCATCTCGGCCGCCAGTTGCACGATGACACGCGGATCCATGGCCAGCATCAGGCCAAGAAACGGGGCAGCCGGCGTAGCGATGGTCACATTTGACACGACCGGCAGGTCGATAGTGGTCAACATGGATTGCCCCGGACCATAGTTGAATACGTCATCACCGAGCATGACCTGCTTGCCGCCCTGAGCGACAACACCGAGGCCGAACCCGTAGATGCACGGCATGGGTTCTGCGGCGGCGCTCCTGCGGTGGAGAGTCAAGCCTGAAATTGCAGTGGAGTAGTCACCATCACTTTGGGCAACCCGGCTGATTGCCTCCACGAGGGCATCAATGCCGGCAGCCTTGACGGGAATACTCTTGCTGTCGCTCGCGTTCATCGCCCTTCTCGGCCCTCGGTTTGTTGCTCGGAGTCTAGCACCGGGCTCAAGCCAACTTACCCTGATGGCGCGCTATTCGTCGGATTGTGTAAAAAGTGGCGCGAATCTGGCAAACGGTTTCGACGCCTGATCCCTCAAACTGGCTCCCGTTGATCCTTACCCGGAGCATTCCAGATGCCGTCCCTTTTCTCGCCCTACACCTTGAAGGGCGTCACCCTTCGTAATCGCATCGTCGTCTCCCCCATGTGCCAGTACATGGCTGAGGACGGGCACCTCAACGACTGGCACCAAAGTCACTATGCGACGCTGGCCCGCGGCGGCGCTGGACTCGTCATCGTTGAAGCCACGGCCGTGTCGCCGGAGGGACGGATCACGCCTGGCGATGTGGGCCTGTGGGGTGATTCTCACATTGCAGGCCTCGCATCTGCAGCCAAGGCCATCAAGGCCTCCGGCGCCGTAGCGGGTATCCAGATTGGCCATGCCGGTCGCAAGGCCGGCTGCACTCCGCCCTGGGAGGGCGGTGCGCCGCTGAACGAGAAGGACCCGCGAGCCTGGCAACCGGTGGCGCCAAGCGCGTTGCCCTTCATGCCCTCCAGCCCGCATATGCCACGCGAGATGCGTGTAGAGGACATCCAGCACACGCAGCAGCACTTCGTAGATGCCGCACGCCGCGCCCTGCAGGCTGGATTCCAGTGGCTGGAACTTCATTTTGCCCATGGCTTTCTCGGGCAGAACTTCCTGTCCACCCACTCCAATGCGCGGGACGACCATTACGGCGGCTCGCTGGAGAATCGCGCCCGCTTTCTGATCGAGACAGTGGCCGCAGTGAGGAAGGTATGGCCGGAAAACCTTCCGCTAACTGCGCGCCTGGGTGTTGTGGAATTTGACGGCCGCGAAGACGAAACGCTCACGGATTCCGTTCAGGTCCTGAAGTGGCTCAAGGATGCCGGTCTGGATCTCGTCGACGCGGGACTTGCCCTGTCGACCTCGGAAGAACAAGTGCCATGGGGGCCCAATTTCTTGGTGCCCTACGCACAACGGATTCGTGTGCAAACCAGTCTGCCAGTGGCAACGAGCTGGCAGATCACCAGCGCGCAAGAGGCCGACACCTTCGTTCGTGAGGGGCAACTGGACCTCGTCTTCTTAGCGCGTACCCTGCTGGCGAATCCGCATTGGCCGTTCCATGCGGCGCGCGATCTCAAGCTCGATAATGCGGCGTCGGTGCTGCCCACGCCCTACGCCTTCTGGTTGCAGAACTGGGCCAATTGAGATCGGCACGCTCGCGCGAATGAAAGTCTACGGAGAATCGAACCAGCATGAGCAAACTCAACGTCAACGGCCGTGAGCACACGGTAGACGCCGATCCCGGCACGCCCATTCTATGGGCCCTACGCGACACACTTGGCATGACCGGCACGAAGTTCGGCTGCGGTGCCGCGTTGTGCGGTGCTTGCACCGTGCATCTGGACGGGCAGGCCATCCGCTCGTGCATCACGCCGATCTCAGCCTCTGAGGGCAAGAAGATTGGCACCATCGAGGCCGCCACCGATGGCAGCGACCGGGTCGGAACCGCTGTGCATGCGGCGTGGGTCAAGCACGACGTGGCACAGTGCGGCTACTGCCAGAGCGGGCAAATCATGAGCGCCATCGCCTTTCTGAAATCGCTACCTCGCGGCAAGCAACCAACCGCCGCCGAGATCGATACCGCCATGGCAGGCAATATCTGCCGATGTGGCACCTACGCCCGCATCCGTGCCGCGGTGGCCGATGCCGCCAAGTCCGTCGCCTGAAGGAGCCGCCATGTTGCCCAATTTTGACTACAGCGACATGCCGCGCGCCCTTCAGCACATGCTGGAGCGAGACCGCGCCGACAATGCCGCTACGCTGTCGCGCCGTAGTTTCCTGAAACTGACGGGCACTGCCGGCCTGGCGCTCGGCGCCTTCCCCCATCTGGCGATAGGACAAGCTACCGGAAACGGCCAGGCTACGAATGCCCTGAAGCCGACGCAGCAGCCCTTGGCCTTCGTGCAGATTTCCCCAAATGGCGAGGTCATGGTGACCATCAACCGGCTTGAGTTCGGCCAAGGCGTACAGACTGCATTGCCGATGATTCTTGCCGAGGAGCTGGACGCCGACTGGAACCTGGTGCGTAGCCGGCACGGCTCGAACGACGCGGCCTACGTCGACCCGCTCTTCGGCATTCACCTTACCGGTGGCTCCCATTCGGTCAAGAACAGCTTCGCGCAGTACCGAGAACTCGGTGCGCGGGCCCGCGCGATGCTGCTGTCTGCTGCAGCAGCTCGCTGGAACATGGACGTGTCGACGCTGCGTACCCAGGCCGGGGCTGTGCTAGGCCCGAGCAGCAGGAAGCTGACCTACGGCGAGCTGGCCGAGGCCGCCATGACCCTGCCCGTGCCCGAGAACGTCACCCTCAAGAACCCGCAGGACTTCCGCATTATTGGGCGCCCCACGACACGCCTCGACGCGCGCGCCAAGAGCAGTGGGCGTCAGGACTTCGGCATTGACATGCATCTCCCTGGCCAGCTCACCGCTGTGGTGGCGCATCCGCCAGTGTTCGGCGCCCGACTGAACACGATGGACGATAGCGCCGCGCGCGCCGTCAAAGGGGTGAGGGCCGTGCTGCGCGTGCCGCTGGACCGCGGCGGCGAAGGCGTGGCGGTGGTGGCCGACGGCTACTGGCCTGCCAAGCAGGGGCGCGACGCACTGAAGTTGCAGTGGGATACGGGCGCGTTGGAAAAAGTGGACAGCGAACGGTTGCTGGCCCAGTACCGCGACCTGGCCCGTCGTCCTGGGCCGCGCCAGTTCGACGCCGACATGGCACCGCTGGCCACCGCTGCGCACCAGCTCGAAGCCGAGTTCGTGTTCCCCTACCTGGCCCACGCACCGATGGAGCCGCTGAACTGCACCGTCCAACTGTCTGACGGGCATGCCGAACTGTGGGTCGGCACCCAGTGCCCGGGTCTCGACGGTATCGCCGCCGCGCGTGCGCTGGATCTCAAGCCCGAGCAGGTGAAGATCCATGTGCAAATGGCGGGGGGCGGCTTTGGCCGGCGTTTCGTGGGCACAAGCGACTATGTGGTCGAGGCCTGCGAGGTCGCGAAGGCCGCTCGCGCCGCCGGCATGAACGCGCCGGTGCGCACGCTCTGGAGCCGCGAGGACGACATAAAGGGTGGCTACTACCGCCCCATGCACCTGCACCGCGCGCGCATCGGCTTCGATGAGCGCGGCAAGGTGCTGGCCTGGGACCACGTCATCGTTGGTCAATCCATCACTACCGGGACTGTGTTTGGGGAATTCCAGATAAAGAACGGCATCGATGCCACGGCCACGGAGGGTATGCGCGCGCCCTACCCGCTACCGATGCGCCTGACTGTTCACCACCCCAAGCTAAACGTACCGGTTCTGTGGTGGCGCAGCGTGGGTTCCACCCATACCGCATACGTCATGGAGACCTTGCTGGATGAGATTGCGCGCGCCACCAAACAGGATCCGGTGGCGTACCGCATGGGCCTGTTCGGTGACAAGAATCCGCGGCACCGCGCCGCATTGCAACTGGCGGTGGACAAGAGCGGCTACGGCAGGAAGCAATTGCCTTCGGGCCGCGCCTGGGGTGTCGCTGTTCACGAGTCCTTCGACTCCGTGGTGGCTTACGTCGTGGAGGCCGCGGTGCGGGATGGCCGTCCTGTGCTGCACCGCGTTACCGCTGGCGTGCATTGCAACCTGGTAGTGAATCCTCGGACGGTGGAGGCGCAGGTGCAAGGTGCGGCGGTCATGGCTCTGTCCATGTGCATGGCAGGCTCGGCCATCACGCTAAAGGACGGCATCGTCGAGCAAAGCAATTTCGGCGACTTCACCGTGGCGCGCATCACGGATACCCCCGCATTCGATGTTCACATCGTGCCCAGCGCCGACCCACCCACCGGCATGGGCGAACCGGGCCTGCCGCCGCTCGTCCCAGCGTTTGCCAACGCCATTGCACGTCTCACTGGCAAGCCACAACGGCAGTTGCCCTTCAATTTGGCCTGATCGGACGTTGTTGGGAGATTCCGGTCTCCTCTGTGTGCACACCCCGCTGGGCTGATCTGGCAGACGCCGGGGCTGCACGTCTACCAGATCGCCTTGGCATCGTTTCGTCTTGCCTACCGTGATTGCTTGCCGCACTCGATGTTCTTCTTTCGACACCCCACCTTCAGAACACATCTGCAGCGAATTTTCAAACAGGCTCTCAGAACTTGTGGCGAATACCTGCGGCGACACCGAGCATATTGCTTTGGCCGCTGGCAAGTGTGTAGCTATTGCCAAGGGAAAGGCTGTTCGCGTAGGCGATCATCGCGGAATCCAGTCCCAGGCCCGCGTTCTTTGCATATGCCGTGGTCAAGTAGACATCAGTTCGCTTGGAGAGGGCGTAGTCGGCGATGAAAGCAACTTGCCATGGGTTCGGGGTCGATGTGTTCGCGAAAAAGCGCTTGACGTGGTCATAGTTGTATTCGAGCGTCAGGCCAAGCGCCGGCGTCACCTGGTAGTTGGCGCCGATCCAGTAGAGGTCGTCGCGTTCAAGCAGGCTGCCATTCTGGTCCTTGTTCTGACCCCAGCGGTAGCCGCCCATGATCTTTGCAGGGCCAAACGCGTAGCTTCCCGCGATCGTCGCCTTCTTGAAATTTCCGCTCCCGAGGACAGCCGCGTTCAAGGGGTTCGACACAGTGGGGTTGAACTGGTCGTAAGCCACAGCCACGCCGACAGGGCCGGAAATGTAGGTCAAAGCCGCGCCATAGCCGGTATCGCGACGGAACTGGCCCGGGACTTCACCGTTACCACCCAGAAGCGGACCATTGGCCACCGTCGTCGGCAATGCCAGGCCGGTACCGAAGGACCAGTGTGCCAGTGCGGTGACCGGGCCGAACCGACCGGTGTACTTGATGGTATTGTCCTCGCGGAAGTTCGCGCCTGTCAGCATCACGATCGGTTCATACTGCGTGGCAAAGGCTGCGGGTACAAAGTTCGCGAGACCTTCAAACATCGACGTGTACTGACGGCCAAAAGTCAGTTGGCCGAACTGCGAGCTTTGCATGCCCACATAGGCTTGGCGACCGAACAGGCGGCCGCCCTGCTGCGACGTGCCGGCATCCAGGTTAAAGCCGCTTTCCAAGACAAAAATGGAATTCAGCCCGTTGCCGAGATCTTCCACGCCACGCAAGCCCCAACGCGATCCAGACAGGCCGCCAGAGTCCATGCGGTAGACATTGTTTGACGGGCCCGCATTGAACTTGTTGGCTGCATTGGGCACCGCGCCAACATGGCTAGCAAACTCGACGTTCATATCCGCCACGCCATAAAGCGTCACGCTGCTCTGTGCGTGTGCGCCGCCGGTGCAGATTGCGCCCGCAGCGATGAGTGCACCATGAATCTTGCGCCGCTTGTTGAATGATCCCATTGTCTCTTCTCCTTTGGTTTATTTCTGCGCCCCTGGCGTCCTCGTTGACCCGTGGCACCGCGACTACGGCAACGCTATGGGAGTGGGGTCGCGTACTAGATCCACTAGATCGAAAGTCACATTCGCTGCCGCGATCACAGCGACCGAAGCGTTCGTGTCCAGCCCGGCTGTCCCTAGGACGACCATCGCCACCAGAGAATCTCCGCGCGGGTCACCTTGTTCGA
The DNA here is from genome assembly GCF_056398045.1 of Cupriavidus sp. 05L411. NCBI lineage: Bacteria > Pseudomonadati > Pseudomonadota > Betaproteobacteria > Burkholderiales > Burkholderiaceae > Cupriavidus > Cupriavidus sp. 05L411. The sequence goes on along the minus strand of NZ_JBFTOQ010000011.1, from coordinate 58,739 downwards.
TCCGCATCATGAAACGTTCGATCACAGCCAGCGCGCTTCAGTAGCGTTCCTTACCGATCAACACCCTATTCCGGCCTCGGGTGCAGGCAATGATATCAGCCAGAAATATTTCTTGTCGACATAAATAACATTGACTGAAATGCGTTGAACGCCGCGAGCGCGAGCAGTTGGCCTTCGCGCGGCTCTGAGGCGACCCCGCGGTCACTGCTATGCTTATTCATTGGGAGATTGCCCTGAGGTGGCGCGCATCGGCAAGTGCTTTGGCTCGTTCTCCCGCGTGCACAGCAGGTGTTTGAGCAGCCGGTCTTGCCGTGTCCGAGGAGCCCGTGCCGTTCTGGGGGAGTCGATTCGGGCATAGCCCTGTTCGGCACGCAGCGGCTCTTGAGACTCTGCTAACCCGCACCGATTTCTCCCGGTGGGACAGCCGCAGCCTCACGGGATCCATACTCGCGAGCAGATATCGCGGCCTTCGCTGGCCGCCTGCCGACAGAGAGGGAACTGGAGAGCCATGGCGGGCAGGCTTGCCCGCGCGAGCTTAGAAGGCCTACGCCGGCACAGCGCTGCGGCCGGCAGCGGCGCCCTTGCCTTTCTGGGCGCCGGATGACAGAGCACGGACGGCAGCTTCGCGGGAATTTCCGATGCGCTTGTGCGCGGTCTGCAAGACCGCTTCAATGTCCCGCTTGATTACAGCGCGCTGTAGAGCGCGCCAGGTCTTGAAGGAATTCTCCAGCGAGCCGGGATGGGATGCGAGCCCCAGCCGCACATAGCGCAGGACCCGCAGCGAGATAGAGTTCAGCACCTCCCCTACCAGCCGGTTGCTGGACAGATCTGCCATGGCCATGTTTGCCAGGAAGGTCACGCTGATATAGGCGTCTACCGATTCCTCGGCGGCCTTGCTGAATTGCGGAATGAATTGCTCGAACAACGCTTCCAGCGCGTCCGCGCGCTCTTCCATCAACTGCCTGAGCAGAATCTCGAACAGCGCGTCCCGCACGACGTAGATATCCCGCAGGTCCTGGGCATTGGGCTCGGTGACGATGGCGCCGCGCCGAGGGCGGAACTCAATCAACCGCTCCCGCTCCAGGATGCGCAATGCCTCGCGCACAGGAGCGCGGCTAACAGCCAAGACCTCGCTGATGTCTTTCTCCAGCAAGCGCTGGCCTGCGTGGATCACGTCGATCGTAATCAGGCCCGCCAGCCGTACCGCGATCTGGTCAGCTACGGATGCCGACCAGTCGCGTCCATGCATAAGCGCCTGCTCGACAGCCAGCGTGACCGGATTCTGCGGTGTTTGTGGTGCAAGCAGCGACTGCAGTTCCGGCGTGTTGGTAGTCTTGAGCCTGCCCATGAGTGGTAAGTCCTTCCGATGATTGGGGAACGGGTCGGGTGCTGGCCTTGGTCGGCACCGCACCTCTTGCAGCGCCAAGATCTTACCTTACGTGGCGAATCGGGCAGATTGCGGATACTGGTGGAGCCAACTGGACCATTGGTCCAGGCAGTCGCACGCCTCCCCAAAGAACAAGGCCCTGCGCAGGACGACGTCCTTGCAGGCCCGCTACAGGCCCCCGGGACATCGGGACATCGGGCCACCGCTGAAACATGGTGCCGCACGCCGGTGCAGAGATAGGGGAAGCAGAGCCGGATTATTATCCTTGGATTCAATCCACGGGCTGAACCACGGCGTCTAATCGTCGGATCCGGGAGGCGTATCGATGTTCAGGTATTTGCGCACGATGTACCCGTCATTTTCCCACGCAATCAGATCGGTCAACAGCATCGCTGCCGTGGCATAGGAGAGCCGCTCGGCGAGCCAGCAGAATCCCATGCAGATCGCCGAGCCCATCCGATGGAGGTACGGACCATTGCCTGCTGACTGATCGTCTTTAATTATGATATCCCCCCTCACCCAAGGCTGCGCGCACGGCCCGCCGAACATGGAAGCTTGTCGCCTTGGCATCCAAGCATGCGCGGCTCTCTCCGATGGCCCTCCGGGGAGGGCGCAACGTCTTCATGATACGGCATTTTATTTTTGTCGACAATATAAAATGCAAGTCCACATTGGTTCCACAGAGGGTTCCGCAGGGCCGGTGGGGTCACTGAAGGTTGCTCGAAGGCCAATTCGCCACGCGCCGCGTGGCTGGCAAGACGGAAGACGTGAAGAATCCGAATCCGGCAAAGAGTGCGTCCGTACATGGCATGGCCTGACGCGGCTTCCGCTCTGCCAGGGCTATGCTCAGGTCGGTGCCGTCTGTCGGCGCAATGTGCCGCGTGCCGCCCTGCTCTCCTTGGGGCTGCAGCCAAATTGCACGTGATACCAGCGCGAGAATCCGCTCGGCGCGGAAAAACCAAGCAGGGTTGCCACCTCCGTCAACGGACGATCGCTCTCGGTGACATGGCGTATGGCGAGTTCCGTACGGATGTCGTTAACGATCGACGAGAAGCTCTGCCCCTGTTCCGCCAGCCGGCGCTGGACCGTGCGGCACACCACGCCCAGATGCTCCGCAACCTGTTCGATGCTGCAGCGCCCACTGGGCAACAGCAGCAGGATCATGCGCCGCACATCCTCAAGCATTGTCGCCTGCTGCGACAGGGCAGACGCGTCTATCAGCCGCTGCACGTAGCGCCCCATGGCCGGATCCGCGGACGGGTTGCGTGCATCCAGATCGGCCTTTGCGCAGATAATGCAGTTGAAGTCGTAGTTGAATTCGACGCAAGGGCCAAAAAACCGCCGGTGCGTACTCAGGTCGCGCGGCGCGGGGTGCTCAAAGCACACACGCCGCGGCTCCCAGTCGGGCTTGTGGAGCTGACGTATCAACCGCACCATGACCCCAAGCGCAAGCTCAACCCTTTGACGCGTGGGTTGATGTGCGCTGCCAGCCACTACCACCTCGCGAATAATGACCAGTCCATCGCACTCCTCGATCGCCAGCGACAGCGCACTGTTTAGCGACGCTTGATAGCGCATCAGCATGTGAAGCGACTCACGCAGCGTCGCCTGGTCGCGGATCAGCAATCCTACCGCCCCAAGATTGGACAAGAGGCGCGACTCGGCCATGCACAGTCCGAAACTCTCGTTGCCTGACATGGTTGCGGACGCCTGAAGCAGCCTTCCGACACGTTCGACTGGAATCATGATGTCCGGCTCGCTCAGTACGCTCGGACTCAACCCCGCGTCAAAGAGCATCCGCACCGGGTCCAGTCCGGCAGCTCGAGCGACCTCGCTGTAGTTGGTGAGGGCCGCGGCGCGGACAAGTGACGACATTAGAGTACTGAGTAGGACATTGACATGGAATGATAAATGCCTGTCATGTACTGTCAAGCGGGAGATACCCGCGACATCCAGACTCGCAAGGATCGATCGGCCTAACCGACAATCGGAGACACGCTCATGATTCAACACCTCAAGGCGGCACCCGCAGTGGTCCGCGCAACCTCTCTAGGCAACTCGATCCGGGTCGAGCCCATCACCTGCACGATCGGTGCGGAACTCAGCAACGTCAACCTTGGCGCGGCGGCCGAGGACGACCAACAGATGGCGGAGATTAGGGCGCTGCTCCTGAAGCATCGCGTGGTGTTCTTCCGCGACCAGGACATCACGCGCGCGCAGCACGTGGCCTTTGCGCGCCGCTTCGGTGAGCTGGAGGACCACCCAGTGGTAGGCAGCCATCCCGATTACCCAGGACTGGTTCAGATCTACAAGACCCCGGACAGCCCCCCCGAGCGCAACGAGAATTCCTGGCATACCGATGCCACTTGGCGCGAAAAGCCTCCGATGGGCTGCGTGCTGCGCTGCGTCGAATGCCCGCCTGTGGGCGGTGACACGATGTGGGTCAACATGGTCGAGGCTTACAACCAGTTGCCCGAGGAGATCAAGACGAAGATCGCCACATTGCGCGCGCGCCACAGCATCGAGGCGAGCTTCGGTGCCGCGATGCCGATCGAAAAGCGTCTTGCGCTGAAGGCTCAGTACCCGGACGCCGAACACCCGGTTGTGCGCATCCATCCCGAAACCGGAGAGAAAGTGCTGTTCGTCAATGGAAGCTTTACGACGCACTTCACAAATTTCAATGTGCCGGCCAACGTGCGCTTCGGGATGGACAAGGCGCCGGGTGCCGGCAATTTGCTTAGCTACCTGGTCAGCCAGGCCAACATCCCCGAATACCAAGTGCGTTTTCGTTGGAAGAAGAACAGCGTTGCGTTCTGGGACAACCGTTCAACCCAGCACTACGCAGTGATGGATTATCCACCGTGCCACCGAAAGATGGAGCGTACCGCCATCATCGGTGACGCGCCTTACTGAAAGATCGACATGACCTCTATGGCACCGACCGTTCTCATCGTCCCTGGCCTGCGTGACCATGTGCCGGAACACTGGCAAACCCTGCTGGCGGCGACGCTGCCTCGCGTCGTCAGCATCGCTCCGCTTGAGCAAGACAAGCTGAGTTGCGCTGCCCGCGTCGACGCGATCGATCGCGCTTTGGCCACCATCGAGGGGCCGGTGATCATCGTGGCGCACAGCGCAGGCGCGATGATGGTCGCCCATTGGGCCACCCGAGGCGCCACACGCGAGATCCTTGGCGCACTGCTCGCGGCGCCCGCGGACCTCGAAACGTCCATGCCAGCAGGCTATCCGACGCTCGGCACGCTGAGCGACCACGGCTGGCTGCCGATCCCTCGCGGCACATTGCCGTTTCCGAGCATCGTTGCGGCAAGCAGCAACGATCCTCTGACGCGCCTCGATCGCGCCCGTGGCCTGGCGAAGGCGTGGGGCAGCCGCTTTGTCGAACTCGGCGAGGTCGGGCATCTGAATCCCGCTTCAGGCTATGGCGAGTGGCCGCAAGCCAAAGCGTTCATTCGCGAACTCTCGTGACCGAACCGGCGGTGGAATGCCGCCGGCCGGGAAAAAAAGAGCGGCCCGCGGGATTTGAAGACGGCGGCGCCCGCTTAGGACGATCAGTCAGACTCGGCGACCGCGATCCGTATGCTTACCTGACGGACGAGCCGGAACGACGATGCCGCATACACTGACCAACGACTGCGCAAAGGCCATTCGCGCTGCAATGGCGAGTTTGCGCAGAATAATCGCTTATTAATCCGGCTGGTAGTTAATGGACTTCAGCAGCGCGGCCTGTTGCTGGTATGCCTGCTTCAGGTCCGCCATCAACTCTTCCGACGTAGCGGCGCCCCCCTGCTCCATCCCCATGTCCTTGACGTGGTTCTGCACCGCCGGTTGCTTGAAATACGCCAGTGTTATCTCGCGGATTTTCTCCTGGATTGCCGGAGCGACATCCGGGCGGGACCACACTGCGAACCACCCTGCTTGCGCCAGTTGTGGGTAACCGAGCTCCTTGAAAGTCGGCACATCCGGCAATTCGGCAATCCGGGTCGGATAGTTCAAGGCAATCGCCTTGATCTTTCCCGCTTTGATCAGCGGCAACGAGGTAGTCACCCCATCGAACATCAGGGGCACATGACCACCCATCAGGTCGTTCAACGCCGGGGGCGAGCCTTTGTAGCCCACATGCCGCATTGGCACATGCGTGAGCTGCCCGAGCAGGATGCCCGAGGTGTGGCCCTTCAATCCCGTAGCATAGGACGCGAAAACGAGACCATCCTTCTGCGACTTGCCATAGTCCACCAACTGCTTCAGGTTGGAGATGGGCACATCCTTGTTGGCAACCAGCACCAGCCCCGTGCGACTGATCTGGGCCAGGGGCTTCAGGTCCGTAAACGGCTTGTAATGGACCTTGTAGGCCAACGGCGCTTCGCTCACGACACCGCCCTGGATAACCAGGAAGGTATAGCCATCCTTGCCGTTGGACTGCAAATCGCTGATCGCCAGCGCACCGGCGGCACCAGCCTTGTTTTCTACGATGACTGGCTTGCTCAATTTTTGCTGCAGGCCTTGCGCCAGCAGCCGGGCCAAGGCGTCGGCACTGCCGCCGGCAGGCCCCGCCACCACCAGACGGATCGGCTTGCTGGGCCAAGCCTCCTGGGCCTGGGCCACGGACATGCCCCCGGCGACACCAACACCGATTACCAAGGCGCAACCGCGCCACCCCAAGTGATTGGCCTGCTTCTTCATGTCTACCCCTTTTGATTTCGATTGCGATGCTTTGCGTGTTTAGAAAGGCTTGTTCGTCTATTCTCGGATCGCACCGGGCCAACCGGCTTGACCGTTCACGACAAGTTATTACCAACTCGCGCAAGCAAAGGGAAAACCCTGCTCAGATCTCCAGAGCGTGCAGGCGGGCCCCGACCACGGCTCCCCTGCGCCTGCGGATGACTGTCATAAATAGCCAAGTTCAAGGCGCGCAAGGTAAAGCGGGAAGTAACGCCAGGCTAGATGATCCGATGCAAGAAGTCATAAGGAGACAAAAATTGAACATGTCTACGAGTAACGCGATGCCGGCTGGGCCGGCTGCGGCTACCACTGGTGCCCGACCCTACGCGTGGGTGGTCTTTGCATTGATGTTTTGCCTGCTACTGTCTGACTACATGTCGCGGCAGGCGATCAATGCCTTGTTTCCACTCTTGAAAGTGCAGTGGCAGCTTTCCGATACACAGCTCGGCTCGATTAGCAGCGTGGTGCCGTTGATGGTCGGCGTGCTGACCCTCCCGTTCTCCATCATCGCGGACCGTTGGGGGCGCGTCAAAAGCATTGCACTGATGGTTGCGGTGTGGAGTGTTGCCACGCTTGGGTGCGCCATCGCCAGTACCTATCATGAGATGTTCGTTGCGCGTTTGTTCGTCGGCGTCGGCGAGGCTGCCTATGGAAGTGTCGGATTCGCTATGCTCGTGAGCGTCTTCCCAAGGCATATGCGGTCTACCATTGCCGGCGGCTTCACGTCTGCCGCCGCCTTTGGGTCCGTGCTCGGTGTTTCGCTTTCCGGGATCATTGCGACGCACTTTGGATGGCGATGGTCGATGGGTCTGATGGCCATCGTTGGCTTTGTGCTGGTGATCATTTATTACTTCGTGGTCACCGAGAAAAAACTCGCAAGTGCGCAACCGGACAATGCAAACGGAACTCCGGTCCACGGGCATGTGAAACTGACACCGCGCGTGTTTTTCTCTGGCCTGTTTCCGTCCCGTTCCGTCTTTTGTGCCTACCTCGGTTGCGCCCTGCAGATCTTCGTTCAAGGCACTCTGTTCGTGTGGCTGCCCAGCTACCTGAATCGCTACTGGGGCATGCCTGTCAGCGAAGCAGCCACGCTGGCGGCCGGCCTGGTCCTTGTCAGCGGCCTTGGCCAACTCATATGCGGTGTGATGACCGATCGGATCAGCGGGGATTCGTCGCTCAAGAGGTGGAACATGGCCATTGGCTATTGCCTCGTGTTAGGCGTTCTGCTGGCGATCGCGTTCCGTTTGCCACAAGGCAATCTGCAACTCGCGCTCCTTGCGCCCGGGGTGTTCTTCCTTGCCAGCTCGTTCGGCACATGTAGCGCGATCATTGCCGGGGCCACGCCGCCAGCCATTCACGGCTCGGCATTTGCCACTCTAACGCTGTTTAACAACATACTGGGCCTCGCAGCAGGCCCCTTTATCACCGGCATGGTAGCGGATGCGGTTGGTCTTCAAGTTGCCTTGCGCTGGCTACCGTTCGCGGCAATGCTGCCCTTCACCGTGTTCCTCATTGGCAGATGGTGCTACGTCGCGGAAGCGCGACGCGGCTGAGCGCGCTGCCGAGTCTACGATGCACGGCCATTGAGAGCCTCAGTTCCAAGTTGCACAAAGGCTCGTACCGCCGGGGATATTTCCCGACGCCTATATGCTAGCGCCAGGTGCACTGAGAACTTGAAGTCGGCGATCTGTGTGTAGAAGATGCCTGGCTGGGAGAAATTCTGCATTGACTCAGGCACGATGGCCACTCCATATCCCGCGGACGCGAGGCAGATGGCGGAGATGAAATCCTGGACGCGATATTCCAGATGAGGCGTGAACCCTCCGGCTTTGCCCAGGGCGGATAGCGCATCCCCGAATCCCTCCTCGTCTGCAAACTGCGGGACGATGAAGGATTGATCTGCTAGCGCGCGCGCTGAAACGGTCCCTCGCCTTGCAAGTGGATGGCTTCCTGTCATTGCAGCCAGCAGACGTTCAGTCTGCAGGACTTTCGTGATCACGCCAGCCGGATAGAGTCGTCTGGGCCTGACAATTCCCACATCAATCTGGCCATCGCTGAGCGCTTCGAGCTGCCTTGGCGTTTCCATTGGCACGACTTCGATCCGGACCATCTCGTGTGATTTCCGGAACTCGCTCAGCATCGTGGACAAAAGGCCGCTGCTTACGCCAGATGCCACATAGCCGACACGGATGACGCCAGCCAGCCCTCGGGCAGCCAGGCGTCCCACCTGGTCGGCTCGCTCAATGTGCCGCAACGCAGCAACCGCCTCGGCATGGAACAGGCGCCCCGCGTCGGTAAGTGACACCGGCTTCCTTTTGTTGCGGTTCAAGAGCGTGACCCCCAAATCCTGCTCAAGGCGTTGGATCTGCGTGCTAAGCCCTGATTGTGCGACACCCAGGCGATCTGCCGCCTTCGCAAAGTGAAGCTCTTCTGCCACGGCAAGGAAGCTCTGCAACTGGCGAACGTCAATCATCGTTTTAATCTCAATTTCGGAACAAAGATTACTGTCTTCTATCTGGATCATATCAAAGAATCCAGATGAAATAACACCCTGCAACCTCCCGGAGAGCTACCAATGAATGCCCCGCTTCCTGCGTCGGTGCTTGCCAGCAATGACGAGTCCCGCTTCCAAGTGTCTGCCCACCCAGCCCACCATCGCATCCTGCATGTAACCGTTGAGCGCGATACCGTTCTTGGCTTCCTGCATGACGCACGCAAGGTCGATGTTCAAAACCTCGAGTACGTTCCCTTCATGCGCTACGGGCTCGCGGACTTACTGGCGAAGCATGTCGGCGAGGACTTCGCGACAACCATCAACAGCATTGTGAAGGACCGGCAGCACGGTGGCTTTACGGTAGGCCTCCAGGGACTGACGACGAACGCCGACGATTTCGTTCGCTTCGGCACTGCCATTGGGCACCTCTTGGGCCCCGGCAACCACGATGCGATGTCGGGCACTTACTATGCTCGCTTCGTGGTCAAGCACACGGACGATAGCGACTCCTATCTGCGCCAAGCCTATCGACTCTTCACGATGCACACCGATGGCACCTTCGTTACCGAAGCGACGGACTGGCTGTTGATGATGAAATTCGCAGAACAGAATGCAAGTGGCGGCGAGTCCCGATTCTTGCATCTGGACGATTGGCAGGAGCGTGACCGGTTTGTCAGTCACCGCCTCGGGACGCAGCCTTTCCTCTACAAGGCGCCGGGGTCCAAGAATGTCAGCGATAGGGTCGAACGCCCTCTCTTCTTCCAGAACGCGTTTGGGCTGTCGATGTCATTCATCGATCAGTTTGTACAGCCTCGCAATCGCGAGGAGGCTGCATTTCTCAACGACCTGTCGACTTCCATGGAGGCTTCGCCGGGAACAAAGGAAGTTTCGCTGCCCGTCGGCGATCTGGTTGTCCTGAACAACTACTTCTACCTCCACGGGCGTGCGCCGTTCGAGAAAAATGAGGCGCTGTTCCGKGAGCTGATGCGCCAGCGAGGCACGTTCGCCTAATCATCAATGTGATCCGGCGTGGCTGATAGTGACAGCGGTTGGGCCTGATAGACGCTTCAAATCAACATGACATCTCAAACAGAAGTTGCAGATATCCAGGCCGTTCCGAGCGCTGGAATGCCCGCCAAGCCGGCATATGGAGCCAATAGTCAGATTCATCGACGACTGCGACCAATCCTCTCACTGGCCGATTTTGAAGTCGCGGCAAAGAGGGAGCTTCCGCGCCCGATCTTTGGCTATATTGCCGGCGCCGCAGAGGACGGCAAGTCGCTTGCCGCGAACAGGACGGCATTCGACGACGTCAGGTTTCGTCCCAAAGTCCTTGTCGACGTGTCTGGAAGGTCGCAAGCGACTGAGATCTTTGGGCAACGTTACGCTTCACCCTTCGGCGTGGCGCCCGTTGGAATCAGTGCGATCGCCGCTTACCGCGGCGATGTGGTTCTCGCGCAAACAGCACGGGAAGAGCGGATACCCGCAATCATGAGCGGCACGTCCCTGATTCCGATGGAAGACGTTCACGCAGCCGCGCCAGGCACCTGGTTTCAGGCATACCTGCCGGGCGATGCCGCACGCAGGGACGCCCTGATTGAGCGGATTGAAGCGGCCGGGTTCGCTACGCTTGTCCTTACGGTTGATATTCCCGTTTGGGCCAACCGGGAGAATAACGTCCGTACTGGCTTCTCTTTGCCTTTGCGACCATCTCTGCGCTTGGCGTTCGATGGGATATCTCGGCCGCGTTGGCTGGCCGGGACGTTCGCCAGAACGCTCATGTCTAGCGGGATGCCGCATTTCGAGAATTCTTTTGCGTCTCGCGGCGCACCGATCCTGTCGGCCTCCGCGATTCGCGATACGACGGGGCGCGATCACCTGAGCTGGACGGATATCGAGCGAATCCGGCAAAGATGGCGCGGCAACTTGGTCATAAAGGGCATTTTGCATAAGTCCGACGCCGAGCGCGCTGTCGCCTTGGGCGCAGACGGCATCATTGTCTCGAATCACGGCGGGCGCCAACTGGACGGCGCCGTGGAGCCGCTTGCTGTATTGCCGGAGATTTGTGAGGCAGTCGCGCACAAGACAACCGTCATGATGGACAGCGGTATCCGGCGAGGCGGTGATGTTCTGAAAGCGTTGGCATCAGGAGCCCGCTTTGTCTTCCTGGGGCGACCTTTTATTTACGCCGCGGCTGTTGGGGGAGCCGAAGGCGTTCGCCACGCCATCACGCTCTTGCGCGATGAGGTCGATCGAAACATGGCCATGCTTGGCGCGAAGACCATCGCGGACGTGAACGATTCCGTCATCGTCTAGGGCCACAGAGCCGATCGGATTGTGTCGCGTTTCCCCACTTCCATGTAGCCCGCATCGCCAAAACGCATGGTCCTCGTGGACATGCAGCAATGCAGACCATGCATTGCTGCATGGCGTCATGTGCCCGGGCATGAGCACGCGTGCCAAAACCGGCATGCCCATGCCAGGCAGAGTCATTCAGATCGGAACGGGGGGAGGTCGCAGGCGGATGAGCGGAAACCGTGCCTGCATTCTGGGTGGTGGCGGGATTCACATCGTGGGCGACGCCGAGGCAATCACCAACACCGCTGCCGCCACCGTTCGCGAGATGGCGGCGCTCTTCTGCGACGCACTGCGCTCCGGCGTGGAATATGCGGATCCCGACATCGCGCACAACGAGGAGCGCTACCGGCAGCGGGTCCTGAACACCCTGACCCGACCGCCGGATCACTAGATCACTAGATTGCGTTCTGCAGGCCAAGGCAGCCTGACGGTTCGAGTTCCCCAGGAGAGGAAACCCTCAAATCACGAAAATGGACGAGCCCGTGGTCTTTCGAGCCTCCAGGTCCCGATGTGCCTGCACGGCATCCTCCAAGGCATAGCGCTGGTTGATCTCGATGCGGATGCGCCCTGCTGCCACGTGGCCAAATAGCTCGTCGACCAGCTCCGCCTTTTCGGCCGGATCGGCGATGTAGTCGGCCAGGCCCGGGCGGGTCAGGTAGAGCGAGCCCTTGCGGGCCAGGATTTGCGGATCGAACGGCGGAATTGTGCCGGAGGCGGTACCAACGCAGACCATCAGGCCCCGGCGCTTGAGTGAGTCCAGCGAGGACATGAAGGTGGCCTTGCCGACGCTGTCGAAGACCACGGACACCCCCACTCCGCCCGTCAGCTCCCGCACGCGCTTGGCGACATCCTCATGGCTGTAGTTGATCGTGTGATCACAGCCGTGAGCGCGCGCGACTTCAGCCTTGGCATCGGTCGACACCGTGCCGATCACCGTCAGCCCGAGCAATTTAGCCCATTGCGAAACGATCAAGCCAACACCGCCTGCCGCGGCATGCAGCAGCACGGCCTCGCCCGCCACGAAGGGGTAGATCCGGCGCACCAGGTAGGAGGCGGACAAGCCCCGCATGGTCATGGCCGCCGCGGCTTCGCAACTGATGGCATCCGGCAGCTTGATCAGGAGTGCGGCAGAAATCAACCGCTCAGTGCTGTAGGCACCCAGCGTGTTGACAAAGCCCGTGTAGGTCACACGGTCGCCGACCGCCAGCTGGGTCACACCGGCACCGACTGCCTCGACCACGCCGGCCGCCTCGTTGCCGAGGCCGCTGGGCAGCGGAACCTGGTAGGTGCCACCGCGGAAGTAGGTGTCGGCAAAATTCAGGCCCACGGCCACGTGGCGAACGCGGACCTCTCCCGGTCCTGGTTCGCCAACCTCAGCGTCTTCAAAACGAAGGACCTCGGGGCCGCCCGTTTCGTAGAATTTAACGACTTTCGCCATGTTGTCTCCTGTTCTGTATCAAATAGGCTAGATGAATATCAAAGCCGTCCGATCGATGGGGGAAACTGCACCTTCAGCCTTAGTCCGCCCCCCAGGAAATGCTGGACGACTCATACAGCATAGGATGTCAACTCCCCCAGAGGCCTTAGGCCGGCTTGCGCAGGAATCCCTGGTTGCCACCGTTGCGATTGGGTGCGAAGCCATTGGCCTGGAGCGTCTCTTCCGCCGTGTCGTAGAAGACCCCGATCTGCATGATCTCTCGTGCCTGTTTCGCCGTCGCGATGGGGCGACCAAATTCGCCGGCGATACGCACCAGTTGCTTGATCTGCTCGACAGAGGTGGCCTTTCCCGTGCGGGTCTGGTTCCAGAGTACATCCTCGATGCCGCACCGCACATGCAGGCCCAAGGCAATGCCGATCATATTCACGGGCAGCACATTGAGCACCGAACTCTCCACCGTGATCACCGCGCCGTCGGGCGCAGCACGCAGGAAGTTAGCCAGGTTGTAGATGTTCGCTTGGTCCATGCCACCGCTGATCGCCACCCAGTTCATCACCAGGGGCCCCTTGTAGACGCCGCGGCGAATCATCCGCTCAATGGTTTCAAAGCTGTTGATGTTGTAGCACTGGAACTCACTTTGGATGCCGGCGGCTGTCAGGCGTCGGATGTGCTCCTCAACCCAGCTGGGGTTCGAGGGCACGATCATGTCCTTGTAGGTTGCATAGAGGTGCGGGAATCCCCGCGAAACTCCCTTGAAGTCATCCAGGCCAGCATGCTCTGTCACATTCATCTGCGTGGTGTTGACGGTCACCGTCACCTGGTCGGGCTTCGGATCGAGTTCGGCCAGCATATGCCGCGTGTCGTCGGAGAGCCATTTGGCCGCAGAGCCATCGTCTTCGGGCGCAAAGCTGATCGAGCCACCCACCTGGATGACCATCTCGGGCACGGCCTTTCGCACCCCGGCGATCAGCTCATTGAACATGGAAAGGCGCTTGCTGCCTCTGCCATCGGGTTCTCGCACATGCAGGTGCAGCACGGTGGCACCGGCTTCGTAGCAATCCGCCGCCTTCTGGATCTGCTCCTCCATCGTCACAGGGATATCTTCCGGGAAGTCGGAGGGAATCCAGCCCGGCGCATAGGGAGCGGCCGTGATGATCAGGGGCTGCTGGTTCTCGGGATACAGGTGGCCGTCAAGGAAGTTCATGATGATGGATATCCAAGTTGAAATGTGAATATTGAGTATGTCGAACTAGATGAGAGAACTTTAGAACCCTATTTACAGCGCCATCGTCGGCACGGCGGTGCGCAGGCGAGCATCTCCTTTAACCGGTGATGTCAGAGTGTCCTTCGCGACGAGTGAATCATCTGGCCTGGCACCACTTCCCGCTTTACCTTGCACGCCTTGAACTTGCCTTTTTATGACAATAGGCTGGCGCAGGAGCACCGGACAAGGTGGCGGCCGCGCTGACCTCGCATGCCGCTAAAGCTGGATGCCGAAGCGCCGCGCGATCTCTCTGTTCGCTGCATGTATCAGCAGGCTGCTACGACCTCAACCGGGCGTTTGCGCGCCAATGGCACCCGAGCAGCCTTCCAGCACTTCTTTGCGGCATCGGCCAATGAACATTTTCGCCATGGCACGCAGCTCCAACTATTCCGTTGGAAACATGACGAGCCGCCGCAGAAGCCGTTTCCTTGCTTTAGGGAATTCTCATTGATTGAGTTCTGGCGTACGTAGCCAGAGTTGCTTGTCCGCCGCAACGACTTCATAGGTGCGGATACGCAAGCTCGAAGACGAGGTGCACTGGCCGTTGCGAATGTCAAATCGCAAGCCGTGTGAAGGGCAACTGATGACGTGCTCAACACACGAGCCTCCCGCCATGGAAGCACCCGCATGCGGGCAACTGTTTTCCATGGCAAAGAACTGGCCGCCAAGGTTGAACACGATCGCCGATTGACCGTCTTGCAAGAAGACCAATTTGCGTGCGCCTGGAGCCAGTGACTCCGCAGGCCCGACCAGAATCCATTCGGAATCAGGCATTGGATTCGCACTCGCTGTTCAAACGCTTGGCCACCACGGCTTGCTGCATGATGCGAACCAACTCGCTTGCTGGAACCGCGCCAGTAACCGGCCACTGCGCATTGAAGACGAGATGAGGAACCCCTCCTGCATGCTCGGCCCCAATTGAGGACTGGCGCGCGGAGGATGCCCTGGCATCCCAGTTGAACCCAGACGCTTGAGCCAGGGCCTGCAGGGTCTGCGTTGAACCGATGTCTTGCCCTTGGAAGAAGAATGCGCAGTAGATGGACTCCACCAACTGGTACATGACCACCGGCGCCAGTTTGGACTGGGCCGCATTGACCAAGGCACATGCCAGCGCCGAATTCGGAAAGGTCGCAATGTTCTCGAAGTTCAGCGATAGATCGACCGATTCAGCCACAGCGCGAATCTGTGCGCGGCGCATCGCCACAGCCCGTTGGCCACCAAGCCGTGCTTCATAGAATGCCTGGTACGGAATGCCTTGCGCAGGAATCTGCGGCAGCAGAGCATTGGCATGCCATATCGTCTCCAGCGCCAATCCGGGATGCTGCTGTCGAAAGCTTGCCCATGCTGAACGCAGATTACGCAACCCAATCCAGCACCAGGGGCATATCAGGTCAAGGTAGAAGTCAACGCGCAGAGTTTGCGACGATGTAGGGGCAGGGACCGCACCCGAGAGTTCAGAGCAATTCACGCAATCATTCCTTATCCCCCGGGGCGGGGGCCGTATCTTATTCTTCGAGCCTGATGCCTGCGTCGTTGGCGATCTTCGTCCAGACTTGCAGATCGTTCCGGACAATTTCGCCCAACTGCGCGGAGGACTTTACCGGCGGCGGCTCGAAGTTCTGTTTCTTCATCAGGGCCGCGATCTCCGGCAACGCCTGTACCTTGTTGACCTCATCCGCCAGCCGCTTCACGATCACCGGACTAGTTCCGGCCGGCGCGAACATGCCGAACCATCCCACCGTACTGAACTTGTAGCCCTGTTCACCCATCGTCTTGACGTTGGCAAGCTGGGGAGACCGCACGTTGCCCGCAATGGCAATGCCGCGCACCTTCCCCGAACGCAGGAACGGCACCGCCACGCTGGGATCGGTCCAGCCGATCTTTAGCACACCCGAGGAAAGCTCGGTGAGCAGTTGACTGGAGGTCCGATATGCAACGTGTTCGGTCTTCATGCCGGTCTGCTTCTTCAACCACTCCATCGTCAAGTGCGCGGATGAGCCTGTGCCCCAACTGCCATAGCTGTACTTATCCGGATTCGCTCTCACGAACTCGACAAGCCCAGGCAAGTCGGACACCGGCAGATCCGGGCTCACCAGTAGCAGCACCCCGCCCACAGCCGTCTGCGCGATCGGCATGAGGCTCTTTCGTGCCTCCTGGGAAATGGACTTGATGACTGCCGGCGCAACCACCATGTTGGACGCCGTTGTGTAGAGAATCGTGTAGCCATCCGGCGCCGCTTTGAGGACGGCGTTGGTCCCGATCACCCCGCTGCCACCCGGCCGGTTCTCCACGACCACTGCCTGCTTCAGCGATTCGGAAAGGCGCTGCGCCATGACCCGCGCCAGCGCATCGGTTCCCGATCCGGCAGACGACGGCACGATCATTTGAATCGGGCGCGCCGGCCAGGCTTCCTGTGCCTGGACCGGGCCTGGCGCGCATAAGGCAATGATTGTCTCGGCGCACAACGCAGCTGCGAGCAGCTTTTTTAGTAATGACATCGTCTCCCCCATTTTTTTGACTACTATCCAGCCTGCCAAGTGCTGTCGGCCTCACCGAGGCCTGCTGCGCGACGAGCCGCCTCTACCTGCCCAGGCCATCTTCGGCACGATCATAGCAGTCATGTTTTTTATTGTCGACATAAACAAACTAGCCATAATGAGATTGCCAGTCTTGACATTCAGGCGTGCCCCCTGGCACCGCGCCGCGCAAGGCTGGCACCCTCACCTGCCGGTCATTTCCAACCGGCCCGAGTCAGGCGGCCTTGCGCAGGAAGCCTTGATTGCCGCCATTGCGGTTCGGCGCGAAGCCATTGGCAGCCAACGTCTCCTCGACCGTGTCATAGAACACGCCAATCTTCTGGATTTCGCGCGCTTCCTGGGCCGTTGCCACTTTGCGGCCGAATTCGCTCGCGATGCGCACCAGCTGCTCAATCTGCTTCACCGTGCTCATCTTGGCCGTGCGCGACTGGTTCCAGAGGCAGTCCTCGGTCCCGCAGCGCACATGCAAGCCCAAGGCAACACCCATCATGTTGACAGGAAGCACGTTGCGCACAGAGCTTTCAACGGTAAGCACCGCGCCATCCGGGACGGCACGAACAATGTTGGCGAAGTTAAAGATGCTGGGTGCATCCATGCCGCCGCTGATTGCCACCCAATTCATGACCAGCGGGCCCTTGTAGACACCACGCCGAATCAACCGCTCCACGGACTCGAAGCTATTGATGTTGTAGCACTGGAAGGCACTCTGGATGCCGGCTGCGGTAAGGCGGCGGATGTGCTCTTCGACCCAGCCGGGCTGGGCGGGAACCGTCATTTCCTTGTACGCGTCGAAGATCGCAGGGTTCTCACGCGAGGTGCCCTTGAAATCCGCGAGTTCCGCATGCTCCGTCACGTTCATCTGAGACGTGTTCACCGTGACGGTCACCTGGTCCGGAACGGGGTCAAGTTCGGCAAGCATGTGACGGGTGTCGTCGGACAGCCACTTGGCGGCGGCCCCCTCGTTTTCGGGTGCGAAACTGATCGACCCGCCCACCTGGATGATCATCTCCGGCACAGCGTTACGCACCCCGGCGATCAGCTCGTTGAACTTGGACAGACGCTTCGAGCCTTTGCCGTCAAGCTCGCGCACATGCAGGTGCAGCACAGTCGCGCCGGCGTTGTAGCAATCCACGGCCTTCTGGATCTGGTCTTCCATCGTCACGGGGATGTCTTCCGGGAAATCGGACGGCAGCCATCCCGGTGCGTAGGGCGCCGCAGTGATGATCAACGGCTGCTGGTTTTCGGGGAACAGGGATCCATCGAGGTAGTTCACGGCATGTCTCCATTGATAAAGGTGGGGCAAGGCTTGGCGGCGGCTGGCGCGCCTCAGAACGGCTTGTCTCCGATGATGGCTGCGCGCTCCATCTTGCGTGGGGCCGGCCAGTAGTCCTGTACCGCGTAGTGCTGGGTGCAGCGGTTGTCCCAAATGGCCACGCTACTAGGCTGCCAGCGGAATCGCACCTGGTATTCGGGGATCGCCGCCTGGCTGATCAAGTAGTTCAGCAGATGGCTCGCGCCCGGAGTCTTGTCCTGTCCGTAGCGCACGTTCTCTGGCGTATGGAAGTTTGCGAAATGCGTAGAGAAGCCGCAGACGTAGAGCACCTTCTCGCCGGTCTCCGGATGCGTGCGCACCACGGGATGTTCGACCATGGGGTACTGCGCGGCAAGCTTGGCGCGATTTTCCGGGCTCATCGCCGCCCCGAATGAATGTTCGATGCCATGCTTGGCGCGCAGGCCGGCGATGCGCTCCTTGATTTCTTCGGGCAGGTTCTCGTAGGCCGCGGCCATGTTCACCCAGATGGTGTCGCCGCCGACCGGCGGGCATTCAATGCAACGCAGGACGCAACCCATCGGCGGGGTTTCGCGCCAGCTGCCGTCGGTGTGGTAGCTGTTCTCGTAATTCTCGCGCTTGTCGCTGCGATAGATCTGTACCAGGCCGGGATGATCCGGGTCGCTGCCAGCGACCGGGTGGTCCTCCAGTTCGCCAAAACGGCGTGCGAAGGCCACGTGATCGGCCCGGCTGATATCCTGGTCCCGCAGAAACAGCACCTTGTGCTTGAGCAGCAGCGCCTTGATCTCGGCAAGCAACGCGTTGTTTCGCGCTGCATCGGCCAGGTTGACGCCGCCGATTTCGGCACCAATGGTGCAGGTAAGAGGTTCTACGTGCATGGAAAGCTCCCTTTACACTACAAAGATTGACGAGCCGGTGGTCTTGCGCGGCTCCAGGTCCCGATGCGCCTGGACCGCATCCTGCAGCGCATGGCGCTGATGGATCCCGATGCCGTTGGGCTGCGGCACAGGGTCAGTGCCATTGGGGAAATACGTGTCGACGTAGTTCAGAGCCACCGCGACGTGCCGGATTCGCGCCTCGCCGGGACCCGGCTCGCCAACCTCGGCGTCCTCGTATCGGAGGACCTCTGGCCCTCCCACCACGTACATGCGATCGGCTTTTGCCAATTCCGTCTCCTGTTGTCGTCTATTGCTGCCGCCACTATCATTCGGTAGCCTGGGTTAATTGTCGGCTCTCGCATGCGCAGGAGCTTTGACAGGCCACGCCAGAAGTTGACCATCCATGACAGTCGATTCCCGGCTTGATTCACTGCACGCAGACGCGGCGCCAGCGGCGTATGCAATGCATGAGCGACACTGGCAGCCAGGCGACCGGCTTCATCGGTAGATTGCGCAGGCCTTCGATCAACCTGACTATCCCTCTTCGGAAAGAGCCCCCTATGACCGTCCTGGTTCGCAGCGCCTCCCTCACGAAGTACTCCGGGATCGCTCGCGCCGCGGGCATCGACCCGGTGCAGATGGTTTCCCATGTCGGCCTGGACCGGGAATGCCTGCACACGCCCGACCTGCGCATCCCCGAATTCCGGCTTGCGGAGGTTCTAGAGACATCCGCGCGGATCACTGCCTGCCATTCGCTCGGGCTGCTCATGGGCGAATCGTGGCGGCTTTCCGACTTCGGCCCGGTCAGCCTGACGCTGCAGCATCAGCCCACACTGCGGGATGCACTGGCAGAGGTCGAGCGTTATCGCCACCTGCTCAGCGACTCTGTCGCGACGCAGTTCACCGAGCATGCGAATATCGCGGTCTTGCGAGTGACGTTGCTGACCGGCAGGCAGCAACCCGGCCGGCAGGCTATGGAGCTGACCGTCGGCGCGGTGCTTTGCCTGATCCGCGCCATACTTGGCGCCCAATGGAAACCCCGCTGCGTGCACTTTTCGCATGCGGCCCCTGCAGACCTGCGGGTGCATCGTCGCCTGTTCGGCCAGCAGGTCGAATTTGGCTGCGAATTCGATGGCCTGGTCCTGTCGAGCCAGGATCTGGATCGCGTGAACCCCCTGGCCGATGCCAGCCTGGCCAGATACGCCAGGGAATTACTTGACCTTCAATCGCCCTCGAAGGAGCACTCCCCAACGGCTGACGTACGGCGGGCAATTCACCTGCTGCTGCCGCGCGGCCGCAGTGCGGTGGAACAGGTTGCGCAGAACCTGGGTGTCAGCCCGAGGACTCTGCAGCGGCAATTGGAGCAGCGCGGGGAAACATTCTCGGGCCTGGTCAATCAGGTGCGGCGCGAACTGGCCGAGCGCTATCTGCAAAGCCAGCAGCAGTCCATATCGCGTACGGCGGACCTGCTTGGATTCTCAGAGGTGAGCGCGTTCACGCGGTGGTTTGGGGTGCAGTTTGGGAAACCGCCGACGCGCTGGGTGATGGAGGGAAGGGGAATCGTCTCGCAGGAAGACGTCAATCGCCCAACGGGGGGATGAGCACCGGAGCTATCGGATGCGCCGCAAATGCAATGCGCGGGCGCAACGTCCCGTGGCGAATATGCCGCGGTTCCGCCCGCGAGACACCCATAAAAAAACCGGCCCACGCTGCGCTCCGGCGGAGCGGCGAATAGGCCGGTCTTGCTGCGCGGGAGACGTTTCCCGCATTGCGATGCCGCTACCTGAACGATCAGCCGTTCGCGTAGACGATCTTTGCCTTGCGTGCCTGGTTCTGCAGGCGGCTCAGCATATGCTGGGCGGCGGAAATGGCGCTCTTCACGTCTGCCACCAGGCTGGGGCTGCGGGGACCAAGTTCGCGCTCGATCAGATCGCGTTCCATTTGGTCGGTCATCTTGATGTCGCTTTGCATGTTCATGGCTTTCTCTCTAGGGATTACCCTCATCGGGTTTTCCCTAATCATAGCAAAGGAAATGACGCGGCGCAGCATTAGGTGATAGTACGTATGCAGAAAGGCAACGCTTTCCAGCGAGCCAGCCTCGGTCTGCTCAGCCTGCGCGACGCGCCGAGACCCCGCGCGCGGGGCGTCCATGGCTGCGGGCTTAGCGCAGGCGCCAGGATAGTCATGCGCCCCTTCAGCCTTTTGCCAGCACCTCCCGAATGGCATTCTCGAACGCCTCCACCGGCTGCCCGCCGCTCACCAGGTACTGGTCGTTGAAGATGATCGAAGGCACGGAACGGATGCCCATGTCCTGATAGTGCTTCTCCATCTCACGGACTTGCGCCGCATACGCGTCGCCCGATAGCACCTTGCGTGCCTTGTCGGCGTCCAGGCCGGCTGCGGCCGCGGCCTCGACGAGGACCTCGTGATTGCTGGAATCCTTGGACTCCGTGAAATACGCACGGAACAGCGCCATCTTCAGCGGCAGCTGGCGCCCCTCCAGGTTTGCCCAATGCAATAGCCGATGCGCGTCGAACGTGTTGTATACGCGGGTACGAGAGCCAAACTCAAATCCGACGTCAGCGCCACGCTGGCGGATCATGGCCTGGCTCTGCACGATTTCCTCCTCGGTGCGGCCATACTTGCGTGCCATGTAATCCTGGATCGATTCGCCCCCCGGCCCCATGTCCGGATTGAGCTCGAATGGGCGAAGCGTGATGTCTGCCGAAACGGCATCGCCAAGCCGCGCCAGCGCCTGTTGCAGCGAACTCAGGCCAACGGCGCACCACGGGCACGCGACGTCGGAGACAAAATCGATTTTCAGCGTCTTTTGCATTGTGTTTTCTCGGTGTCAGTCCATCACTGCGCGACAGGGTAGCTGCAATTCCCATTGGCTGCAGGGCCGGGGGCAGTGCCTCACACCTTCAGGGTTTTCCCGCAAGGCGGCCACGACCGGACGCCCCCTCGCCGGCATCTGTCCGTCGCCCGCCAACCACACGGCCCTGGCGCAGATCGGGAAACGTGCACCGCGCCCACTCCTCAAGCAGCGCGGCGCGCGGTAATATCTTTCCAACAGGTCATCGGTGCACGATGATCCATTCCCAGAGAAGGATTGAAGCGAATCATGGAAGAAGGCTCGGCAGCTCCACTTGAGATCGCCCCTTCCCTCCCCTTGGTACCGAGTGACGTTCACGGCGCTCCGTCGGACTTCCTCGCCAGTGCCAGCACCAACCTCGGCGCCAACGCACGGCAGCTCTTCCTGAACCGTGAGGCCAGCCAGCTGGAGTTCCACCGGCGCGTACTCGCCCAGGCCGAGAACCACGACATTCCGTTGCTGGAGCGATTGCGCTTCCTCTGCATCTTCAGCAGCAACCTGGACGAGTTCTTCGAGATCCGCGTTGCCGGCCTGAAGGAGAAGATCAAGCTGCAGGCGCCGGCGACCACCGGCCCGGATGGACTGGACGTGCGGCAGATCTACGCGCTTGTCAGCGCCCGCACCCACAAGCTGGTCGCGGAACAGTACCGCCTGTTCAACGAAGTGCTGGTTCCGGAACTGGACCGCGAGGGAATCCGCTTCCTGCGCCGTCCGCACTGGACGCAGGAACAGGGCGAGTGGATCCGCAGCTATTTCTTCCGCGAACTGATGCCGGTGCTCACCCCCATCGGCCTGGACCCGGCGCACCCGTTTCCGCGCGTGCTCAACAAGAGCCTGAACTTCGCCGTGGAGCTCGAAGGCAAGGATGCCTTTGGCCGGGAGGCGAACGCGGCCATCGTGCAGGCGCCCCGGGCCCTGCCCCGCGTGATCCTGCTCCCCAAGGAGATTTCCGGCTGCGAACACGGCTTCGTGTTCCTGTCTTCCATCCTGCATGCCCACGTCTGCGAGCTGTTTCCTGGCATGCGCGTGCGCGGGTGCTATCAGTTCCGCGTCACCCGCAACAGCGAACTGTTCGTCGACGAGGAAGAAATCAAGAACCTGCGCGATGCGCTGCAGGGCGAGCTGCCGCAGCGGCATTTTGGCGACGCGGTGCGGCTCGAGGTTGCGGACAACTGCTCAGAGGAGATGACCCGCTTCCTGCAAAACCAGTTCGGCCTGGAAGATGCCGAGGTGTTTTCGGTGAATGGCCCGGTCAACCTGGTGCGCTTGCTGCCGGTTCCTGACAGCGTGGACCGCGATGACCTGAAATACCCGCCGTGCCGCCCCGGCTTGCCCAAGGCGCTGCAGGACCAGCCCGACATGTTCCGCGCCATCCGCGACGGCGATATCCTGCTGCACCATCCGTACCAGTCATTTTCGCCCGTGGTGGATTTCATCCGCCAGGCCGCGGAAGATCCGGAGGTGATGGCCATCAAGCAGACGGTGTACCGCGCCGGCAACGACTCGGCCCTGCTGGAGGCGCTGATCGGCGCTGCGCGCAGAGGCAAGGAAGTCAGCGTGGTGGTGGAGTTGCTCGCCCGCTTCGATGAGCAGGCCAATATCAACTGGGCAGCCCAGCTTGAAGAAGCGGGCGCGCACGTGGTGTACGGCGTGGTTGGCTACAAGGCCCACGCCAAGATGGCCATGGTGGTGCGGCGCGAAGGGAAAAAGCTCAGGCGCTACGCCCATATCGGCACCGGCAACTATCACTCGCAGACGGCCAGGAGCTTTACTGACTTTGGCCTGTTTACCTGCAAGGAAGCGCTCGTCGACGATGTGGCCAACGTGTTCTCACAGTTGACCGGACTTGGCCACCCCGGCACGCTGGCGCACTTCTGGCAATCGCCGTTCACCATGCACGCGGCGCTGCTCGAAGCCATCCGCCGCGAAGGCAAGCACGCCAAGGCTGGCCGCAAGGGATTGATCATCGCCAAGATGAACGCCTTGCTGGAGCCCAAGCTTATCCAGGCGCTGTACCAGGCATCCTGCGATGGCGCGCGGATCGAGCTGATCGTGCGCGGGGCCTGCGCATTGCGCCCTGGCATTCCGGGCCTGTCCGAGAATATCCGGGTGCGCTCCGTGCTTGGCCAGTTCCTGGAGCATGCGCGGATCTTCTACTTCTACAACGACAAGGCCGAAGACGTGCGGCTATCGAGCGCCGACTGGATGGACCGCGACTTCTTCCGGCGCATCGAGGTGTGCTTCCCCGTGCTGGACAAAGCCCTCAAGGATCGCGTGATCGATGAGGGGCTGAAGGTCTACCTGAAGGACAACCGCGACACCTGGGAAATGGACGCGGACGGCAACTACCGGCGCAAGCGGGGCCGCCAGCCGGTATCCGCGCAGGACATCCTCAAGCAGAAGCTGGCCTGATCCCTGTTCGGCGCCCTAGCGCGCGCCTGGGGACGCGCAGCGATACACGTTGCCCGACAGCGTCACGTTGGTTTGCTCCAGGCGATCCTTGCCGCCGGTCTGGCCTGCGCGCTGGGTGAGCAGGTACACCAGGTTGCCGCCCATTGCCGCCGCTTTGTTCTTGATGTCATTGCGTGCACCGGTTTCCAGATCCGCATTGGCCGTGATGGCGCCCCGCACAAAATCGCCCTGGCTGCCGGTCACGTCGCCAAGATAGGTGCATCCCGCGGCAGGCTCATTGTGGGTGATCCTGACCGCCGATGCGGCCGGGCTGGAAAGCTGCGTTGGCGCACAGCCGGCCAGCGCGCAGCTTGCCGCGATCCATGCAACGCCTGCGATTGTCCTGATGGTCATAGCCATTGAAGTATTGAAGTATTGAAGTATTGAAGTATTGAAGTATTGAAGTATTGAAGTATTGGTAGCGCCACGGGCCCATGCGCCTGCCTCAGCGGAACAGGTAGTCCACGCCGAGTGATACGGCCTGGCTCTTGACCGAAGCATCGTTGCCCTTCCAGCTGAGCTTGCCGTAATTCATGTACTGCATCCGCAAGCGCCAGTTCTGCGTGACCGCATAGGACGCGCCCACCCCCAGGCTGATGAGCCCCTGCGACTTGTTGCTCGATTCGAGATCGCCCGAGCGCCGGCCATGCATATAGTTGACACCGGCGATGCCCAGCAGCGAAAAACGCTCGGTCAGGGGCAGGTGGCCCACTACGTTGACGGACAAGGCGTTCACGTCGAATTTGTCGTTGGCGCTGCCATTCTTGGCCACGACACGGCCAAGGCTGGCTAGCGAGCCTTCGACCGACACATAGGGCGAAAACTGATAGCCGCCCCGCAAGCCAAGTCCAACGTTGTTGGACGATCCGCCCGCCCAGCCGGGCGTGCTCGTACTGACTTTGTCGCGGGCAATATTGAGGTCGCCGCCGACGTACCAATAGTTGGCGGCAAGTTCCTCGGCTGCGGCATGCGCAGGCACAACCGACAAAAGCACCAACATGGCAGCAGGCGCGATGGGAAAGAGGCGGCCAGGGAAGGCTATAGAGCGCATATAATTTAATCTCCGACGAATATAAATTACCGTAAAACGATAACACATTGCTGTTTTACAGTAATTTTTTGCCATGCGCAATCCCTTAGGAGACCGGCATGCCGCCCCCCCTTTCCTTTCTCTTGCCCGCTGATGGCGCGCTAACGCGCGTTAGCGTCATCGCGCGCCGCATGCAGTGGCTGACACTGTGGTGCGCCGTCGTGACGACGGCGGGCCTGATCGCCTTCTGGTTCTTGCTTTCCGATGCGGAACTGGACCGGAACCTGCGTGCGTTCCTGGCCGGGCCTGCGCCAGGCGGGCAGTTGCTGGTGTCGATGCCGTACCGGCTGCTCGGGCTGGCCATCACGAGCGTGGCCACGGCTTTGCTGGTCAGTGGCCTGATGCAAGCGCACAGGCTATTCGCGGCCCTGGCGGGCGGCGCGGTCCTTACCCTGGAGACGGCCGTGCGCCTGCGCCGCGTGGCGCTGGTGGTGACGGCGTTCAGCGTGGTGGTTCCGCTCACCAAGACACTGCTGGCCATGACCCTGGCCAGCACGGCTGCCAACGGCCCCTACATGGTGGTGATCATTACCTTCGGCGACGTGATGCTGGGCTTGCTGGGCGGCTTGCTGCTGGCCATCGCCTGGGCGATGGTCGAGGCCGCGCGCGTCGCGCTGGAGAATGAGAGCTTTGTTTGAGTTTGAGTTTGAGTTTGAGTTTGAGTTTGCGTTTGCGTTTGCGTTTGAGGCACCCTGACCCTATGACTATCCTCGTCCGGCTTGACGTCCTGCTTGCTGAGCGCAAGATGAAATCGCGCGAGCTCGCCCAGTACATCGGCATCACCGAGCCCAATCTCTCCTTGCTGAAATCCGGCAAGGTCAAGGGCATCCGTTTCGATACGCTGGAGAAAATCTGCGAGGCGCTGAAATGCCAGCCAGGCGACCTGCTGGAGTACCGCGCCGATACGCCTGGCGAAGATCAGGCCTGAGCGCCTCGCCTATCCCGCCAGCGCGGCCCGCGCTGGCCGGGTGAACTGCAAACAATTGTCTCACCCCCGCTGCCGCATTTCCGGCAGATCGGCGCCAGATCGGCCACCCGCCTGGCCTTACGGCCCGCGCAGCCACCGGGCTCCCCCCAATCGAGTGATACCGCGTCGTGAGTGATCTTGCGCATACTCGCACTTTCTTGAACTACTCGCCCCCAAACGGGCGCGAAGCAAGGTGCTTATGCTGATCCTCATCTACTGCAGTTATGCGGTTGCCTGCATCTTCGCGCTCTGGAGAGCGGCGCGCTGGGTGGAAAAACACCATCCGGCCCTGCGCGACAACGACCCGCCGCGGCATGACGCGCGCGCAGCCTGCAAGCCCCCGGAAGAGAACCTGCCTGCGAGCCAGCGACGCCACCTGGAGATGCCGCCCGCCGGGCCCGCCTGCCTGGCGCAACGCGCCGGCGCCAGCGCTGCCGCCTGCATGGTCCTGTAGCCCCCTGGACGGTGGCCCGTACCTGGTCCTCGGCATTCATCCTTGAAAAAACCAGATTACTGTATATATTTACAGTAACTGTATGGATGAACAGTATCTGCGGGAGCCGATCATGGAACACCTGGTCCGGGTACAGAACGAATACGACAGGCAGGTCCTGGCCTGGTTGCGCGAACGCGTAGGCGATGCGGCGGTGCAAGCCGCGGCACAGCGGCTGGCGGGAGACCGCAAGCCCTACCTGTCAACGATCTGCCGCAGCCTGAACATCACGCCACCGACCCGCCGCACCCTGCGCGCCCAATCGAACCGGGCCAGCCGGGAGGTTGGGGATCGCTACCTTGCCTCGATCCGTGCGCTCCTGGCGCGGCCAGCACCGGCGCAGCGGCATTCGCAGCAGCAACCCGCGCAACCCCAACCCTCGCAATGCCAGGATCCACATTAGTCCCGCGCCTTGGGTACACGGCGGGCCGCGGCATTGTTCGCCGGAATATGCTTTCCGCTTCGCCTCACCCCGCTGTCGTCATGGCTTTCTTGACTTATCATTCCCTATAGATGATAGTTAATTGAAATTTGTTCTCTTTTTAAGAACCTATTTCAACCAAAGGATTGCCGTGGATCTGGCCGAACTTGAGATTTTCCGAGCCGTTGCGCTTGAAGAAAGCGTCACGCGGGCGGCCAAGACCCTGGACCGCGTGCAGTCGAATGTCACCACGCGCGTCAAGCAGCTCGAAGAGGAGCTCGGCGTCGCCCTGTTCCTGCGCGACAGCAAGCGCATGACCCTGACGCCGCAAGGGCAGCGCTTCCTGGGCTACACCGAGCGGCTGCTGGCGCTGGCCGAAGAGGCCCGCCAATCCATGCGCAGCGATGCCCCCTCGGGCACGCTGCGCGTGGGCAGCATGGAAAGCTCGGCCGCCAGCCGGCTGCCCCGCCCGCTGGCGCGCTATCACGGCAAATGGCCGGCCGTGCGGATCGAGATCCAGACCGGCACCACGCAAGCCTTGATCGACGCACTGCTGGCACATCGCATCGACTGCGCCGTGGTGGCCCATCCCTCCGAGGGCGCGCCGGACACGCTAGACATGGACGTACTCGGCCCCGGCCTGGAAGGCACGTTCCTGTTCTCCGAAGAACTGCTGCTGGTGCTGCCGCACAGCCATCCGCCAGTGCGTACGCCGCAGGACATCAAGCTGCGCAGCCTGGCCACGTTCTCGCGCGGCTGCACGTACCGCCTGTGTGCCGAGGACTGGCTCGCCAGCGGCGAAGGCCCACGGCTGGCGCTGAACGTGCTGGAACTGGCGTCTTACCACGCGATCCTCGCCTGCGTGACGGCGGGCTCGGCCGTGGCCATCCTGCCGAGGTCGCTGCTGGCGCTGCACCCCGATGCCGCAAGCCTGCAAACCGTGCCTGTGCGAGTCGCGCACACCTTGCTGGTGCGCCGTTCGGGTTTTGCCACGTCGGCATACGCGGCGTTTCTCCAGGAGCTGCAGCATGACTAGGATCCGGACCGTCACAGCCCCGCCGCAATCCTTCGGCAAGACCATGGCGCCCTGGATGCCCTCACTGGCCGCCGCGCTGGTGCTGGCGGTGGGCATGGGCTTCGGGCGCTTTGCGTTCACCGGCATGTATCCGCTGATGGTGCGCGACGGCCTGCTGAGCGTCAGTGCCGGCTCGCTGGCCGCGTCCGCCAACTATGCGGGCTATCTCGTGGGCGCCCTCGCGGTCAGCCGCATGCCGCAGCGCGTTGCGCCGCGCTTTTGCCGCATCGCGCTCTTCGGCACCGCCCTGTGCTTGCTGGCACTGGCCGTGCCGGCCGCGCCCTGGTTCTTTATCGGCGTGCGCTTCCTGGCGGGCGTGCTCAGCGCCATCGCGCTGATCTGCGCGTCCGTGTGGCTGTTCCAGGTGGTAGGGCATCCGCATGGCGCGCCGCTGTTGTTCTCGGGCGTCGGTGCCGGCATCCTGCTGTCCGCCGAGCTCATTGCCGCCGGCAACCTGGCCGGTTGGCACAGTCCTTTGCTGTGGCTGGCCATCGGCGGTGGCGCCGCCGTGCTGAGCTTGCTGGCATGGCCGTATCTTGCGGGCCGCGTGCCGGCACCCCAGCCGCATGCCGCTACCAGTGCCAGTGCCACGGACGAGGCCAATGCCAACGGCCCTGGTCCGTGGCCGCTGGTGGCCAGCTACGGGCTGGCGGGGTTCGGCTACATCGTCACGGCAACCTACCTGCCGCTCTTTGTGCGCGACGCGCTCGGCCACATCGACCCGATCCATATCTGGGCCGCGTTCGGGCTTGGCGCGGCACCTTCGTGTTTTCTCTGGCATGCGCTGCACGGGCGCCTTGGCACGCGGCGTGCGCTCGCGCTCAACCTGCTGGTGCAGGCAGTGGGCGTGATCCTTCCCGCGCTCAGCCACTCGGCCGTGGCCTACCTGGCTAGCGCGCTGCTGGTGGGCGGCACCTTCGTTGGCACCGTGACCATCGCCATGCCCGCCGCGAAACGCGTGGCCCACCGCGTGACATTCAACCTGCTTGCCATCATGACCGCCGCCTATGGCGTCGGCCAGATCGCCGGCCCGCTGGTATCCGATGCGCTGATGGCGCACAGCCATAGCTTCAGCGGGCCGCTTGCCGCCGCCGCTGCCGCGCTGCTGGCATCTGCCGTCTTCTGCTTCCTGTGAAGGCCAGCGCATGCCCGGCGCGCGGCACGGAACCCACCCCACAGAATCCACCCCCACAAAATCCACCCATTACCGAAGAAACGAGGAGCCCGTCATGACCGACCCCATCCACGCCACGCAACCACGCACGCTGCTCTCCCGGCTCGGCCTTGCCACCCCGGTCATCCAGGCACCAATGGCAGGCGTCAGCACACCGGCGCTTGCCGCGGCAGTGTCGAATGCCGGCGGCCTGGGCTCGCTCGGCGTCGGCGCCATGGACGCCGAGGGCGCCCGCAAGACCATCCGCGAAACTCGTGCGCTGACGGACAAGCCCTTTAACATCAACCTGTTCTGCCACACTCCCGCCGTCGCCAACTCCGCGCGCGAGGCGCAGTGGCTGGCCTACCTGGCGCCGAGCTTCGCCGAATTCGGCGCCACGCCGCCCGCCAGCCTGCGCGAGATCTACACCAGCTTTGTCACCGACGACGCCATGTTCGCGATGCTGCTGGAGGAGCGGCCCGCGGTAGTGAGCTTCCATTTCGGCTTGCCGGCGCAGGCCTGGATCGACGCGCTGCACGCCGCCGGCATCTTCCTGATGGCCACGGCCACCAGCCTGGACGAAGCGCGGCAGATCGCCGCTGCCGGCGTCGATGCCATCGTTGCCCAAGGCGTGGAAGCCGGCGGCCACCGCGGCACGTTCAAGCCCGAAGGGCATGACGAAGGCCTCGGCACCCTGGCGCTGGTACGGCTGCTGGTCCGCCATACCGCCCTGCCCGTGATCGCCACCGGCGGCATCATGGACGGCGCCGGCATTGCGGCGGCCCTGGCGCTGGGCGCGCAGGCCGCGCAGCTCGGCACCGCCTTCGTGGCCTGCCCGGAAACCGTGGCCGACGCCCCCTACCGCGCCGCCCTGCTGGCGGACCGGGCTGCCAGCACCACGCTGACCCGCTCCATTTCCGGCCGGGCCGCACGCGGCTTCGTCAACCGGCTGACGGCGCTGGGCGAGGCGGCGGGCCACCCGGCGATCCCCGATTACCCCATCACCTACGACGCCGGCAAGGCCCTGCATGCGGCGGCCAAGGCGCGCGGCAACGCGGACTACGCCGCGCAATGGGCCGGGCAAGCCGCGCCGCTGGCGCGCGCCCTGCCGGCAGCGCAACTCGTAGCGACACTGCGCGAGGAGCTGGCGCAGACGATTGCGGCACTGAGCCGGGCGGGATTCGGGCCTAACTGAGCGGGGCCTGCCGAAGCCGGCGGCGCGTGCGTCTTGCTGCTACCATTTCGCCACGCGCAACGGCGTCATGCTGGCCCGCAGCGGATCCCCTCCTTCCTCACGAGACAAACCCATGGACGCACTCACCTCCACATTGGCCATTGGCGGCGCGCTGGCGCTCGGCGCGGTCAGCCCCGGCCCGAGCTTTGTCATGGTGGCCCGCGCGGCCATTGCCCGCTCCCGCGCCGATGCGCTCTACATGGCGCTGGGCATGGGGCTGGGCGGCGTGGTGTTTGCGGCGGCCGCGCTGCTCGGGCTCAAGCTGTTGCTGACGGCCGTGCCCTGGCTGTACATGGCGATGAAAGTGGGCGGCGGCATCTACCTGGTGTATCTGGGCGTGCGCATCTGGCGCGGCGCCAGCGCGCCCCTGGCGATGGCAGCCGGCGCGGCAGAAGGCGGTGGAGCGCCCGCCACGGGGCGCGGCCGTGTCTTGCTGAGCGGCTTCGCCACGCAGCTGAGCAACCCCAAGACGGCGGTGGTCTACGCCAGCGTGTTTGCCGCGCTGTTGCCCGCCCAGGTGCCGGCTTCACTGCTGCTGGCGCTGCCGCTGATGGTCTTTGCCATCGAGACGGGCTGGTACGCGATCGTGGCGATCGCGCTCTCCTCCGCCAGGCCGCGTGCCTTCTACCTGCGCTTCAAGCTGTGGCTGGATCGCGCGGCCGGCGGGGTGATGGCACTGCTCGGCATCCGGCTGCTCACGTCGCTGCGCCAGTAGCAGCGGCGGCACCCTAATACGCGGAATCCGCCATGCTCGGCGGAAACAGCAGCCTGAAGACCGTGGTTCCCCCCACTTCGGACTCCACCTCAACGTGCCCATGGTGCAAGTCCATGATGGACTTCACGATGGCCAGGCCGATGCCCGCCGACTCGCCCGAATTGGCACGGGCGGGATCGCCGCGAAAGAAGCGGTCGAACAGCTTGGGCAGGTGTTCCGGCGCGATGCCGGCCCCGGGGTTGCGCACTTCGATACGGCTGCCTGTGGGGCCCGCGCGCGCCGCCATCACCACCGTCTGCCCGGCGGGGGTGTAGCGGATGGCATTGGCCACCAGGTTGCTGACCGCGCGCCGCAGCAGCAGCGGATCGGCCAGCACGGCGCCCCCGCCATCCACCGCGATCGCCACGCCGCGCGCCTCCGCCAGCCCCTCGAAATAGTCGGACAGCGCGCCCAGTTCGCGCGCCAGGTCCAGGCGCACCAGGTTGACCGCCACGCGGGCGTTCTCGGCCCGCGCAAGGAACAGCATGTTCTCGATCATGCGGGCCAGGCGTTCATACTCCTCGATATTGGACGCCAGCAGCGCCTGGTATTCGTCGGCGCTGCGCTCGCTAGACAGCGCGACCTGGCTCTGCCCGAGCAGGTTGCCGATGGGCGTGCGGAAGTCGTGCGCCAGGTCCGCGGAAAACTGGGACAGGCGTTCGAACCCATCCCGCAACCGGTCCATCATCTGTTGCAGGGCCGCAGCCAGTTCCGCCAGTTCGGGCGGCAGCCGCGCCGGGTCGATCGGCAGCTCGAGCCGGCGCACCGTGACCGACGACGCCCCGGCGGCGATGCGCCGCAGCGGCGCCATGCCGGCGCGCAGCACCAGGTAGCCAAGCCCGGCCACGGCCAGCGTGCCCAGCAGCCCCGTCAACAGCAGTTTCGCGCGGTATGCGCGCAGCAACGTGGTGCGGGAGATGGCGGTCTGGTAGAGCGTGAAGGCCAGCGTCTGCGTGACGGCGCCAGTGCCAGCAGTGCCTGGACCGACAGGGACCAGCGCCTGCACGCCGTGCACCGGGTAGCCCTGCCGCGTGGTCCAGGCACGGATCGCTTCGGGCCCGAGCTGCGCATCCGGCGCCACCGGCTGCAAGGCGGGCGGCCCTTCGCCGGCATTGGCCGCGAGCAGCACGGCGCCGCCAGCGGCGCGCACCACCAGCGCAAACTCGTCGTTGCCGGACACCACGCCGGCCACCTCTCGCCAGTCGCTGTCGGGCCGGGCGCCCTGCTCCATCAGCTCGGCCCGCGCGCGCGCCACCTTGCGCAGCAACTCAGCGTCGTCGCGCTCTATCACCTGCATGGCCAGCGCGCGGTAGAGGTAGGCGCCCGCACCGCCGAACACGATCGCGGCCACCAGGCCAAAGGCTAGCGCCAGGCGGGCAGTGAGCGAGAGCCTGCGCATCAGGGTTCCCGGCGCTCCAGCACATAGCCCATGCCACGCACGGTGTGGATCAGCTTGGGCTGGAAATCGTCGTCCATCTTGGCGCGCAGGCGGCGCACCGCCACATCCACCACATTGGTATCGCTATCGAAATTCATGTCCCAGACATGGGAGGCGATCTGGGTGCGGCTCAGCACCTCGGTGTGACGGCGCGCCAGGAAATGCAGCAGGGAGAACTCGCGCGGCGTCAGCTCGATGCGCCGGCCGGCACGCGTCACGCGGTGACGGATCAGGTCGATCTCCAGGTCTTCGATCTCGATGCGGTCGGCCTCGCGCACCGGGCCGCGCCGCAGCAAGGT
This sequence comes from Cupriavidus sp. 05L411, assembly GCF_056398045.1. Taxonomy (NCBI): domain Bacteria; kingdom Pseudomonadati; phylum Pseudomonadota; class Betaproteobacteria; order Burkholderiales; family Burkholderiaceae; genus Cupriavidus; species Cupriavidus sp. 05L411. The sequence goes on along the minus strand of NZ_JBFTOQ010000011.1, from coordinate 26,105 downwards.
GCGCACCCGCGCCAGCAGCTCGACAAAGGCGAAGGGCTTGGCCAGATAGTCGTCGCCGCCCAGCTCCAGCCCGCGCACGCGGTCCTCCACTTCATCGCGCGCGGTCAGGAACAGCACCGGCGTGTCCTTGTGCTCGCGCAGTTGCTTGAGCACGTCCCAGCCGTTCATGCCGGGCAGCATCACATCAAGGATAACCAGGTCGTACACCACCTCCAGCGCCTGGTGCAGGCCATCGGCGCCGGTCACCGCCAGGTCGACCACGAAGGACGATTCGGTCAGCCCCTTGCGCAGGTACTCGCCCGTCTTGGGCTCGTCCTCCACCACCAGAATTCTCATGTCCGTCCTCGCCTGGCCAGTAACGGCAGGGCGCGCTTCGGGCGCCTTGCATGCTCGGATGATAGCCGTTGGCGCGGTGCTCCTGAATGACAAATCTGTAATCGATTCGACAGCATTACCGGCTCCCCTGGCTTCCTAGAATGCGGCCATCGCTCGCCGCGGACACGGCAACAATGCGGCCGTCGCGGCCCCCACCCACGCATACCGGAGTGCACACCATGTGGATTGTCAGGCTCGCGCTGAGCCGCCCCTACACCTTTGTGGTGCTGGCGTTGTGCTTGCTGCTGGCCGCCCCGCTGGTGCTGCTGCGCACGCCCACCGATATCTTTCCGGCCATCGACATCCCGGTGGTCAGCGTGGTGTGGTCCTACAACGGCCTGTCCGCCGAGGACATGGCGCGGCGCATTGTCACCGGCTACGAACGCTCGCTGACCAACAGCGTGGACGATATCGAGCATATCGAGTCGCAGTCGCTCGCCGGCGTGGCGGTGATCAAGATCTTCTTCCACCCCGGCGCCGACATCAACCGCGCGATTGCCGAGACCTCGTCGGGCGCGCAATCGATGCTGCGCAACATGCCGCCGGGCACCACGCCGCCGCTGATCCTGAGCTACAGCGCCTCCACCGTGCCGATCCTGCGGCTGGCGCTGGCCAGCGACCAACTGCCGGAGCAGCAGCTTTACGACCTGGGCAATAACTTCATCCGCACGCAGCTGGCTACCGTGCAGGGCGCGTCGGTGCCGCTGCCTTACGGCGGCAAGGTGCGCCAGGTGATGGTGGATCTCGATACGCGCGCGCTGCAGGCACGCGGCCTGGCGCCACTGGACGTGGTCAACGCCATCAATGCGCAAAACCTGGTGCTGCCCGGTGGCACCGCCAAGATCGGCGCGCTCGAATACCGGGTCGACCTGAACGGCAGCACTGCCACCGTGGCCGGCCTCAACAACCTGCCGGTCAAGAGCGGCCCAGGCGGCACGGTCTATGTGCGCGACGTGGCCCAGGTGCGCGACGGCTACGCGCCGCAGACCAACGTGGTGCGCCGCGACGGCAAGCGCGCCGCGCTGCTGGAGATCGAGAAGAGCGGCAACACCTCCACGCTGTCCATCATCGCCCAGGTCAAGGCCATGCTGCCGCGCATCATGGCCGGGCTGCCGTCTTCGCTGCGGGTGCAGCCGGTGTCGGACCAGTCGGTCTTTGTTACCTCCGCCATCCACGGCGTGCTGCACGAAGCGCTGATCGCCGCCTGCCTGACCGCAGCGATGATCTTGCTGTTCCTGGGCAGCTGGCGCGCCACGCTGATCATCGCGATCTCGATCCCGCTCTCGGTGCTGGCCGCGCTGATGGCGCTCAGCGCGCTCGGCGAGACGCTCAACATCATGACGCTGGGCGGGCTGGCGCTGGCGGTGGGCGTGCTGGTGGATGACGCCACCGTGGCCATCGAGAACATCACCCACCACCGCGAGCTGGGCAAGCCGCTGGAGCATGCGATCCTGGAAGGCTCGGCGCAGATTGCCGTGCCCACGCTGGTGTCCACGCTGTCGATCTGCATCGTGTTCCTGCCAATGTTCCTGCTCACCGGCGTGGCGCGCTACCTGTTCGTGCCGATGGCCGAGGCCGTGGTGTTCGCCATGGCGGCGTCCTACTTCTTCTCGCGCACGCTGATACCCACGCTGGCGCATTACCTGCTGCGTGGCGAACGCAACGACGAACACAACGACGCGGCGCAGACGCGCAGAACCGGCCGCCTGCGTCGCGCCTGCGCACGGTTGCAGGCGCGCTTTGAACATGGGTTCGAAGGCGTCCGCACGCGCTACGCCGCGACGCTCGCTGCAGCACTGCGCCACCCTAGGCGGCTGGCCGCGGCCTTCCTGGCCTGCTGCGCCGCCTCGATGGCGCTGGTGCCCTTCCTGGGACAGGACTTCTTCCCCAGCGTGGACAGCGGCGAGATCCGCCTGCACATGCGCGCACGCACGGGTACCCGCATCGAGGAAACGGCGCGCATCGCCGATGCGGTGGAGAACCGCATCCGCGCGGCCATCGGCCCGGACCAGGTGGCCGGCATCATCGACAACATCGGCCTGCCTGTCAGCGGCATCAACCTGACCTATGACTCCGCGCTGCCGATCGGCACGGCCGACGCGGAGATCCTGGTGTCGCTGAAGCCGGGCCATGGTGCCACGGCGGGCTATGTCGACCAGCTGGGCGCCCTGCTGCCCAAGGCGTTCCCGGGCATGAGCTTCTCCTTCCTGCCGGCCGACATCGTCAGCCAGATCCTGAATTTCGGGCTGCCGGCGCCGATCGATATCCAGGTGGTGGGCAATCAGCTGGCAGCCAATCGCGCGGTGGCGCAGAAACTGGTTGGCCAGTTGCGCGCGGTGCCGGGGCTGGCCGACGTGCATATCCAGCAACCGGACGACCAGCCCGCGCTGACGGTAAATGTGGACCGCACCCGCGCGCTGCAGGCCGGGCTGTCGCAGCGCGAGGTGGCGCAGAACCTGCTGATCTCACTCTCCGGCAGCAGCCAGACCTCACCCAACTTCTGGCTCAATCCGCGCAACGGCGTGAGCTATCCGCTAATGGTGTCGGTGCCGCAGTCCGCCATGGGCTCGCTGCAGTCGCTGTCCAACATACCGATGGGACTTGGCGCCGCCACGCCAGGCTCCGGCAGCGGCGGCGACCTGCTCGGCTCGCTCGGCAACGTGGAGCGCTCCAGCCAGCAAGGCGTGGTGTCGCACTACAACGTGCAGCCGGTGATCGACATCTTCGGCTCGGTGCGCGGGCGCGATCTTGGCGCGGTGGCGGGCGACATCGGCCGCATCGTCGATGCCGCGCGCAAGACGCTGCCGCCCGGCTCCGAGCTGGTGGTGCGTGGACAGGTGCAGACCATGCATGCCTCTTTCGCCGGGCTGCTTGGCGGCCTGGCGATTGCGGTGGTGCTGGTGTATCTGCTGATGGTGGTGAACTTCCAGTCCTGGCTTGACCCGCTGGCCATCATCGGCGGCCTGCCGGGCGCGCTGGCGGGCATGGCGTGGATGCTGTTTGTCACGCGCACCACCATCAGCGTGCCGGCACTGACCGGCGCCATCATGTGCATCGGCATCGCCACCGCCAACAGCATCCTGGTGGTCAGCCTGGCGCGCGAACTGCGCGCGGCGGGCGTGGCGCCCCTCGAGGCGGCGCTGCAGGCCGGCATCGGGCGCTTCCGTCCGGTGGTGATGACCGCGCTGGCCATGCTGATCGGCATGATCCCGATGGCGCTTGGCGCGGGCGATGCCGGCGCGCAGAACGCCCCGCTCGGCCGCGCCGTGATCGGCGGGCTAGCCTGCGGCACCGTCGCCACGCTGGTGCTGGTGCCCACCCTGTTCGCGCTGCTGCACCGGTGGCTTGCCGCGCGTGCGCCGGCCCCCAGCCCAGTCCCTGATTTCCGTCCCGCTCTCGGTCTCGACCAGAAAGGCCCGGCATGACTCTCCCTGCTCCCCCCATGTCCTCATCCGGCGACGTCGCCGCCGCCCCGGGCAAGGCACCCGCGCGCACGCGCCGCCTGCGAGCCAGGTTGCTGGTATTAGCAGTGCTTGGCGGCGCGCTGGCCGCCGGCATCCTGCCCAGGCTGCATGCCCATGCCACGCTGGCCGCGCGCACCGCCGAAGCCCAGGCCACCACCGTCTCGACGGTGCGGCCTGCCAGCGCGCCAGCGCTGCAGGCGCTGACCTTGCCAGGCGACGTGCGCGCCTTCCAGGACGCACCGGTCTATGCGCGCGTCAACGGCTACCTGCGCCGTTGGTACGCCGACATCGGCACCCCGGTCAAGCAAGGCCAGTTGCTGGCAGAGATCGACGCGCCCGAGGTCAGCGACCAGCTGCGGCAAGCACACGCCGACGAAGCCATCGCCGCGGCCAACTACGCGCTGGCCAAAAGCACCGCCGAGCGCTGGCAAGACCTGCTCAAATCCCGCTCGGTGGCGCAGCAGGACACCGACCAGAAGGTGGCCGACATGCAGGCCAAGGCCGCCACGCTGGCCTCCGCCCGCTCCAACACGGCACGGCTGGCGCAACTCGCCTCGTACACGCAGATCCGCGCGCCCTTCGACGGCGTGGTGACCGCGCGCAACGTGGACACCGGCGCGCTGATCGATGCCGGCAGCGCCGGCGGACCCGGCCGGGAGTTGTTCCATCTCTCCGCCGGCACGCGGCTGCGTGTGTATGTGCAGGTGCCGCAGGATGCAAGCGGCATGGTTGGCCCGCAGATGCAGGCATGGCTCACACTGCCGCAGTTCCCCGGCCAGCGCTTTGCCGCTACCGTGGCGCGCAATGCCGGCGCCATCGACAACGTCACGCGCAGCCTGCGCGTGGAGCTGGACGTGGACAACGCGGGTGGACGGATCCTGCCGGGCGCCTATGCGGAGGTCCACCTGAGCGCGCCGCAAGCAAGGGCCGGCCTGACCCTGCCGGCCAACACGTTGATGTTCCGCCCGCAAGGCACCTGCGTGGCTGTGGTGGGCGCGAACGGCATGCTGGCGATCCGGCTGGTGACGCTGGGCCGGGACTTTGGCTCGCATGTGGAGATCACGGAGGGCTTGCAGGGCGGCGAACAGGTGGTGGTCAACCCCGGCGACGGCCTGCTGGCGGGCGATCGGGTCCGGGTGGCGGCGGATGCGCCCGATACGCCCGATACACCGGCCACACCGGCCACCCGGCCGGCAACCACGGCCAGCCAAGCTAAGTAGGCCCGCCATGCAGACTCCCAAGCGTTCTCATCAAACCCGCGTGCCTGCAGCCCGGCCACGCCGGCTGGCGGCGTCGCTCGCCGCCTTGGCGCTGGCAGCGCTGCTCACAGGCTGCGCCACCGCGCCGGCCTATCAGCCACCCACTGTCGACACGCCCGCCGCGTACAAGGAAGCCGGCGCCAGTGCGGCGCATCCGGGCGGCCCGGCGGGCATCGCGCCAGACTGGTGGCGCGTGTATGCCGACGCGCCGCTCAACGCGTTAGAAGCCCGCATCGACGTTTCCAGCCAGACGCTGCGCAAGGCCGTGGCCCTGCTGGAAGACGCCCGTGCCCAGGCCCGGGCCGCGCATGCGGCTTACTTTCCCACCATCAACGCCGGGCTGAGCACCAGCAGCAGCCATACCTCGGCCAATGTGGTTGGCCGCTCGCTGGCCGGCAAGACCGAGCCCGACCACCTGCTGGGGCTCACCGCCTCCTGGGAACCCGACCTGTGGGGACGCATCGGCAATGGCGTGGATGCCGCCGAGGCGCGCGCCCAGGCCAGTGCGGACGACGTGGCGGCGGTGCGCCTCGGCCTGCAGGCCGAACTGGCCGCCGACTACTTCGGCCTGCGTTCGGCCGACAGGGAGATCGATCTGCTCAGGCGCACCGTCGACGCCTACGGCACGGTCCTGCAACTGGCCGACAACCGCTACCGTGGCGGCATCGCCACCGAAGGCGACGTGGCGCAAGCCAAGGCGCTGCTCGAAAGCACCAGGGCGCAGCTAGCCGATCTGCGCCTGAACCGCACGCAGCTGGAGCATGCCATCGCCACGCTCCTGGGCGAGCCCGTAGCGCGCTTCTCGCTGCCGCCACTGGCCGATACTGCCGTGCTGCCCACCCTGCCGGCCATGCCGGCCGCCTTGCCCTCGCAGCTCCTGGAGCGCCGCCCCGACATTGCCGCCGCCGAACGCCGCGTGGCAGCCGCCAATGCGCAGATCGGCGTAGCCCGCGCCGCGTTTTTCCCGAGCCTGCTGCTCGCCGTCGGTGGCGGCCTGGAGAGCACCAGCCTGGCCAGCTGGCTGACCGCGCCGAGCCGCTTCTGGGCGATCGGCCCCGCACTGGCCGCCACGCTGTTCGACGGTGGCCGCCGCCAGGCGGTGGCCGACAGCGCGCGCGCCCAGTTCGATGCCAGTGCCGCCGACTATCGCGCAAGCGTGCTGCGCGGCTTCCAGGAGGTGGAAGACAACTTTGCCGCGCTGCATGCGCTGCAGGAGGAGGCCACCAGCCAGCAAGCCGCCACCGAAGCGTCCGAGCGCGCTCTGGCGCTGGGGCTGGACCGCTACCGCAAGGGCGCGGTGGCCTACCTGGATGTCAGCGTGCTGGAGAGCACCGCGCTTGCCAGCGAACGGGCTGCCGAGCTGGTGCATCGACGCCAGTTGATCGCGAGTGTGATGCTGGTCAAGGCACTGGGCGGCGGCTGGCAACGGACTGCCGCGGCGCCATAGCGGCGTAGCGGCATTGGCGGCATCAGCGGTGCATGACGGGATTGTAATGAGATGGTAAGGCCGAGGTCACCGTGCAAAACCAATACTGGTCACAGCCTTTCATCATCTCGATGAAAGCGCGGTGGCCCCAGCCACACCGGGCCCTTCCAACTGAAAGAGGTAACGCACCATGAAAGCAATCGTTCGCACACTCTTGCTGTCCTGCGCCCTGGCAGCGCCGGCTCTGTCCTTCGCCCAAAGCGAGCAGGCGCCACTCACCCGTGCCGAAGTCCGCGCCGACCTGATCCGGCTGGAGCAAGCCGGCTACCAGCCGGGCCACGGCGACGACGCGACCTATCCGCAGGACATCCAAGCGGCCGAAGCCAAGGTAGCCGCGCAGGCTGCCGCGGCAGCCAAGGGGGACGCGGCAAGCATGCCGCCGCAGGCTCAGGCCAGCCTGCAACCGCGGATCGATGCCGTGCGCAGCGCCTTCTACTACGGCGCATGACGCGTCAACGCCGCTGCACGCTAAGCGTTCCGGCCGCGCATAGCGCTCCCGGAGCGCGCTATGTGCCATGCGAAACACAAACGGCGGCGGCGTCAAAGCTTGCTCAACACACTGGGGCAAAACGCGGAAGTACCTATCCTCGCGGCGGCAGGCCTTAAAATCTCCCTCATGTTCGTTTCGAGATCTCGAATCTCGCCAAAACCATGATGAAGAAGCGCCCCCTCCTCGCCGCCCTCCTGTTGGCGTCGATCGCCGCCCACGCACAACCGCCCGGCAAGGACGCGGCCCCACTCGGCCTTGAGCTTGGCAAGACCAAGTGCGCGCGGATGACACCCGGCCCGAATCGCGTCAAGACAGGCACCACGCCGTGGGCCGGCGGGGACACGGTGGAGCTCAAGCACCTTGACCGTTTCAATCTGCCRGGCCTGACCCGCGCGATCGTGAACTGCGACGCAGGCGACACGGTGGCGCTCGTCACACTGACGTTCGATCGGTCCGCGCTGGATGACGTCAGCAAGAAGCTCGACGCCCGCTACGAGTCCAAGCGCAAGACCGAGCCCAGTGCCGAGAACGGCTACGCCGAATGGGAGGCAGCCAACGGCAGCCTCGAGATGCTCTACGCGCGCGACAGCAAGCAGTTCACCCTGGCGTATTGGGCCAAGGGCGCCAAGGCCAAGTACTTCGCCTACAGCGGCACGAACGACAAGAAGCCCGCCGCGCCAGCACAGTCAACGCAGCCAGCGCAGGCACCCCGGACACAGCCCGCGCCGCTGTAACTGCCGCCTCGAAATGGGCTTTACGCCCCCCCTTCAACGCACTTGCTGCAACCGGCGCAGCAACCGCCGTCCTGCGTCGACCACGCCCGGATCGGCCGTCATCTGGTACCGCACGATCATGCCCTCCACGCAGAGCATCGCCTCTTGCGCAATGGCATCGGGCTCCGGCAGGCCAAGGCGCCTGGCCAGCGAACCGATAAAGGCCGCCAGTTCCGCCTTGTGCGCCACGGACTGCGCCACCTGAGTGCCCTCGCCGGAGGCGCCCGCCTCCGCCACCGCATTGATAAACGCGCAACCGCGAAAATCCTCGTCGGAAAACCAGTCGGCCAGCGCGTGCGCGATGACCTCCAGTCCAGGGCTGGCGGCAAAGCGCGCTTCCACGTCCTGCTCGAACCAGCGCATCCAGCTCTCGTGGCGCCGGTCGAGGAAGGCCGCGATCAACTCGTTCTTTGAGGCGAAATGCCGGTACAGGGACATCTTGGCCACGCCGGACTCGGCAATGATCTTGTCGATGCCGGTCGCGCGCAGCCCGTCCTGGTAGAACAGGCGGGCGGCGGTATCCAGGATGCGCTCGCGGGCGGAAGGCGTGGCCATGGCTGAAGTGTTCCTTGCTGCGAAAAGTGGCACGAAAGTGAGGCGATTATCCCTGATCGGCCTATGCGGACTAAGGGGTTGTTTCAACCTGAAGCGAAGCGGCTCTGGCCAGGCGCGCGGCCGCAGACAGTACAAGTGGATCGGCCAAGGCCGCGCAACGACGCCAGCATCTTTTGGAAATGGCCTTTAAAGGCCGAGATCGCTCAGGCTGGCATGGTCGGCCGGCCGGCGCCCCAGGGGCCAGAAGAATTTGCGCTCGGACGCCTTGATCGGCGCATCGTTGATGCACGCAAAGCGCCGCTGCATCAGGCCCGCTTCGTTGAACTCCCAGTTCTCGTTGCCGTAAGAGCGATACCAGTTGCCCGAATCGTCATGCCACTCGTACGCGAACCGTACCGCGATGCGGTTGCCGTCGAAAGCCCACAGTTCCTTGATCAGGCGGTAATCCAGTTCCTTCTGCCACTTTCGCGCCAGGAAGCCGACGATGGCCTCGCGCCCGTTCACGAACTCCGCGCGGTTGCGCCACGCGCTGTCGACGGTGTAGGCGAGCGCCACACGCTCGGGGTCGCGGCTGTTCCAGCCGTCTTCGGCGCCGCGTACTTTCTGGATGGCGGTTTCACGGGTGAACGGGGGCACGGGCGGGCGGATTTCGGGGTTGGACGACATCGACTTCTCCTGGCTGCGACAGCAGTGAATTGAAAAAGGCGGCCTGCAGCACATTCGGTGAACCCAGAATGATACAGACCTGTCTACATTATTTTTGTAGACAGGTCTGTCTGTCAAGGCGAATCTGCAGGCGTGAAAAAGCCGGCAATCAGCCGGCCTGGAATCCGCCATCAGCGCCAAGGAAGCGCTCAGCGCGGGCGCCGCATGTGGAACAGCGCCTCGGGCCCGATCTCGAAGTAGTCGGCCGGCCCGCCGCCACGCAGGATCGGCCGGGCCGCGGCAGTGTCATAGATGCCGTCCTTCAACAGCGCCTTGTCCACGTGCACGCCGACCACCTCGCCCAGCACCAGCCAGGTTGGCACCTGATGGCCGTCGACGCCCTCGAGCTGGATCAGCTGGGTGAGCTTGCATTCGAACGAGACCGGGCTTTGCGCCACCCGCGGCACCGCAACCAGGCGCGACGCTACCGGCGTGAGCCCTGCCAGCTCGAACTCGTCGACCTCCGGCGGCACGGCCGCGCAGCTTGCGTTCATGGCGTCGGCCAGCGGCCGCGTGGCCAGGTTCCAGCAGAACTCGCGGGTCTGCTCGATATTGCGCACGCTGTCCTTGTAGCCAATGCTGGAAAACCCCACGATGGGCGGCGTGTAGTTGAAGGCGTTGAAGAAGCTATAGGGCGCGAGATTGACGATCCCATCGCCAGCGCGCGACGAAATCCAGCCGATCGGGCGCGGCCCGACGATGGCGTTGAAGGGATCATGGGGCAAGCCATGCCCGTTGGCGGGCTCGTAGAAATAGGGTTCGGCGGACACGAAGCGGGAGACTCGGGAAAACAGCGTTGAGAAGCGGAGGCAGCGCCGCCGCCTCCTTGACCAGATGTTGCCGGACACCCCTGGGCGCCAGACAAGCCATCTGCGATGCTACCAGTTGCCGCGCCAGCGCGTTCGGCGCGGCGCGGTTGGCTCAGCGCGCTCCCGCAGTGGCGGCCGGCTCGTCATAAGCGTCCTGCGCCAGCAGCACCAGATCGGCGACGGCCTTGCCACCCGCCGAAAGATGCGCGCGCATCGCGGCAGCCGCCGCATCCGCGTCGCCCGCCAGTACCGCCGCCACGATCACGCCATGCTCCTGGAAGGAACTCGGCACGCGAGCGGGGTTGATGAGTCCGCGATGGCGCCAGTAGATCGCCAGCCGCCGCCGCAGCATGCGAATCTGCTCAGCCAGATAAGGGTTGGCTGTAGCCTGATAGAGCACGTCGTGGAAATCGCGGTTGGCATCCACATAGCCCGGCGTATCGGCCGCCTCCACAAAGGCCCGGCCATGCTCGAACGCCGACGACAGCGCCGCCCTGCCCGCCTCGCTGATGCGCTGCGTTGCCAGCCGGGCCACCACGCCCTCCATCTCAGCCAGCGTCTCGAACATTGCCACCAGTTCGGCCACGGTTGGCTTGTGCACGAAGATCCCCGCGCGCGGCACGATCGTCACCAGGCCTTGCGCCGCCAGCATCAGCAATGCCTCCCGCACCGGCGTGCGCGAACTGTCGAATTGCTCGGCCAGCGCACGCTCGTCCAGCTGCGATCCGGGCTTCAGCTTGCCGGCGTGAATCTCTTCCTCAATCGCCTCCCGGATCCGGTCCTGGAGGGACTGCACGGGTAAACCTCGATTTGATGCTTCCTTTGGCATATCTAGAATCGACCTCAATATATCTAAACATCAATCTTATATGCAAACACACGGTGAACCCCGGCTCAGCATCGATGGAAGCGTTGCAACCATCACCTTTGAACGCCCCGAAGTGGCGAATCGGCTAAGTCCGCGCGATTTGCTGGTACTTCGCGAGCATATCAACTCCATCAATGCGATGGAGAGTGTTTTGGTTCTGCGCTTCACCGGTACCGGCAAGTATTTCTGCAGCGGCTACGACATCGGCGCGCTGGCCAACGCCGACGAGGCGGGGGCGCCAGCCTTCGGCGAGATGATCGACCTGATCGAAGCCGCTCGCCCGGTCACCATCGCGGCGGTCAACGGCGGCGTCTATGGCGGCGCCACGGATCTGTGCCTGGCCTGCGACTTCCGCGTGGGCGTGCCCCAATGCGACATGTTCATGCCAGCGGCCAGGCTCGGCCTGCATTTCTACCGGGGCGGGCTGGAGCGCTATGTCAGCCGGCTGGGCGTGGACACCGCCAAGCGCCTCTTCCTGACGGCTGACCGGCTCGATGCGGATGAAATGCTCAAGGTGGGCTTCCTGACCGAGATCGTCGCGGCCGACACCCTGGCGCATCGCGTCGACGCGCTCAGCGCCACGCTCGCCGGCATGGCGCCCATTGCCCTGCTGGGCATGAAGCAGGCCCTGAACCAGATCGCGCGCGGCGCGCTGGACACAGCCGCGCTAGAACGCGAGATCGCACGGGCCGGGGCGTCGGAGGATTTGTGCGAGGGCGCGGCCGCCTGGCGCGAGAAACGCGCCGCGGTATTCACCGGCAGGTAGGCGCGCCGCGGAAAGCAGAACACGGAACACGGAACACGGAACACAGAAAGCAAAAAACAAAACCCGGAGACAACGATGATCAAGCGGCACCCAACCCTGCTGTTCCTGCTAGCGTCCGCATCCGCTCTGGCCGGCCCCGCGCTGGCGGCGGACGCTTTCCCAATCAAGCCGATCCGCGTGGTGATCGGCTTCCCCGCTGGCGGCGGCGCCGACAACGTGGCGCGGCTGTATGGCGACGCGCTCTCCAAGGAACTCGGGCAGCCGGTTATCGTCGACAACAAGCCTGGCGCGGGCACCACCATTGCCGCCGAGACCGTGGCCAAGGCGCCGGCCGATGGCTACACCCTGTATATCGCCTCGGCCAGCCTGATGGGCGGCGACAAGGTGCTCTACAAGAACATCCGCTACGAGCCCACGGACTTTGCGCCCATCACGCGGCTGACCGTCTCGCCGCTGCTGCTGGCGGCCAACAAGGAATCCGGCATCACCAGCGTGGCCAACCTGCTGGCGAAAGCCCGCCAGCACCCCGGCGCGCTCAACTACTCGTCTTCCGGCAACGGCGTGATCACGCACCTGGCCGGCGTGCAGTTCACCAAGCTGGCCGACGTCCAGCTTACCCACGTGCCCTACAAGGGCGGCGCGCCGTCCGCACAGGCGGTGGCCGCCGGCGACGCGCAGTTCACCTTTGCCACGCCGGCCTCCGTGCAGGCCATGATCGACACCGGCAAGGTGGTCGGCATTGCCGTCACCTCCGCCAAGCGCTCTTCCGTGCTGCCGAACTATCCAACCATTGCCGAAGCCGGCATCAAAGGCTACGACGTGACCAACTGGTACGGCCTGTTTGCCCCGGCGCAAACGCCGCCCGCCGTGATCGAGAAACTCTTCGCCGCTTCGGCCAGGGCACTGGCCAAGCCGGAATTGCGGGCCAGGCTGGCCGGCCGCGGCGAGGAAGTCTCGCCGTCCGCATCGCCCGCGGAGTTCCGGCAGTTCGCGCAGCGCGAAGGCAAGACCGTGGCAGACCTGACTCTGAGCAGCGGCGCCAGGATCGATTAAGCCGCACGCCCTTCCTGCACTCGTTCGATGTACCCGGGGCCTCCCGGCTCAAAAGGATTTCCATGAATCGCAATGCCGCAAACCTCCCGCTCGCGGGCTTTACCGTGGTGGACCTGACCCGTGTGCTGGCCGGTCCCTACTGCACCATGATGCTGGCCGACCTCGGCGCGCGCGTGATCAAGATTGAGAACCCCGCAGGCGGCGACGACTCCCGGCATGTAGGCCCGTTCGTGGATGGCGAGTCGGCGTACTTCGCCTCGGTCAACCGCAACAAGGAATCCATCGCGCTCGACCTGAAATCCCCGCGCGACCGTGAAGTCCTGGCGGCGATGATCGCCGGCGCCGATGTGCTGGTGGAGAACTTCCGTGCCGGCGTGATGGAAAAGCTTGGCTTTACCTGGGAGGCCCTGCATGCGGCTAACCCGCGCCTGGTCTATGCCTCGATCTCCGGCTTCGGCCAGACCGGCCCCTACCGCGACCGGCCCGCCTACGACATGGTGGTGCAGGCAATGGGCGGCCTGATGAGTGTGACCGGCCAGACCGGCGGCGACCCGGTGCGGGTCGGCGTGTCCATCGGCGATCTTGGCGCGGGACTCTATGCCGCCATTGGTATTCAGTCCGCGCTACTCAAGCGCAGCCGCACAGGGCTTGGCGAACGCGTCGATATCGGCATGCTCGATTGCCAGGTCGCGCTGCTGGAAAACGCCATCGCGCGCCACTCCGCCACCGGCGCCGTGCCCGCGCCGCTGGGCACGCGCCATCCCTCCATCACGCCGTTCGACATGTTCAAGACCGCTGACGGCTTCATCGTGATTGCGGCGGGCAACGACACCCTGTTCCGGAAACTATGCGCCGCGCTAGGCCTGCCGGAACTGGCTGCCGACCCGCGCTTTGCCACCGTGGTGGCGCGCAACCAGCACCACGCCGAACTCAAGACTTGCATGGAAGCGCGCCTGGCTGATACGGACAGCGCCACCTGGTCGGCCACGCTGGAAGGCGCCGGCGTGCCGCACGGCCCGCTGCAAAGCGTGGCCGACATCGTGCAGGACCCGCACGTGCAAGCGCGCGGCATGCTGCTGCAAGCCAGCATCGGCGAGGACCGCCCGATCACCCTGGCCGGCAACCCGATCAAGATCGGCAGCCAGGCAGGCGCGAGCCGCTTCCGGCGCTCGCCCAGGCTGGACGAGCATCGCGCAAGCCTGCTGGAGGAGTTTGGCCAGCAGGCCGAGGTAGGCTGAAGCGGGATCTACTTCAAAGCGTTCAATGCGTTGGCTCAAGTTCGAGCCGGTTGTCCGTGACAGCGAGCTTTACCGGATCGCCCTTCTTCCATCGCACTTTCGGAATCACCAGTTGCCATTCGGCGCCCGACTGATCACGGAAAAACGCAACGACGCCGACGTATTGCGCATCATCAGCCATCGGCTCCGACAGCCCGACCGTTGCGGCGGGGCCAAGCGTCACTTCCGTGCGGCCGAGGCTATCCGTTTTCAGCGGGTCGCCGGCACCTTCGAGCAGTTGCGCGTAGGTGGCCGCTTCAAACGCCTTGGCGTCCGTCAACTGGTAGATACGCAGCACGACCGGCAACGACACGCCGCGCGCATCCTGATTCAGCGCGCTGCGGCTCACGATCACTAGGTTCATCTGCTTGACCTTCGCGACGAAAACCGCGCTTGTCGCCGCCACCGTCGTGTCCTTGACCGCATGCCAGGCACCGCAGCCAGCCAGCACCATGACCACTCCTGTCAGCCCCAGCGAGACCGCAGATCGCCGCACCCATCGCAATGTCAAGTGCGCCAGGTCCGTCATGTACGTCACGTATTTCACTGCCATCAGAACCCCGACCCTGTGAATTCGGTGGCGGGATACGCAGTCTCCTTGCCGTTCGCGACCAGCACGAGCCGCACCGAATAGTGAAGACTGGCGTAGCGCCCCACGAAGTGACTCAGCACGTCCCCAAACAGCACCACGTCGCCTGGGCCGGCGAAGGCCGCCGGATCAATCTCCACATGAATGGCGAACTCCCGCAGCATGCCCCCTTTGCGCAGGACGCCCCGCTGGTCGAGCCTGACGCGCCGGATCGCCGCGATGCGCTTCGCGTTGTCGTCCCGCCCGGTCCAGTCGTACAGGGCAAGCACGCCGCGCAGCACATCCGTGTCCAGTGCATTGAACTCGTGACCGGAGAAGTGCGACATGACCTGCCACGGGTATTGCCTGTCTCTCGGCGGATAGAGCGGCAGCGTGGGCCGCGTCAGGTTGCGAACGCTGCCGACGTCCCCCGCGCCCGATGCGAGCGTGGTGATCGTCGACTCGCGCAGCGCCGTGCGCGGCAACGTGCCGTTGTTCGCCAGCACGCGCACTTTCACGTGCGTATCGGGCGGGCTGCCGGGGGCGTCCCCGAGTTTGTCCCATACGTTGCCGCCCAGCGTGATCCACATTTGGCGGCCTCCGGTCACACCAAAGCCCAGCGATGCATGGAAATACCGTTCGGGCGCCTCGTGCCGCAGCATGCCACCGCGGTGCTGGAATGCCTTGAAGGGCCGGTAGGCGTGCTGCTCCGCACTGTTCAGGTCGGTAGCGGCAACCGACAGCGCATCGTAGGGTTCGATGTGCGCGCCGTCGGCGTCCGGCGCGCGCACCAGGTAGTCGCGATCGTGCGCGTTGGGCTGCAGCGGCTGCGCATCGATCTCGAACAGGTTGATCACCGGTGTGCAGAAGAGCCGGAGGTTGCTGGTGCCAAACGCGACGTCGCCAGCGAGCGGCCCTTTGAGCAGGACCTCGAATTCGATACGCGTTTCGCCCGGAGGCACGCTCGCCGCATCGAAGCCGCACAGGTCCACGAAATGGAACTTCTCGGGGAACGTGAAGTACTCGAGCATCGTCTGCTCGCGATCCAGCTCCCGGTTGCGCCGCTCGTGGTCAGACGGCCAGAGCCGCGTCTCAGGACCGAAGCCCGCCACCTCGAACCTCATGCGCGGCAGGGGCTGCGGGCGCCCATCATGGATCCGCGCCATGCGCACTGCAATCGCGTCGACCTGGCGCGTCAACGCCGCATATAGCGCCGAGGCGGTCGGCCGGTCGCCATGCAGGTACAAGCGGATGCGCGCCAGGTCATCGAGCGGGCGCTGGTCAAAATGCGGCAGTTCGAACGCGATGCGGATCACCCTGCGGCCGTCGGCGCGCACCGCTGGGCCTGCCTCCACCAGCTCGAGCGGCAGCAGGCGCACGGGCTGGGTGGTGCGGTACGCGCATACGGTGCCCTCGGGGCCGACCGGGCTTGAGCGCACTTGAGTGCCCGCGGGCAGTGTGCCGAGCACGCGTGCCTCGCCCGCGCGCGGCACGCATTCGAGGATCGCCAGCGACGGAATCGTGCGCCCGGCGTGCGGCCACAGGTTGTCGATCAGCGGGTCGGTGATTTCCGGCAGCGCGTCATCGAGCTTCGCGCGCATCCGCGCCATCAGGAACGCAAAGCCCTGGTAGAGCTGTTCCACGCTGCCTTCGCGCTCACCCAGGCGCGTCAGGCCCAGCCGGCGCGCCGCATCGGGCTGCGCCGCGGCGAACTCCCTGCTCGCCTCGCCCAGATAGCGCATCTCCGCTTCGTAATATTTCAGCAGCGGATTGTCTTCGTCACTCATGGTGTCATCTCCGGTCGCAAAGGAGGCAGAACCGGCGCCGTCCCGGCGTTGCCGACGATAAAGACGCGCTCTGGCATCCTGAAGTCGCGCAGCTTGAGCAGATCCAGCGGACCCGCGCCAACCTGCGTGCGCAGCACGTAGCGCAGCGGCTCGCTGTCCGCATCTTTGTCCAACGCCTTCCACGTGAGTGCATAGCGCGTGCTGTCGAGCGGCTTGACCTCGGCCTTCGCCAGCAGACGCAGGAAGGCCCAGTCGCCGGTCGACTCGAACGCCTGGCGCGTGCCGGCATTGACCGACTGCCACGTCAAGCCCGCGTGGCCGTTCAGGCCATTGCCGGGCCACGCGAGCGGCGTATACGCTTCGCGCTGATTGAAGTAGACGATCTGCTTGCCGTCGACGGACAGCGCCGAACGCGTGACGTTCGGGGTCGGCAATGCCATGATCTCGAAGCGGTATCCCGCATCGCCCTGCACGTACATCTGGGCACCGAGCGTGGACAACTGCCGGATCGCGGCGAGGAACGCGGGATCGAACTGCAACGCCTGCGGCGCCAGTTCATTGGGCACCCACTGGTCGCCTTGCGGCTTGAGCACGCCGGCCAGTTGCGTCGTGATGAAGCGCGCGATCAGTCCCGTGTCGAACCGCACGTAGCGCCCCAGTTCGGCGAACGACGCATCGGCATTCGTATCGAAGAACGGATAGCGGCCGCTGAAGGTGGTCGCAAACGGTGCAGCGACGCTCACGCGCCACGCCTCGTTCAGGCTCGCGGCGGCCGGCTGCAGGATCGTCTGCCAGGCCGTGTCCAGCGGTCGCGCAAACAGCGCGTCGCCAAAGCCCGACCACTGCGTGCCCAGGCTCGCGGCGGTGAGCGCTGCGTCATCCTTTGCCTGTGCGAGTTCCGAGAGCTTCCCCTGGAACACGGCCTGCGCTAGCGAGCGGGCCATCGCCTGCGCATCGGGACTCGCCGCCACCTGCTGGAGCTTCAGGCGCATCGTGGTGGCAACCGTCAGGTAGCGCGCGAGGCTCACCCCGTTCAGCGTCGTGGCGGCACTGGCGGCATTCCCGCCGTGACCATCTCCGCTGCCAGCGCTAGTACTGCCGCTACTGTCGCCCATCAGCGCGAGCAGCGGCCCAAATGCCTTGTCCAGAGGATGGACGGCGGGGGCCTGGGCCTTGCCATCGCCGCCGATCAGGCTTTGCGCCTTGCGCACCAGTGTGTCGGCCAGCGCCTGCTGCGGACGACCCGCCTGTGCCTGATACTGCACGGACCGCATCAGCGCGATCAGCGGTGACGTCTGCGCGTCCGTCAGCCGGGTGAGCTGGTCGATCGCATCGTTCAGGTTCGCCGCCGGCTGCCACTGAATGCTGTTGAGCATGCCCTGCCATGCGGCCGTGTATTCCGCAAAATAGCGCTCGGTCAGCCGCGCCTTGAGATCGTCGGTGGCGCGTTGCTCCTGCCGTGCGCTCGTCGTCACGGCCCCCTGCACGACGGCCGCGTCCGCCGACTGTGCCGCCCCCCCGTTCGCCAGCACCCAGTCCCCATGCACGCACCGTTCGCGAGCGGCCTTGTCGATCGACTCGGCGATCATGCCGTCCCACGCCGCGCGCGTAAAGACGCCCGGCACCGTGCGCGTCGTGGTGAAGAGCCCACGCGCGTCCGTGCCGTTGAGTAGCGTCGCGAGCGATGCATCCGCGTACTTGCCCCGCACGTCATCCAGCACGTTCTGGTAGACCGTGTCGTCGGCGTTCGCGAGGCCAATCTGGTTGACGAGTGTGTTGCGCGCCTCGGCCACGAGGGTATCGGACGCGTTGACGCGCCATTCCGGGTGCGCCTTGAGGTGGGCTGCGTAGAAGCTGGCGAGCCGCTGCGACGTGTCCAGCCACTCGCCGGCCGGCATCACAGCCGGTGCGGGCCATGCGGAGACGATCAGCCCGGTCAGGAACGCGGGATCGGTGCGGCGCGGTTCCGCCAGCATCAGGTACCCCTTGAGCGCGTCATAGCCGCGCCGCTGCGCATCGTGACTCTGCAACGCATCGGCGCGCGTCTGCGCGAGATCGGTGAGCGTGGCCCGGAGGGTCTGCACGACCGGGCGCTGCAGGTTGCGCTCGGCGACCGTCCTGTACGACTGCCACAGCTCATCGAGCATCGCGTCATTGCGGTTCAGGCCCGCACGCAGATGCCACGGCGCGCCATGCTGCTGCCGATGCTCCAGCATCTCAATGCGCTGCTGCAGCGCGAGTTGCGCGCGCAGGGCAGCCGGGCTGCCGGGCGCAGCCGCAACGGTTGCGTCGGCTGCATCGGCGCTCGCCCGCGCCTGCCGGATGCCTTGCAGGTTGCCGGCAAACGAGATTGTCATCGCCACGCACCAGCCGATCGCTGCCACGGTGACAAGCGCGGCGAGCGCGTTCGGCCAGTAAAAGCCGATGCGCCTGCCGCGATGCCGGCGCTGGCTGCGGCCAATCTCCTGCCACGTGGGCCGCAGCGAGGCCGGCTGCTCACGCAGCGCCATGCCGGAGACGTCAGGCCGGGCCGCTTCAGCCGACGCGGCCATGGCCGGCGTCAGAACCGGTACCGCAACCTGCTGGCTCGCGGCAAACACCGGCGCGAACATCACGCCTTGCAGCGGTGCGCGAAGCCACTTCGAGGCCATCAACGCATCCCAACTGGCCACGATCCGCTCGCGTTGCCCGCCGATGTACTGCGATACCTGCGCGAGGTACGGCATGCGCGTCGACTCGTAGCACAGTGGCACGCCAATCGTCCCCGTGCGCTGTTCAAGCATCGTAAGCTGGTCGTTCAGTGCATTGGCAGGCCCCGGAGCACGACGGTGGCATGAACCCGTCAGGAAGGCGCCGATGGCCTGGAACGTCTCGGGTTGGCGGCCGGTCGTCGGCACGGGATGCAGGAACGTCACGGGCGCGGCCCAGCCGAGCTCGGTTGCGATGGTCGAGAGCGTGCGTGCAAGCTCGGCGTCGGGCCGGATGCCCTCACCCGTGCGCACCACCTGCACCACGGCGTCGACCGGACGCCTGCGTCTCAACTGCCTGACCTGTTTGCGCCACAGCCCCGCATCCATGCCGTCGGGCGCCGCGTGCACGAGAATGGCATCGGCGATATGCATCACGCCCGCCTGCTTGAGGCCGGGGGCTACGGTGTCGACCAGCGTATCGCTGCCGCTCACCAGCAGCCACGGCAGCCGGTAGCGCCAGAACCAGCCGTGCGAGGCACGCAGGTCTTCGCACAGGTACTGCAGGCGCGCATCACGTTTGAGCGCGGAGGTGCCCTTGATGGCCTCCTGCCGGCTGCCGGTCTCCCGGCGAAAAAGCCGGCCTGCCACGCTGTATGCGCCAAGTCCCAGTGCGACGGGATGCAGGATCAAGACCCCAGCCAGTACCGCGAGAATCCAGATCGAGGCCGTCTTTTTGGCGTCCAGCGTCGGCACATAGAACTGATCGCCCTTGAGCCAGACCAGACCGAGCGCAAGTGCGGCCAACGCGACGGCGGCCACCACCAGCCCCCAGGTGGCGAGCGAGCCGGAGGCACCGGAGGAGTCGTCGCGCGGTGCCAGTGCCTTGAGGTTATTCGTTGGATTCGTCATACGGCGAAGTGGGATCGGTTGTGGGGCTCACGTAAAGGATGGCGGCCTGTGCGGTTTGCGTGTGCTCGGGCGTGTGAAGGATCAGGTGCGGGCCGGCAGTCCCCGACTCAACGGCGGCGGCAATCGACAGCCAGCCGCCTGCCGCGCCCGCGTGACCGATGACGCTATCGGGCCGGCGCTGCGTTTCCAGCTTGGTGACGCCACTCAGCGAAGCGCTGCCGAGTGCAGACAGCAGAGCCGTATCGTGCGCGGCGTCCAGCCCGCTGATCCAGGCGGGATGGACGGCCGGGGCTTCGGCGTTGCCCCACATCACGGCGTTCGCCAGCACATCAGCGAGCGCATCCAGCTCGCCTGCCACGGGCCGGTGCAGGGTCCCCATGACCTTGACCGGCTCAGGTAGCTGAAACACACCAGGACCGAGCAGTACGGCGACGCCGCCTTCGGTACTGCCAGCGGGCGGCGCATCGTGCCACCGCGCGGCAATCACCAGCAGCGGCCGCTTCTCGCCAGCGTCGAGCCACGCATCGGCTACGAGCAGGCCATTGCCGGCCGGCACCGCCATGCACTCAAGCGCAGGCAATCCGGCAATCCGCAGGGCGTGGCGGACCTGTTGCACACGAATATCGGCGCACTCGGCGGACGCGAGCACACGCACGGCGGGCGCATAAGTCGCGCCGTACTGCGACAACGCATGCAGGCTTGGGCCGAGCGTGTCGAGGGTCTGCGCAAGCATCCGCACGAGGGGCGGAATTTGCTCACGCGTGGGCGCGGGCGCAACGCTCAGCCGCCGTCCGGCAACGTCCGCCATGTCTTCATCCGTCAACGGCACCGGCTCCTCTTCGTTCGGCTCCGCAAACAGCGGATCGTCATCTGCAAACCGGCTATGCACGATCGTTCCGGAACCAGTGCGGGGCGACTGCGCCTCCATCAAGGTCATCGTCCCGGCCAGGGCCGCCGAAAGCGGCTCGCTCTTGAGCGGCAGGCAATACCCAATACCGAGTACCTGCAATGGCTGCTGCGCATAGCGCACGCGGTGACTCAGCCATTGACGCCGGTGCATGTTCCGGTAATGCGCCCGGAACCAGATCGCTTCGTATCCGGCACGCGCAATGCCAAGCGTGAAAAGAAACAAGCCATTGGGCAGGCCCACCACGCTGAACCAGAACCACGGGCCGCGCGCGGGCGTGCCCGCCGGCCACAGCAACAGCGCTGCCGCGCCACCAATCCCGCAGCACAGCACCCAGCCGATAAGCCACGGCACAAGGCGCGGCTTGTTCGCGGGGTAGGCGCTCGGCAAGCCCACCGCTGCCAGATCGACCGCCATCGTCAGGCGATATTCACGTTTTGCAGCGACGAAAGCAGCCGGCAGCCGCACGCGCAGCGGTGATGGTGCATGGCGACCGGCCTCCCGCCCTTGCCGGGAAACGAGGCGTTGCCCTCGGCAATCGTCGTCCTCCCATGCCGCGCACAGAGTGCCTCGTCACCGAGGCACGCCAGAAGCCGGCCCATGAACATCATTTCCGACGAGGCGGTCGTTACGGAACCGCCGTTTTCCAATGCATCACCGACGCGAATAGGGGATCTCATCATAATCACTGAAAGTTGAATGATTTCTCGCACGACGCACGTTCAATCCGAGTCCATTTACCCGATTTAATGTCAACAACGTCAACGTATTCACTAGATCCACAACTATGCAAATCAAGAGAAACATAACGACCGTCGAGCGAAATCACTGGCAAGACATTTGGAGATGCTTCCCTCCGCATTTTTGACGAACGCATGCCAGACGTATAAAAACCAGGTAAATTAACGATATTTTTATCGCTACCGATTTTCGCAACAACCACCAGGAAATTCATCGGGCTCAAGGAAACAGGAACAAGAGATGCATAAATGCCAGCCCGCAGATTTACGCCTGATAAAAATCCGACATGAGGAGCCGCCTTCTTTGCGCGAACGACCACATCTGGCTTACATCCCATCAATTTATCCACTGGAATATATGAAGTCCCCGACACAATCACCAATTCCCGGTCAGAACTCAGCCTTATACCAAGCGGCTTTTTTTCGACCAAGCAACGATTCCGAAAGCCGGACCCTTTTATAACAATCCCCGGCTCAGAATTTATCTCGATACTGAAATCCCTATCTGTGATCGATTCAGCACAAGAAAGCCCACACATCCACATCAAAAACAAAATAGCGACGCGTCGATAACGTATCGCAATCAGCTTGCCATCCTTACCCGGAAGCGACACGTTGCCCATGGCGATCGTCCCCCTGCCACGTGAGCCCCGTCGCCCAAACACGCCTGAGGCGACTATCGATTTCTCATCGCCACTTCCCCGTTTTTCGCCCCTTCGAATACGGTTTCGCATTGCCCGCCTCAGATCATTTATCTGCCTTGATGAAAACCCCATCATGGCATTCGGTTTCCGACTTCCGGCAGACGCGTCTTACACAGCCTTGGGATATTTTCTTCATAGTACATACTAATAATCCGCCTCCTCTTTTTATCAACCTTCAGGTTGATAAACTGACCCCCACACGCCGGGTACGCCTCCACAAACGTAGATTGGCCAATTGAATAAAGAAAAACCCTATGAATTGTATAAACACCCATCCCCTCATCGACAGACCAAATGGAAAACCCATTCCGACCATCGAAGCTGTAATCATCAATGGCGATATGAATGGGGTTTTCCGTTTCGAGGTCAATTTTTCCACGATGAACCCCTTTCTCAAGGTCCACAATATCGAAGGTTACTGAATGACCGTCGACTCTCAAGACGGCCCTCGTAGCGGGAGTCGGCGCGAATGCGATTGTCGAATCTTCCGCAAAAACGCCACAGGAAGCCAAAATCAACGGAACGAGGAGCAATCTATCGATCATGCGCATGGTCATCAATTCTTTTTTTTATGCTGAGCCGAATACTGGGGCGACCAAGAGTAAAAATTGCCTTCCCATAGGTATTTCCAAACGCCGTCTGCATAAACGCCGTACACACCCGACTTTCACAGTTACTCCTCCATGAAACGGAGCGTCCCAATCATTTCCATAAACAGGTCGTAACTGAAGCCATTTTCCAGGCTAAGCTCGCGCTTGCGTAGCAGGCACACGGCATCTAATTGGGCCGTCATCTTGTCGTTGCCAACCATGACATGAACGCAGCGATAGCGTGATGTGTACTCCTTCTCTGGCTTGCAACGTCCACGTGCTTTGGCAAAGGTTTCCTCAGCGATCCAGCCATGCCAGTTACTGCCCTGGATCGGCCTTACCTCGGTTTTTATTGCCGGGTCACCGCAGTTTGATGTTTGGTATGCTGAACTCATCACCAGCGTCGGCAGGCTATCTCCGGGTTTCAATCGGAATACGCTGTGGCCTTTAGCAGTCAACTTTCTTTCGATACCGATCCCTTCGACGATGAAGGCAACGCTATCGCCCCCACGGGGGTCGAAGTTCGGATCGTATTGAAAATCCATTTCCATGACGGCATAGTCCTTGTTTTTATATGAACTTGTGCACCCGAACCCAATCACTTGATCAGAGACGCTTTTCAAAGCCGGGGTTCTCAATGACATGCCACATTGCTCCTCCACTTTGGAAGAAGTACGATTAGTTCCGATGCTGCGAAGACGAGCCGCGTCAGCTGCCGATTGCGCATAGGCCATCGAATATAAAAGCAGCCCGCATGCTGCGATAATGCGCCGAATCATGGATCCTTTCCTATCTCAGTGGAGCAGGCATTGTCTGCCCACATATATTTCCAGAAATCTCCGGAAGTATTTTTCATCATGAATTCCGAATATTTCTGAATTCGGTTACTCCATAAAACGGAGCGTCCCAAGCATTTCCATAAAAAGGTCGTAACTGAAGCCATTTTCCAGGCTAAGTTCGCGCTTGCGTAGCAGACACACGCCATCTGATTGGGCCGTCATCTTCTCGTTGCCAACCATTACGTGAACACAGCGGTAGCTGTGATTGCTCGTATCCAGCACGTGCAATGCCAAGTGCGAGAAGGAGCAAGCCGTTGGGCGAGCCCGCCGCGCCAAACCAGAACCAAGGACCGCGCGCGCGGTTAGCGACGCCGCCGGGCACCACTCTGTGCGGCCACCGCAGCCCGGAAGCCCTTCTGTCAATGCGCCTCCTAACGATGTGCTCGGAAATTGGGCAAAAGATGTGCATAACACAATGGGTTGTACGTCATCACTCTCTACTGACCTACTTGTTTGGCAAGCCTATCTTTCAAAATTAGAGCCTCATATTTTTTAATAAAATCATTCCCAGAATGATGTATTTGGAGCGCAAAATTTTGTTGTCAGGACATTTTTTTTATCGCCCAGCGCAATTGATACGCATTTTGCGGTCAGTGAATAGCCGTCATTCCTCTTGTATTTAGGCAGCATCTGCATAAATCCGACCCACTCACCTATATACCCCTCCATTCCACTGACAAATACGTGCCGAGCCGGATAATTTTCTATCTGGTGTCGAGTAAAATTCTGGCCATCGATTTCTTCGTATGAAAAATAGTACCTCCCATCATCCAAGTATAATCTGTCAGCATCTGATATCACGGATATCAATGCCATGCCTATCATCAAGGGAGAGATAATTATCCCCACCATAATTAGTGTGGTTTTCTATTTCATAATAGCAATTAGAAATCATCTTAAATTTAAATTCCCTGCTCTCAGGCAACTCAAAATTACACCTCGACTCCGAAAATGCGGTGGGGGATGAAACCGCACACATCAGCGCAAGCACGGCCAAATATAATAATTTCATCAATCAATCCATTATCAGCTTGAAGTCAACTGAAAATCCATCGACCATATCGGAAAGATACGAATACGCGTGTCTTGTGAGCCTTAGTCGTTCGTCAAACCCAACCGCCTGTGCATTCACACAAAACGTGACATTTCTGATCGCACTGGCTAACGCTGTCGAGTCAATATTTTCATCAAACGATACTTTTTCAAATTGATAATTCATCATCGATGCGAATATAGGACCTCATAAAGGGCACTGAAATCTTAATAATATCTCGCACGACGCACGATCAATCCTATTCCATTTACTACATTCAACATCAACAACGTTGGCATATTCATTAGATGCCTCAGCTACAAAAATGCAGATAGACCTAACGGCAATCCAGAGAAATCACCGGCAATCATTAGCCTGACTTTAAATTTACTCCTCCATGAAATGGAGCGTCCCAAGCATCTCCATAAACAGGTCGTAACTGAATCCATTTTCCAGGCTAAGTTCGCGCTTGCGTAGCAGACACACGGCATCTAATTGGGCCGTCATCTTTTCGTTGCCAACCATGACGTGAATGCAGCGATAGCGTGATGTATATTCCTTCGTCGGCCTGCAACGTCCGCGCGCTTTGGCGAATGTTTCTTCAGCAATCCAGCCGTGCCAGTTACTGCCTTGAATAGGTGTCACCTGAGTTTTTATTACCGGCTCATTGCAGTCTGATTCTCTGTATGCTGAAGCCATTGACAGGATCGGCAGACTATCACCAGGCTTCAATCTGAATACGCTGTGTCCTTTAGCAGCCAGCTTTTTTTCGATACCAATCTCCTCGACGACGAAACTAATGTGATCGGCCCCACGGGCGTTGAAATTCGGATCGTAGTCAAAATTCATTGCCATGACGGCATGGCCACCATTTTTATATGAACTGGTGCAGCCGAAGCCGATCGTTTGATCAGCGACGCTTTTCAAAGCTGGAGTATGCAATGACATGCCACATTGCTCCTCCACTTTGGCGGAACTACGATTGGTTCCGATGCTGTGGAGACGAGCTGCGTCAGTTGCCGATTGCGCAAAGGCTATCGAGTATAAGAGCAGCCCGGATGCTGCGATAATGCGACGAATCATTGATCATCCTCCGTTTGGCGCAACAGCCCCCCTGCCGTGGGCATGCTCTCCCCATCACCAAGAATAAAATTGGCATAGCGAAAAAACTGCTTGCGTTCTGGCAAACCGCCTGCACCACCAACCAGAAGATAGCAGGCACGCACATCCTCGTCGCTTGAACCGTGGTCCGCTTTCTGGTTAATGCGAGTTTTAGCCCAAAAATAGCCCGCTGAATCCGCCACCACGTGGCGTTGTTGCATAAATCGGACTTAAAAACACAGAGACTCCTGTGATCCGAAATTCAGACGATGTGGACGGACTTCGGGCGTGCAAGAGCCGCCATGCGGTTAAGCACGCCTACGCGGATCGCCACTTCTGTTGCTTGCGAGCCGATGC